>NZ_JAQYWD010000008.1 GCF_030145145.1 Desulfobacula sp. | reverse complement strand
TTAAAAAGAGCTAAAAAACAAGGCCTGAATACGGTGCTGGATACCACAGGATTTGCCAACTGGAACATTATCAAATCCATTTTAAAATATGTGGACCTTGTGCTGCTGGATATCAAACAATTGGACGATGTAAAACATAAAAAATGGACCGGCGTATCCAACCGGTTGATTCTTGAAAATGCTAAAAAGATGGCCGACGGCAATACCCAGATGCGGTTGAGACTGCCCATTGTCCACTCGGTTAACTTTTGGGATCTGCAATACCCCAAAGATATTGTTGAATTTGCAAAGCCCCTGGGCAAGAGTGTCCTTGGCATTGACTTGCTTCCGTTCCACAGCTTTGCGGCCAAAAAATTCAACACCCTGGGCAGGGAAGGATATTTTGATCATTTTCCCAATATCTACAAAGAAGAAGTGGAAGACTATAGAAAAATCATCAGCACTGGTGGCCCCTGGCAAACGACTGTTGGCGGACTAATAGGAGTTCAGCAAAATGAAAAATGATTTTGGAATCGTTACCAATATTCAGCAATTTGCAGCAAATGACGGCCCGGGTATCCGAACCACTGTTTTTCTCAAAGGATGCCTGTTAAATTGCAAATGGTGCCATAACCCGGAAGGGGTGCGACATTTTCCGGAAGTGTTTCATTTCTGGCCCAATTGCATTAACTGCGGCAATTGCGCTGCGGCCTGTCCCACCGATGCCATGACGGAGATTAAAAACCCCCCCACATATCCGGACCAGAAAGGCTGGAAAGGCAAACTGGGATCGAAAATCATCCAGATCAACAAAGAGAAATGTATCAATTGTTTTCAATGTGTTGATGCCTGTGATTTCGACGCGCTGGTTGTCAGTGGTAAGTTCATGACAGTGGATGAGGTGATAACGGAAGTTGAAAAAGACATTCCGTTTTATAAAGAATCCGGCGGCGGATTGACCCTTTCCGGCGGGGAACCCACGGCCCAGCCGGAATTTGCCCTGGCCCTGTTCAAAGCGGCCAAGGAAAAGGGGATCAATACGGCCCTGGATACCAGCGGTTTCCAATCCTGGTCCCTATTGGAAAAAATTCTCGATTATACGGACTATGTGTTATATGACCTGAAACACCTTGACCGGAATCAGCACATTGCCTTTACCGGGGTTCCCAATGATCTGATTCTGGAAAATCTCAAAAAAATCGTCCTCAGGGAGGATGTTACCACCTATATTCGGCTTCCCCTCCTTCCCGGGGTGAATGATTCTGAGGAGAATATCCGGGCAACCGGGGCGTTTATTCAATCCTTAGGACTTAAAACCGTTTACCTGCTGCCGGCCCATCCATTTGCCGGGCAGTCCTATCGGCTTGTGGGAATCGATTATCCGTTCCCCATTGGTGAAAGTTACCCGGAGGAAAAGGCAACTGTGGCAAAGACCATACTGGAATCTTATGGACTGGACGTGAAAATGTGGATCGCCTGGGTGGAGGACAATATTTCTGACAAATCACCCTTAAAAGAACCGGCTGTACTCCCAACAACCGGTACATAAGACTATTTTCTGTGATGAAATTTCATATTACCGGATGATCGAACCAGGGTTTTGGACGGTTCATTATTTTTCAACTCTTTAATTTATAGGTAATCAAGTGACATATCAAAAAAATATCACACCATTAACACATGAAATAGAATCGCCTGAAATAGATCCGTATTTCTATGCAGACAGTCATATCCTTAACGTTCTGGACAATTTTCACACCATTTCCAAAAAACATCCAGTGAATATCCTTGTGGCAGGCCGGCAAGGCTGTGGTAAATCTTCTATTGTCCGGCAATTTGCAGCCGTTCATAATAAACCTCTGGCCACGTTTCAAGTAGGGATACTCTCTGAACCGGGCCAGCTGTTTGGGGAATATACCCTGGAAGATGGAGAGACAAAATACAAACAATTTCTTTTCCCCCAGGCGCTCCAGACACCCAATTGCGTCATACACCTGGAAGAAATCAACCGGCCTGAAAACCCCAAGGCCCTGAACATGCTGTTTTCAATTCTATCCGATGACCGGCAGGTATGGATGGACGAATTAGGTCTTTTGGAAGTGGCCCCTGGGGTCATTTTTTTTGCCACGTTAAATGAAGGCGATGATTTTGTCGGGACAGAACTGCTTGACCCGGCACTTCGGGACAGGTTCTATGTTATCTTAATGGACCACCTGCCCAATGAAGTTGAAAAAGAAGTTTTGATTAAAAAAACCCAGGTCACTGATGAACAGGCCAATGCAATTATCGATGCTGTGAACACGCTTCGAGGTGATTTTGAACTCGCCGTGGAGGTTTCCACCCGCACCGTGCTGATGATCGGAGAAATGGTCGCTGCCGGGGCCACGCTGAAAGGAGCACTGATCACAAGCTTGCAGACCAGCAAGGAAACCCTTGAATCCATTCTCCTGGCCTTACATGTAAAAAATGGATATCTTGAAAAAGGCAACCATGAATACAGACTTTTCTAAAAAAACACCCATCAAAACGCCTCCTTTTCCAGGCCGGACAATGGACGATTTTAGCAAAGCCGTTGACGACTCCGTCATTCAATGTTTCAGGATAAAAGGAGAGCGAGGATATTCTGAATTCTGGCGAAGAGACAAATCGCCGGTTGAAACACTGGAATTGGCAAACCTGCTGCGCTCCCTAAGAAAAGTGGTCTCCCACATCGGGCGAAATGCCGGCACGGTTTCATGGAAAGACACCATGGACAGTGAAATTATTATTGACCCGGCACCGGTAATGGGGAAGTATCCCGTCCCTGCCGCCAAAACCGATAAACTTGTGGGTGAAGCGGTCTGGCGGGCGTACAAAAATATCGAAATGAGCGATTATGCCAAAAAACTTGCCATCGCCAAAATAGATTTATCCTATCGGTATTTGTACAAATTTGAATTATATTTTGACACGTGTGAAAAGGTTTATTTTGATTGTCTGTCCAACAAGCGGGTTTTTGGCATCTATACTGAAAAATCAAGGGAACAGGATATCATTAAAAGCCTGGATGTCATTTCCCATCCTCCCGCATTGGCAGAACTCTTCTCCATCTGGTGGGACATTGCTGCCGACAGAACTGCCCCCCGGTATTTAGAAGACTATAAGGACACTTCCGTCAGAAGCAAAATGGGTGACTCAGCCCTTGAAAAATATTATACAAAACCCATTAAGATTCTGAATTCAATGATCCCCCCATTGCTGGACGAGTGTTCAAAAATTTCCGGGGTCACGGAACGATGTGAGTTTCGCGCCAAGCTGTACGTTGTCACCTGGGAAAAACTGTTTGCGTATATTAAATTCTGGGCCGTTGATTCAAAGGATATCTTTTTACAGGCACGGGACCACGAAAAGCATCAGTTAAAGGGTATTAAAAAATCATTATCCATTCCTCAACTGGTATTTTCAAAACAACATGGAAAAGTGGTTGAAAAGGAGCCCCCAAAGCCAAAAAAAAAGAAACCGGCCGTTGACAGCTCCATTGTCACGGTACAAACAAATCACATTGTCCTGCCGGCAAGGGACTATGTCAATAAAAAGCTGCTTCAGGATCTGTCCGTGGTATTCAAGTCTGTGGCCGTTCGAAAAAGCATCTACAACCGGGGACTCACCAGCGGGGGGATTGACCGAAGACGACTGTACCGGGCACAGACCACGGGAACGATTTTTAATATTAAAAAAAATGAATTCAACCTGTTAAATGACATTACCATCATTGTGGATGCAACCGGTTCAATGGCGGCCACAAACAAATGGGAACACACACAGGAAATTTTTCAAACCCTTTATCTGGCTGTCAGTAAATTTAATAAAAATGCCGGCCTTTTCGCCTACAATGAAGTCAGAAATACCTGCCTGATAACGGAACTCTATCGGCAGGGCACTTTCTATAACATACAACCCCATGGTAAAACAGCATCGGGTGAAATTATCAAGACCATGATCAAACGAGTGAAAAGCCGAAATAAAAAACCCATCTTTATTCACATTACAGATGGTGCATCAAACTGGGGCTGCCCGGTTAAAGAAGCGATTTCACTATGCCATAAAAACAGGGCACTGCTGTTAACCTTAGGGGTTAACTGCTCTGAGGCAGACACAAAATTATTGGAAGAAGAATATGGCAAGCTGGTTCAATTTGTGAATCGTATCGATATGCTGCCCGCATTGATGAGAAATCTTCTCAACCGGGGCAAACGAACGTTTTCACGATAACATCAAGCCATCGGGTCAATCCGTTGCCCCTGTGTTAAACTGACGATGGATTCAAACGGAGTGTGTATACATGGAGATTACCCTGCGGCTGACAAAAGCCCTTGCCCGCTTGAACAAGGGCCAAAAAGATGCGGTTCGCACGCTGGAGGAGGGATGCGACATGGCCGGTCTGATAAATCTTCTGGAAAAAGACATGGCCGGAATAAAAGCCACCCTTTTGAATGAAACCGGTGAAATTTCCGAGAGTATCAATATCTATATTAACGGAGAAAACATCCGATATCTTCAAGGAACCCGCTCACCACTATCAAATGGAGACCACGTCGGTATCATTCCTGCCGCTGCTGCAGGTTAATCATACCCCCCCGACACTGTTTGAAAAAGGAAAAAAAATGATCGTTGACAGACCAGAATCTCATTTTATTTTCATATTCCCACCGGAGCATGTATACGAGCGATACAATTATATCAATTATAAAGGCAAGCCCCTGACCAACAAAGACTATTTGAAGCACTGGGGAAAATGGTTGATTTTCGGAACAAAGGAAGAGTTGGACCTGCTGGCCGAAAAGATATCTCCCCATGTGGACACCCATGATATTCCTGCGGTCAAATATGATCGGGAAATCATTGATGCCTTTGGTATTGGTGAATGTGTGATGTGTGTCTACTGCGATGTAAGACAACGAGACGAGGTGTGGGATATTTTACACACCCTGGGGGTTGAAGACAAAGCCTGGGGATATGAACGGGAGACCATGGAAAAATGGCTGCCCGGCGGACTGCTGCTTGAAAAATGGATTGCCTCCCACAATCTTACCCAGGAGCAGGCAGACAGTGTCCGGGAAGGGTCAAAATTACGATTCAAAGATATGTTTGAAGATGAGACCGCCATTTTCAAAGGTGTGGAACAATAAGATTTTTCCATGAAACCAGACAACATGTTTGAACGATATCAGCGCCAGACCCTGTTGCCCGAAGTCGGCATCCAGGGACAGGAAACCCTCAAAAATTCAAGCGTTTTATTGGTTGGCGCCGGCGGGTTGGGATCTTCGGCAGCGTTTTATCTTGCCGCAGCCGGCGTGGGACATATCGGCCTGGTGGACGACGATGTGGTGGATCAAAGCAACCTGAATCGTCAGATCCTTCATACCCCCGGCACCATTGGAAAATCAAAAGTGGCCTCTGCACGGGAAACCCTGAAACGATTCAATCCAGACGTAACGATTACCCCCCATCCCATAAAAATATCCTCTGAAAACCAGCTGGAAGAATTAATAACGGATTACGATCTGGTGCTGGATTGCACAGACAATTATCCCACCCGGTATACCATCAACCAGGCCTGCATCCATCAGCAGAAACCATGGATATACGGTGCGGTATCGGAATTTGAAGGTCAGGTGATGACCCTCATCCCCGGGACAACACCGTGTTACCGGTGTCTGTATCCGTCTGCCCCGGCAGCATCAGAAGGAATCGCGGCCGTAATGGGGGTTGCCCCGGGATTGATCGGAACCCTCCAGGCCGCAGAAGCATTGAAATATTTGCTGGATACAGGAAAACTGTTGACCGGCAGACTTCTTTTTGTTGATCTGATGGACATCCATTTTGATATTATGACGGTGACCCGAAACAAAGAGTGCCCGGCCTGCGGACACTCCATTTTTTCGGGGTAGAATCAGTATTGCATTACCCTATTATCGAATAAGTAAATGGGGCAGCCAAGTAGCGATGGGTTTGAATAACATCACCAAGATCAGGCAGAAAAGTTGGATTAAAATAAACGGGAGCGCCGCCCGATAGATCTCCTTCATGGAGAGATCTATTCCCTTGGGTACTGCGGCTCTCATGCAGAACAAAGCAAATCCGTATGGTGGTGTTAAAAATGAAAGCTGCATGTTGATCATAAACAAAACCCCATACCATAAGGGATCAAAACCAAGGGATTTGACCGCCGTAACGAATATAGGGGCAAAAATCATAATGACGGCAAAATCATCCAGAAACATGCCAAAAAAGATCAATGCCACTTGGGTGAGCAGGATAACGCTCCAGCCGCCACCTGGTATGGCCTGACAGATGTCCTTTGCCATATCAAGCGCCCCGATCCCGTTATAAACCGCACTGAAAGTACCCACCCCGATCAATAACCAGGCGATCATGGTGCTGACTTTCATGGTCATAAACATGGATTCCTTCAGCATCTTTAAATTAAAACGGCGATAGATAATGGCACAGATAAACGCCCCGGTAGCACCCACAGAAGAGGCCTCCATGGGAGTAATCGTGCCCGAATAGATGCCGCCGATGATGACCAGCAGCAAGATGACAGGCGCCACAACTCCTTTAAGGCTCATGAATCTGTCTTTCCAGGTGATTTTGCGGTCAATGGCAGGGCCCAGTTCCGGATTCATGTGACATCTAATGGCGATGTAGATGATATATAACGTAGCAAGCAACAGGCCCGGCAGGAAGGTTCCCAAATACATGCGCCCGATGGATTCTCCGGTCATTGAGCAATAGACAATCACTTCGATACTCGGGGGTATGATGAGACCCAAAAGAGCGCCCGCCATGACACACCCCACCGTGAGGACCTTATCATAACCGCGTTTGATCATGGGGGGTATGGCAATGGTGCTGATGGTAAAGATAGCCGCCACCAGTTCCCCGCAGATAGCTGCAAAAAGGGTGGCGACGAGGATGACCCCCATGGCCAGGCCCCCTCGAATGTTACCCAGCCAGACGCTCATGGTTTCAAACAGATCGTCTGCAATGCCGGATAACTGGAGGACCCATCCCATCATTATGAATAAAGGAATGGCCGCCAGGTTCAGGTCCTGCAAATTGCCATAGGCGGCAGATGCTAGAATATAGAGATGGTCAAACCCCCAGAAGAAGACAGCAAAAATGGCACTCACACCACCCAGGGCAAAGGATATAGGGACTCCCAGAGCCAAAAGAGTAAACATGCAGGCCAGCAGGAGAATGGTGATGATCGTAATGCTCATATCTCACCTCCGTTGGTTTTTGTGGCGGTTTTTATTAATTTGATATTTTTAATAAATTGAGCAATCCCTTGCAACAGGAGCAACACAGCCCCTGTTGCAAGGGCGATTTTTTTTGGATAGATGGGGCCTTTAAATACCCCCCAGCTCCTTTCCAGCATGCTCACCGACGACCAGGCCATTTCCAACGCTTTCCAGGAAAGCATAAGGGCAAATGCAAAAAAAATTATAAATGTCACAGCATCGATAACGGCTTTTTTTCTAGGGTTCCATTGGGAGTAGAACACATCCATTCGGACATGTTCATCCTCTAATAAAAGATACCCCCCGCCTGGAACCACCAGGATCACAAACAATATGGAGATGACCTGCCCACTCCATAAGGTGGGGCTGTTAAACAGGTAGCGGGCGATGACTTCATACATACTGATGAGAAGCATAGGCACCACGAGCCAGGCGAGCACCCGGGCGAACCAACGGTTGACGTTATCTATAATATATAAAAATTTTTCTAGCATGTCCGGTACACTCCCTTGGAATAGATGACTCTATTCGATTCCTTTGGCTTTTAAAAATTCTTTGTATCTTTTGACCATCTTAGCCGCAGCCGGGCTCATCCCTTCGACTTCCTTCCAAAATCCCTGGGAAGCCTGTTTGAGTCTGGCCACTTCTGCGGGGGGTAGTTCTATGAATTTAACCCCATACGCCTTTGAAGCCTTGACTGCTTTTTCATCATAGCTTGCATATTCTTCTGAAATACTCAGCTGTTTTTCCTTAAAAGCGGTTAAAATGTTTTGTTGGATTTCCGGGCTCAGCTTTTTCCATGCCTTGAGATTCAGCAACAGATGGGTTCCCGGGGTCAAAAGCCTGGGTTGCATGACAGACGTAACAACCTCCTTGAAATTACCGAACTCCAGTTCTCCGATGGTCCAGGTGAACCCATCGATGGTGCCGAGTTTCAGAGCCGAATACATGTCCATCCCCGGCACTTCCACCGGAGATGCCCCAAACCTGGTCAACCAAAGGGCATTGGGAATGGCCCAGATTTTTTTGCCTTTTAAATCATCAAGGGTATTGACCGGGAAGGTGCTTTCAAAGGCGATTTGGCCGCTGTTACCCACTGTAAGCAAAAAGAGGTTGCGCTTTTCATACTCCTCGCGCATGATGTCCATTAGTCCCCAATCAAAATGGACTTCGTAGTGCTCTTTCATATTCCGGGCGGCAAAGGGCATCTCGCTACCCAGGCAGGAGGGGGCCCGGTCGGCTGCAGTGCCGCCGATGATGTGACCACCCTGGATGGCACCGTTCGCCACCGCATCCACGATGGAATCGGGTTCAACCAATGTGCCTGCGGGGAAAATTTCAAACGCTACCAATCCGTTGCTGGCGCTTTCCACGATCTCTTTATACCGTTTGAGGGTCACATACCAATCGCAATCACTTTCCGGAAATGAACTCTGAATCTTCCAGGTAACCTTTTTGTCCTTGGCCAGAACTGCACTTGACCCACCGATCAGGACAACGGTAAACAGGATAGTGATAAATACCAATACACATTTTTTCATTTTTACCTCCTTTTGGCTGTTTTAATGCAAAATAATGATAAGACAAGATCGAACCAAATCCCGTCTCACCCGGTTTAAATTATCCTAAAATTCCTGCTACAATCTCTTTTGTCGTCATTATTAAACCATCAATATCTTCGTCCGACATGGGTAGTGACAACGCAATTTGCCCACGGTGTACCGGAAAAAAATCACGATTTGCCATTTCCAGAGCAAAGGTCAATATGTGGTCATTGTTGGTATAACGCCAGAAATCCCTGTGGGATTTTATTTGTCTTCCGGGTTTGTCGGTGAAGGCATAACCAAAAAATGAGAATTCTCCATATACAATAAATGGATAGCCATTTCCATCAGCCCATTGGTTGAGTTCATTCTTTATGCGGCCGGCCATTTGGTTCAGGCGGTCATAGGCTGCCTTATCCATCACTTCCAGGCATGCGATCCCTGCTACGGCAGCTAAGGGATGACCATGATGGGTGCCTGAAAGATGAACCTGGCCGTTCTCCGCCACATTAAAATATTTGGCCTGCCCGCCCACAGCGCCTAAAGGAAGACCTCCGCCGATGATTTTACCCATCACGGTCAGATCGGGTTTTACACCATAGATCTTTTGCAGTCCCCCCACATCGGCCCGCAGGGTAATGGTCTCATCAATAATCATCAATATGCCCAATTCACTGGTCAGGCTACGGATGCCAGCCACAAATTCTTTATCAAGAACTACCACGCCACCGGCACCGGATTGAAGTTCCATCATGACGCAGGCAGTGTCATGGGCGTTTTCCCGCAATATCTTTTCACAGGCTTCAAAATCGTTCTGGGGTAAAATGAGGGTATTCTCAATGGTGTAGGAAGGAATCCCGGCGGAATCTGCCAGGGGTGCCGGATGGTTATCAGGCCCGGGTAAGCATTCCGGGGAAGGGTGGGCGGAAATCTGAAGGTCATCGATAAACCCATGATACCCCCCTTCAAATTTGGCAATTTTATTCTTGCCGGTATATGCCCGCGCAATTCGGGCCGCGCTCAGGCAGGACTCGCTGGCAGAGCAGGAAAATTTTATTTTCTCCACCGAGGCCACGCGTTCACAGATGATTTCCGCAAGATGCTTTTCATGCTTCATGGGATTTCCAAAGGAAAATCCTTTGGGAATGGCTTCCATCAATGCCGCCGATATTTTCGAGTGGTTGTGACCCAGGATGTTGACGGTGAAGTTGTTATTGAGATCAAGCAGGCGATGCCCGTCGATGGTATGGATGTACTGGCCCTCTCCGTGGTCCACAAATATGGCATGGGGGCCGTAATTAAAACTGACCCTGCTGTAGGCACCGGGTATTTGTTTTTTGCACTCCTCTGTAAATTCTTTTGAAAGTCTGAACTTATCCGAAAACTTTGCCAGACTATTTTCTAATGTAACTTTCAAAATCCTACCTCCTGTTTTTATAGCATAGAATTATAATCGGGAACTAAATGAGACCACATCAAATTTTTGTTCCATGTGACCCTTTAAAAGTGTTTTGGCTCCCTGTAGCACTTCAAATTCATCCGATTTCATATAGGCATCCATATCTGCCTGGGTCTTCCACTTGCTAATAAGGATAAAACTGCTTTGGTCCTCGATGCTTTGGTAGCAATGGAGATTGATACATCCATTTATCTTTCGGAAAGGGACCATCAAGTCGCATATGGTTTGGATAAACTCCTTTCGTTTTTTGGGTTTTACATTCAAAATTTGTGTCATGATGATCATAACCAACTCCTCTTCACGAAAAAAAATTATCCTGACAACGCCCAGGCAGGCCGGATGATGGCTTTCCAACGGTTTGCTTGGACTTTCGAGTCAATCATACTTTAATTATACTTCAATTTGCATGCCATGGTGTGGTTGAATCGTTTAATGTGCCAACATGCTGATATTAAAGGTGTAATAAATTTTTAATTTTTTTCGGACAGAAAAAAGCTCAGGTTGGTTTCGCAATATTTTACGAGAAACGCAAAATATTGCGAATATAGGGATATTGAATGCCATCAAATTCAATTCGAATACCATACTGTGGTGAATAACAAATAGTCACCTTAAAACTGCGCTAGCTCAGGGGACGACTGATACCGAGTTTTTTCATGCGGGCTCGCAGGGTACTCTCTTTAAATTTAAGCACATTTGCAGCACCTCTGGGGCCCGAGATGCGCCAGTCCATCTTCTCCAGAATCCGGGTAATGTATTCCCGTTCCATCTCCGCAAGGGGTTTGTCGCTATCTTTTTTCGACCTGTTTAACCCAGGGGGGCTGAGCAGGTCATTAAACTGCAATACATTCCCAACCGTCTCTATCACGGCCCTTTCGATGACATTTCGCAATTCCCTGATGTTGCCCGGCCAGGGATATTTCTTAAAAGTACGTATCATTTTTTGGGGGATCAGATTGATGGATTTGCCCATCCGCATGCCCAATTGCTTGACAAAATATTCAACAAGCAGTGGTATATCCTCCTTGCGGTCTCGAAGTGGAGGGACAGTGATGGGGAAGACATTCAAACGATACCAGAGATCTTGTCTGAAACGACCGGTGCGCACCTCATCTTCCAAATCTCGGTTTGTTGCTGCAAGGATCCTGACATTGACTTTTAGGGTGCGTGTGCCCCCCAGACGTTCCATTTCACCATCTTCAACCACTTGAAGTAGTTTGGCCTGCAATTCCAAGGGCAATTCCGAAATCTCATCCAAAAAAATTGTGGAACCATTCGCAATCTCAAAACGGCCGAGTTTTCTTGCACCGGCCCCGGTAAAGGCTCCCCTTTCATGGCCGAAAAGCTCATTTTCTATCAGCGATGCGGGAAGTGCGGCACAATTGACCTTTACCAAAGGGTGGTCTTTTAACATGCTCAGATCATGGATGGCCTGGGCCACCATGCCCTTTCCCACACCAGTTTCACCTTGAATCAGGACGGTGCTGTCTGTTGGCGCCACCTGGTGGATTTTAAACATGACGTAATTGAGTTCACGGCTGTGGCCAATGATTTCATCGGAAACACTCTCAAAGTTGATCTGTTCCTTTAAATAGATATTCTCAGCCTTAAGCTGGTTTTTAAGCTTATTCAGTTCTTTAAGGGCGGTTTTTAATTTTTTTTCGGCATTTTTGAGCTTGCTGATATCAATCTCCATACCAATAAGATATTCGGTGTCGTTAATTCTGATGTTGCAGGCTTCTCCTGCAAGAGGGATTCTGCGACCGTCTTTGGCGATGACCGTGTATTCCGCATAACCGGATTTCCCCTTTTTGGCTTGTTCAAAAGAATTAATCAACACAGGTATGTCCTTTTCCGCGATGACATCTTTAAGTTCCGTGCTGGCTATTTCTTCTATATCATAACCATATACCTTTTTTGCATTCCGGTTCCATTTTACGTAACGATAGTTTTCATCCAACATAAAAAAAAGACCCGGCATACTTTCGATAATTGTTTCTGAAAATTTTTTTTCCTGCATCAGGAGTTGCTCGGCTCGCTTACGTTCGTCGATGTCAGCCATGATGCCGTAATAATATATAATGCCACCTGTGTCGTTTAAAATGGCATTGGCCGTGATGGCGGTCCAGATAGGAGTACCATTTTTTTTCTTCAGCTGTATCTCCTCATTGGCCACTTCACCACATGATTTGAGTTTTTGTGAAAAAGTTTTATAGTCTTCAGGATTCCAGAAAAAATCCTGGGCCGGAGTATGGGTAAATTCATCAAGCGTTTGATACCCGAACATTTTTATGACCGCCAGATTGCCCATGCTAAAATAATCCAGATTATTGAGAGAGAGCCTGAAAAACCCAACCGGAAAATTATTGACCTCTTCCTCGTAACGCAATTTATTGCGCCTCAGTTCAGTTTCATTTTTTTTCACCAAAACAAGTTCTTTTTCAAGGGTTTTGATTCGTATTTTTAATGCAGAATCCATTGATTGTTCAACCATGTGATTGCTCCTCAAAAAAAATTATTAACCGGCCCGGATGGGGATATGGCTATGACATGATGCACAACCTTGAGTCGGAACGTCATGGCGTTTAATAAAGCGGTTGTTAAAACGTCTGCCAAATTTGCGGTAAAATCTGTAGCAACATTTTCAACGCCTGTAAAGGGGTTCATTTAATATAGAGGCACCAACCAGACAATGACGCTGTCTGTTTCAATTTTGATCCAGTCATGGCACTGAGTACTGGCATAAAACAAGTCCATCAAGTTAGACCTTGACCTACCCGGGTATGTTGTATTACAATAACACTCGCATTTTTTTTCAAACCGTATTAAATTTGGAACGATTATGAAACCGAAAATAGACAAAATCAGCATTATTTCACTGTTAATTATACTTTTTTTAATATCGATACCCGGCTTCTATGCCTATTATTTCACTGACTGGAAAAATGACCGCTTTTCCCAAGACATTGCCAAGAGGCAAGTCATCCCGGAATTTCAGGAAGACTCCAGAATTTTCGATAACCGGATCGTATTAAGGAAAGATAAAAGTATCACCGTGAACAAAAACAGACTGGTTTTCAAAGGATTGAAAGATAAAATGATTCATCTGGATGTCTATTTGCTCGAACTTGATCCAGAATACGCTTATCCCCACTATATTTCAAAGGCAGATGCCTACAAAGGAATCCAACTCGGAGATTCAACATTCCAGCTTCTGAAAATAAGAAAGGGTGTATTGCAGTTAAAAATTGTTGATCTGTATGAATCATGATGGATTCTTCATGAAAAATCGTCTTTGCAAACAGCCTTCCAACCCTTGCCGGCAATTTCAAAGCTTAGGGAAGAGTAGCCGTTATTAAGGCCTGCAGATGTCAACGGCACGGCCCCCCAGCATATTTGCCACACATTCAATCTATTGTTCTATTCATAATGCCAAAGGAAAATTATCACGGTAATGCCCCCCATTAAAATCAAAAGGCTGCCAATGATAAAAACATAGGAAAGGCCAAAAGCATCCAGTATTATCCCGGAAAGGATCGGTGAAACAATCATCCCCAGGCTCCAGGCAGCATCATTCAAACTCATGATGGACGCCATCCCCATCTCACGCCCCAGTCGTCCGGTAATCACCAGACCACCGGGCAGGGATATCCCGTTGGCAATGCCCATGAGAATATTCAGTCCAAGGATGAATATAAAGCCATCCACCAGCGGCATTCCAAATACGGTCACCCCCGAGGCGAACGTTCCGATAATCACCAGGTATTTGGGATTAATCCGGTCAGCCAATCTGCCGCAGGGTCTTTGAAGAAACGCTATAAGAAAAATATTCATTGTCAAGATGATACCGACCTGGGTACTGGACAGGTCCAGCTGCATGGCAAGAATTGGCAAAAAAGTATACACAGCACCCTGGCCGGATGCGGCAAAAAAACGCATGGTGAATATACCCAGAACAATCCTGTTGGATAATATTTTTTTTATGGAATACGGTTTGCTTTTTGCCTTATTCCCGTAATACCTGACGTCTGGAGGAATAAATATCATTACCAGCAGGCAGGTTATAAATGCCAGGGCACCCATCGTATAAAACGCGGCATTTATACCCAGATAATCACGGAGGGCACCCCCCATTGCCGGACCAAATCCCAAACCAACCATGACCGCCATGTTAAGGGTTCCCATATACACCCCCAATTTGCGCGGCGGGGCGATATCAGCGGCAAGGGCCATGGCAATGGGAACAACGAGAAGGGATGCCAAACCGTGAAAAAACCGAATGACAATTAGCGTTTCAGCCCTTTCCGGCAGGACATAAAGAATCGATATTCCAGCATAAACAAACAACCCGATTACGATGAATATTTTTCTGCCCCACCGGTCGGAGATCCCACCGGTGAAGGGGCTGAAAAGGGCCCGGGAAAAATTAAAACTGGCGATTATAAGCCCCACCATGGTTCCCCCAGCCCCCAATTCAACGGCATATACCGGGACCAGCGGCCAGATGATGCCAAGCCCCATCATTGCAACACCAACAGCAATGGAGAGTAAAAAAAGAACGCCTGAAGAAGAATTGTTCATCATTGGGCCCTTTGCGTCATCATTTTTTCTGAACTCCTGGTCGGGTTTCAATGACCCGAGTATGAATTTTGTCAATCTTCAGCCATTTAGTCCCCAAATTGTCATGATTCATGCCCTTTTTTCAATATAGATCCACCGCTAATGGGGGAGGATAATACTGGAAAATCGTGAGGCTTTGGTTTGTGGCATCACAAGACTATATGGTACGCTTTTTGCTGTTCATATGCAACTAATGATGTTTTTTGAAAGAAGGAAAAAACCGCTGGTTTATTGTTATTGGACCACAGTCATATAACACCTGTTCAGACTGTATTCTTTTGATATTGCCGTTTACCGGTGTCATGATTATTATTATGACCTTAAATCAATATACGGGTGGGAATTAAAATGGCAAAATTCAAATATTTTAAAAAAAGGGCATCACATCTCCATGGTGATATCACCCTTTCGGCGCAACAGTTTAGCATTTTAGCCCTGATTGATGAAAACAAAGAAATTGGGTTGATAGCCCGGGAATCGGGTATGGCGCCTGATGATTTCAAACGGAATCTGACAGCCTTGTATAAGATGGGTCTCATTATGCCTGTCGTTAAAAAAATAATCCAACGATACAGTGCCAATTTTCTAGAGGAACTCACGGCAATCCTTACGTATCATGTCGGTCCTGTAGCGAATATCATCATCACCGATATCCTTTCAGACATGAACATCACGGATAATAAAATACCGGTCAACGACCTTGAGGCGCTGCTTTCCAAAATAGATGATGAGATTTCAGACCCGATCCAGAAGATTGACTTCAACAATAAGGTAAAAAAATTATTGTTAAGAACTTGATAATCCAAAACATGCGAGGGTATTATGATTGTTGCCTGCACAAAGTGTAAAAAAAAATACACGGTGGATGAAACAAAATTCAAACAAAATACGGTGCAACTGAAATGCAGAGTCTGCGACACGGTTTTTACAGTGGAAAAACCAGTGGCCAGTTATGAAAGTGTTGCGTATTCAGAGGACATCTCCCCCGGGGTCAAAAAAGACGAAAAAGGCGGTATCAGGTTCGGGCTCTTTCCCAGGACCATCCTTCTCATGCTTTTCATCAGCCTTGTCCCGGTCGGTTTATTTTTCATGGCAACTTACAATGAAACCGGAGACAGGGTAAAAAAGGATACCCAGCGTCTGATGCAGCAGGCCACATCCGGGCTCCTGGACCATATTGATGAGTGGGTGGACAAAAACAAACGGGTGCTGCTGACGGCTTCCAGGCTCGGCTCAATCACAAATCTGGAGCGGGTCGAACAGACCACTACGTTGAAGACAATACAGGAACAATACCCCTGGATGTATCTTGTCTTTACCTTGGATAAACATGGGATAAACACGGCAAGGAGTGACGGGAAACCGTTGAAAGATTACTCGGATCGGGCATATTTCAAGGATATTAAAAGCGGTAAGGCATTTTCATGGCAGACACTGATCGGAAAAACATCCAGGAAGCCTGCCCTTGTCCTGGCAGTGCCCATCATGAATGCCGGAAAAATGGTGGGTGTGCTTGCGGCGGCAATGACCACAGAGGCCATTTCACAATCCGTTGCAAAATGGACAAAGGGCAAAACCGGTTTTGCCTTTCTTGTGGACGAAAAAAACAAGGTGATCGCCCACCAGATAAAGACATATGTGATAGAAGAGAAAGACCTTTCCGATCATCAGGTCTTTTTACTCTCCACCGGAAAACAAGCCGGGTTCGGAGAATTCGTTGACAAGGCGGGACAACAGAATATTGCTTCTTTCAAGAAGAATGCGCTGGGCTGGAATATCTTTGTCCAGCAGGGAAAAAGCGAAGCATATGAAACCCTGTTCAAGTTCCAGAGATATATTCTCCTGGTTTTTGTCTTCACCATTGTAATGGTGACCATTATTGCCTGGTTTTCTGCCAAGTCAATCAGCCGGCCGATACTGGAGATGACAGACGCGGCAACCCGTATGAGTCTTGGAGATCTTGATGTCCAAATCAATATTCAATCAAAAACCGAAATCGGAATGCTCGCCAAATCAATTGTCAGAATGCAGACAAGCCTTGCGTATGCCATGAAACGACTGAAAAAGACGTGATACCACGAACGGCCAGGACAGGTTATCGGATAAAGATGCCCTGGGCGGGGATAGTTGCTGCAATGAGGATGAAAAAAGGACGGTTATAATGGTCTGGATAGGTCTGATAATGTTTTTTTCTCCTGTTTTTACAGGTAGGACAGCAGTTTTTCCGCCGCTGCTGCTGGAGTCATTCGTTCATCTTCTACCTGCCGGGAAATAAGGGGTATGGCTTGATTAATTTTCTCATTCCGTTTAAATCTTTGTTTCAGGCCCTCTTCAACAAGGGTCCACATCCAGTTCAAGGATTGTTTTTTCCGCCGCTGCAAAAATTCTTTGGATGCCTTAAATTTTTGATGGTGATCCAGGACCGTCTCCCAGACCTTTTTCGTGCCGCCCTCAACAAGAGACGAGCAGGTCAAAACCGGCGTGAACCAGGTGGGCGTTTCAGGCCTGAGCAGGTGCATGGCTGCTTCAAGCCCGCCTTTGGTTTTTTCCACTGCCTTAAGATTCTCTCCGTCTGCCTTGTTAATGGCAATGCCGTCCGCCAGTTCCAGGACCCCTTTTTTAATACCCTGGAGCTCATCCCCTGCGCCGGCAATCATCAGGACTAAAAAAAAATCCACCATGGCGGCCACACTGGTTTCAGACTGACCAACGCCAACGGTCTCCACCAGGATGACATCAAACCCGGCTGCTTCACAAATCAGCATGATTTCCCGGGTTTTGGCAGCAACACCACCCAGGGTTTCTCCTGCCGGAGACGGACGGATAAAGGCATTTGCATGGGCAGACAGTTTTTCCATGCGTGTTTTATCTCCCAGAATAGACCCCCCGCTTCGCTGGCTTGATGGATCTACGGCAAGGACGGCCACACGATGACCCTTGTCCGCCAGATAAACCCCCAGGTTTTCAATAAACGTACTTTTACCGACACCAGGCACCCCTGTGACCCCCAACCGGATGCTGTTTCCGGTTCGGGGCAGAATCTTTTCCATAACCGATATAGCCGTCTGTTGATGCGCCCTGAGATTGGACTCTATCAATGTAATGGTCTTGGCGATCATGCGCCGGTTGCCGTCTATAATCCCCCGGACAAACGGTTCAGGATCGGTTTCAATCATCCGCATTATGCCCCTAACATCTTCAGGGTCCTGTTGGCGGCATCTGTTACCACCGTTCCCGGACCGAAAATATCAGCCGCCCCGGCGGTTTTCAAAAAATCATAATCCCCGGGGGGGATGATGCCGCCTACCACCACTTGAATATCAAAAGCCCCTTGCCGTTTCAATTCAGCAATGACCTGGGGCACCAGGGTTTTGTGTCCTGCCGCAAGGCTGGACACGCCCACCACATGGACATCATTTTCCACCGCCATCCGGGCGGCTTCCACCGGGGTCTGGAACATGGGGCCCAGGTCCACATCAAACCCAAAATCCGCAAACGCCGTGGCAATAACTTTTACCCCCCGGTCGTGGCCGTCCTGCCCCATCTTGCACAGCAAAATCCTTGGCCGGCGACCGGTCTTGTCTTTAAACGCTGCCGTCCGCTGTCGCAGAGATGCAATAATCTCAGAATCTGGACTTTCTGCGGCATACACCCCGGAAATGCACTGGGTGGTGGCGACAAACCGCTTGAACACTTTTTCCATGGCATCACATATCTCCCCAATCGTGGCCCTTGCCCTTACGGCGGGCAGGCAGGCAGCCAAAAGGTTGTCACCGGACTCACAAGCCTTTGTGATATCTGCCAGGGTCTGTTGAACCCGGTTATTATCCCGTTGTTTTTTTATCTCTGTCAGTCGTGCCACCTGTTCTTCCCGAACATCTTCAGACACTTCCCGCACCGGGATGGGGATTTCATCCGCCATCCGGTATTTGTTCACCCCCACAATCACATCCTTACCCATGTCAATCCTTGCCTGGCGCCGGGCTGCCACTGCTTCAATCCTCATTTTCGGCATCCCGGATTCAATGGCCCGGGCCATACCCCCCAGTTCCTGGATTTCCGCCAGGATGCTGCGGACCTCATCAACGATATTCTGGGTCAGGGTTTCAACATAATAGGATCCGCCTAAGGGATCCACCACGTCACAGATATGGGATTCTTCCTGAACCAGGATCTGGGTGTTTCGAGAAATTCTGGCGGACAATTCCGTGGGCAGACCAACGGCTTCGTCAAAAGAATTGGTATGAAGGCTCTGGGTACCCCCCAATACCGCGGACAGGCATTCAAGGGTGGTCCTGACAATATTGTTATAGGGATCCTGCTGGGTCAGGCTCCAGCCCGATGTCTGGCAGTGGGTTCGAAGCATTTTGGATTTTGGATTCTTTGGATTGAACGCGGCTATGAGTTCTGCCCAAAGAAATCTGGCGGCCCTGAGCATGGCGATGTCCATGAAAAAATTCATACCGATCCCAAAGAAGAAAGACAACCTGGGGGCAAACGTATCAATATCCAGCCCTGCGGCCAGGGCCGCCCGGACATACTCAAGACCATCCGCCAGGGTAAAGGCCGTCTGGAGAACTGAATCTGCCCCGGCCTCCATGATGTGATACCCACTGATACTGATGGTATTAAACTTTGGCATGTTATCCGAACAAAACCCAATGATATCGGAAATAATCCGCATGGAAGGGGTTGGGGGATAGATATAGGTATTCCGGGTCAGATATTCCTTTAAGATATCATTTTGAATGGTGCCCGTGAGCTGCTCCTGTTTCACTCCCTGTTCCTCTGCTGCCACAATATACCCGGCAAGGATTGGCAAAACCGCACCATTCATTGTCATGGAGACCGACATCTGATCCAGGGGAATCTGGTCAAACAAAATTTTCATATCTTCCACAGAGTCAATGGCAACGCCGGCTTTTCCCACATCACCGGCAACCCTTGGGTGATCGGAATCATATCCCCTGTGAGTGGCCAGGTCAAAGGCCACAGACAGGCCTTTCTGTCCTGCTGCAAGATTTTTCCGATAAAAGGCATTGGACTCCTTGGCAGTGGAAAACCCGGCATACTGGCGAATGGTCCAGGGACGGCCGGCATACATGGTGGCCTTGGGCCCCCGCACAAAGGGCTCGAACCCGGGAAGATTATCCATAAATTCCACATTATCAAGGTCTTTGGCCGTGTACAACGGTTTAATATCTATCCCCTCCATGGTTTTCTTTGTCAGGGCATCAAGGGGCTTTCCCCTCAATTCTTTTGTGGCAAGATCCTGCCAGCGATTCAGATCAGACTTTTGAGACATGGTTTTCCTCCGGTCCAACTAAAATTTATAAAATAAACCCCTATCTTTCACACAGCTCAACCAGGACTCCGGATGTGGCTTTGGGGTGTAAAAACGCAATTTTGGCACCCCCGGCGCCCATACGCGGTGTTTTATCAATGAGGGCGATTCCCTTCTCTTTCAGTTCAGCAAGAGCATCTTCTATATTTTCAACTCTGAATGCCACATGCTGAATCCCCTCACCTTTTTTTTCAATAAACCGGGCCACGGGTCCATCCGTGGATGTGGATTCCAACAGCTCGATTTCGCTTTCACCCACAGGCAAAAATGCGGTGGTCACGTTCTGAGCTTCAATGGTTTCTGTACCCTCAAGATTAAGTCCCAATGCATCTGTCCAGAAATTCTTCTTTCCATCAATGCTGGAGACGGCAATTCCCAGATGATCTATTTTGAGTATTTTCATTGTTTATCTCCAAAAATAATGTATAAAATAACAGTCATTATTTATAGAAGGTTCAGCCGCTGAAAGTCAACCATAAACTGGTTGGATGTGTTCACACCCCTCCCGGTCACCGCCATTCAGGTGAAATCACTGGCACAGCGCCGATAGTCACCCATTAACGCTGGCCGGGTTATGATCAGCCATTCTCATTATGAAACGCAACTTTCCCGGGAACAGGGTCAATGATTTAAACCCTAATGAGAATGGCTGGGTTACGATGAGACGCGTTGACGGTCTTCGGCATATCTGGTATGATTTTTTCCCAGTGACTTAATCTGATTTGGAGATGTTTTCCAGGTAAAAACCCGGACAATGACATAATTATTTTGAAACTGATTTATCCGTACTTTAAAAAAAATCTGTATAAAATACTATTGGGTATTTTTTGCATGATTATTGTGGACGTCACACAGCTGGTCATTCCCCAGATTATTAAAACCGCCATAGACGCCTTAAAGTCAACCCCTTTTGACAGCAACACCTTGTTGTTAAAGTGTATGTTTATTATTTTCCTGGGTCTTGTCATGGCAGGATTAAGGTATGTATGGCGCAATCTTCTCATGGGAAGTGCCAGGGATGTTGAGAAGGGCATCCGGGATGATCTTTTCAAACATGTCTTGAACCTGGACATGGCCTTTTTAGACACCATCAAGACAGGGGATATCATGGCCCATGCCGTAAGCGACATCAATCATATCCGCATGGCATTCGGTTTTGGCCTGATCGTGCTGGTGGACACGATCCTGCTGGGCGGTGCCACCTTTGCCATCATGCTCCTGACCCATCCGAAATTGACTGCCCTGGCCATGATCCCCATGCCGTTTTTGATTCTTGTGACAAGAACCCTGGGCAAAAAAATGTATCGTTTTCATAAAACAGCCCAGGAATCTTTTTCCATACTGACAGAGCTGGTAAGGGAGAGTTTTTTTGGTATTCGCATCATAAAAGTGTTTAATTTTGAAACCATTGTCGGCCAAAAGGTCAGGGGGGCTTCAACCGATTATTTTAAAAAAAACCTGAAACGGGCGGTTATTACTGCCCTGTTAAGACCTTTATTGGGGCTGTTTTTCAACCTGTCCACCCTGGTGGTTATATTTTACGGCGGATATCTGGTCATGGAACAGGTGCTCACACCGGGTGAACTTGTCGCGTTTCTGCAATACCTTGGGATTCTGGCATGGCCTGTCATTGCCATTGGGTGGATGACCAATCTCTTTCAACGGGGAATGGCATCCTTAAAACGGATTAATACCCTTTTAGACTCAACGCCTGACGTGACCTCCCCTGAAACCCCCCATCCCCTTTCAAGCGTAAAGGGAAACATCCGGTTTAAAAACGTCGGTTTTGCTTATGGCAAGGGCAGTCCCGTGCTTTCAGATATCAGTGTTGATATCCATCCGGGGACCTCCGTTGGCATCACCGGCCCCCCGGGTTCCGGTAAAACAAGCCTGGTCCAATTGATTCCAAGACTTTACAATACAACAAAGGGCACCATTTATCTGGATGGTCTTGATCTAAAAACCCTTGATCTGGATTTTTTAAGGCAGCAGGTGGCATTGATGCCCCAGGAAGCGTTCCTTTTTTCCGGCACCATCAAAGAAAACATTCTCCTGGGCAAACCATTGGATCAAAAAAAACTCGACAGAATTATCAACGTCTGCAACCTGAAAGAGACCCTTGAGGAAATGCCAGATGGACTGGAAACCCTTGTTGGTGAAAGGGGGATAACGCTTTCAGGCGGACAAAAACAACGGGTTGCCCTTGCCCGGACCCTGATACTGGAAAAACCCATCATCATCCTGGATGACCCCATCAGCCAGATGGACTCCCATACTGCCGCCAGCGTCATTTCAAAGTTAGGCCGGATGAATTTAAATGCCACATTCATTATTATATCTCACAGGATCTCCGCACTGGCTGCCTGTGACAGCATTTTTGTCTTAAAAGAAGGGCGGATTGATCATTTCGGAACCCATGAAGCGCTCATTAAAACAGATCGATTCTACGAACACTCTTACCGGGTCCAACAGTTTGAGGAGGAATATGACATCTGAAGCCCCCCGGGAAGAAAAGGAAATCAAGCTTGCCAATCTAAAGCTGATTAAAAAGTTATGGCCGTTTATCAGACCCTATTTATGGATGCTGATCGTGTCAACACTCCTGGTTTTTCTGGTAACGTTTTTCGAATTGCTCATGCCCCTGTTTACCCAAAAGGCCATTGACGGTTTTATCGTTCCCGTGAAAGGAAGCGGACTCGACCTCTTTGGAATTGAAATTACGTCTTTCCAAACCTTTTGCCTCATTTTTTGCGGATTTATCCTCATCTCATTTGTCATTGATTTTATCCAGACCTTTTTCATGGAATACACCGGACAAAAAATCATATTAAACCTGAGATGCGCCCTCTTCGCCCACATGACATTTCTGCCGGTCGCCTTTTATGATATCAACTCCAGCGGGAGGATGGTGTCCCGGGTGGCTGGCGACATTGAAAACATGAATGAAATGTTTACCAGTATCCTCATCTTTATTTTCAAGGATCTTTTGCTCATGATTGGCATTCTGGTAATCCTGTTTACCATTGACCATACCCTCACACTCTATCTGTCCATTCTGATTCCGGTGATCGGGATCAGTGTCAGCATGTCCTCAAATATTTTAAGACGGGCGTTCAGGACCATCCGACAGAAAATTGCAGAGATCAACCACAGTTTTTCCGAAGCCATCACCGGCATCAAAATCATCCAGACAACCTCCAGCCGGGACAGGTTCATGCAACGATTTGAAACTTTAAATTTCGAACATTTCAGCGCTGCCCTGTTCCAGATAAAAATATTCTCTATCTTTATGCCCTTTATCGGTTTTTTGGGGGTATTAAGTGTGGCGATTATTTTATGGACCGGAAGCTCCAACGTCATTAAAACGACAATGACCCTCGGCCAACTGGTGGTTTTTTTAACGTATATGAAACTTTTTTTCAGGCCCTTAAGAGAACTGTCTGAAAAATTTAACCTGCTCCAGAATGCCCTGGCTTCGGCAGAACGAATTATCACAGTGCTGAATCATGACCAGGCAAAACAACGCGTCAGCAAAGAAAGAACGTGTATTGATACTATCTCCAGTGTTACGTTTGACCAGGTAAATTTTTCCTATGAACGAAACAAACGCATTTTAAAAGATATTTCTTTTCATCTCCCCGAAGGAAACGCCATTGGTATTGTCGGGCAGACAGGCTCAGGAAAAAGTACCATTATCAATCTGATCACTGGATTTTATCAACCCGATCATGGAAACATTTTCATTAATCATATCAATTATCACGCCGTAAACATCAGAGACATCAGAAATAAAACCGCCCTGGTCATGCAGGACCCGGTTCTTTTTTCCGGCAGTATCAGGGAGAATATCAAACCATCCGGATTTGACATGACGGATTCCCCTCTGGAAACGGCATTATATAATGCCAATTGTAATTTTTTATTTGAGAAATTTTCAGGCCTTGAAACCGTTATAAAAGAAGGCGGGCGACCGTTGTCCAGTGGAGAAAAACAACTGGTATGTATCGCAAGGGCCTTTGCCTTTAACCCGGACCTGATCATTTTTGATGAAGCAACATCCTATATGGATTCACAGTCCGAACAAAAAGTCCATGATGCCATGAAAAAGCTGATGCAAGGGAGACTTTCCATCATCATTGCCCACAGGCTGTCCACGGTCAAAGAATGTGATACCATCATCCTTTTAAGGGAGGGTGCCATAAGGGAGAAGGGCTCTCACCAGGAACTGGTTGAATTAAAGGGTGAATATTACCACCTGTTGAAAAAAGAACAAATCTGATCGGTATTGAGGTCACATGCCCTTCTTTCTTAGAGGATTCTCCATGGGCAGAAAAAACAGACCGATCCCGGGGGATTACAGGTGGATAACGTTCCCCGGTTGATCCGGTCCGGCAACATGCAGGGCAATCGCTGAAGCGTTCAGGTGCTTTGAGACCTCTTGAAACGCTTTTTGAGGGCAGTTGTTTTCTTCACTCAAATGCGCAAGAATAACATGTTTTAAGGCCTCGGTCTTCAGTTCCGATATTAGTGCCCCCGCATCCATATTGGACAAATGCCCGGTCCTGCCTTTGATTCTTTGTTTGAGATGCCATGGGTAAGAGCCGTTAATCAACATGTCCGGATCATGGTTTGATTCCAGGTATAAAAGACTGCTGTCCTTTAAATGCTCTTTGACCAGACGCGTGACCATGCCCAGGTCGGTGGCGATGCCAACCTTGTGACCATTATATTCCATGGTCAGTCCGGAGGGATCTTTGGCATCGTGGGAAATGGAAAACGGGCGGACCCTTATTTGATCTATCTGAAAAGGGGTGCCGCATTCAAAAAAGCACAGGTCTTCAATTTTTCCAATGTCCCGGCATGCCTGATAGGTCTTTTGTGTGATATAAACAGGAAGTTTAAATCGGCGACTCAATATGCCGGCACCTTTAACATGATCGGAATGCTCATGGGTAATAATAATAGCCGTAAGATTTTCAGGGGCAACACCGATGGTGTTCAGCCGCCGTTGAATTTCAATCCCTGAAAGTCCCGCATCAATCAATAGAGAACTGTTATTGCAGGACACAAACAGGCTGTTCCCCTTGCTGCCACTGGCAAGGGGACAGACACTGAACGACTTATTTTTCATCGCTCAGGGCAGCTTTGTAACTCAGCTTTATTTTTCCATCCCGGGTAACATCCAGAACCTTTACCGGGATAACATCTCCCTCTTTCAGCACATCGGTTACTTTTTTAACCCGGTGATTGGCCAGTTCGGAAATATGCACCAGACCGTCCGTGCCCTGTTTGATATTTACAAAAGCCCCGAAATCGGTAATTTTAACAACAGTACCTTCATAGATTTCACCAATCTCAGGATCAAGGGCGATATCGGATACCATTTTTAAAGCAATGGCTGCATCTTCTTCGTTTTCAGCCGCAATCTTGACGATACCGGAATCATTTACCTCAATGATGGTATTGGTTTCTGCCTGAAGCGCTCTGATCACTTTTCCGCCAGGACCGATGATATCCCTTATTTTATCCGGTTTAATTTGAATACTGACGATTTTGGGGGCATGGGGTGAGACTTCCTGTCTGGCATCCTTAAGTGTTTCAAGCATCTTGTTTAAAATGTGAATCCTGCCGCCTTTGGCCTGGTTAAGGGCGGTCTCCATGATTTCTTTTGACAATTCCTTAATCTTAATATCCATCTGGAGTGCGGTAATGCCTTCAGCCGTTCCCGCCACCTTGAAATCCATATCACCGAAATGATCTTCATCGCCCAATATATCCGAAAGTACAGCGGTTTTATTGTCATCTTTTACCAGACCCATGGCAATCCCGGAAACCGGCGCTTTGATGGGAACGCCGCCATCCATCAATGCCAGAATTCCTGAACATACGGTTCCCATGGATGAACTTCCGTTGGACTCCATGACCTCTCCCACCAGTCGAATGGTATATTCAAAGTCTTCCGGGGAAGGAAGAACTCTTTGAATGGCCCGGCTCGCCAGATTTCCATGACCAATATCCCTTCGGCTGGGGCCGCCTGCACGTCTGACTTCCCCCACGGAAAAGGCCGGGAAATTATAATGCAGCATAAAGGCCCGGGTTTCATTTCCCATAAGGGTTTCAACCCGTTGTTCATCCATACCCGAGCCAAGGGTCAAAACACCCAGCACCTGGGTTTCACCCCGGGTAAAAAGTGCTGACCCGTGCGGTCTGGGAAGTTTACCCACCTCACAGTCGATTTGTCTGATTTCATCAAATGCCCGGCCATCAATCCGTTTATCCTCTTTTAAAACAATATCCCGACTGACCATTTTAACACATTTACTAAAGGCTTCTTTTATCTCTTTGGTCTGCTCGGGATAGGCTTCTGTAAACTGTTCAACCACCTGATCTTTTAAAGCACTCAACGCGTTTTGACGTTCAATTTTTGTTTTGATCTGAACGTCTTGATAAATTTTATCCCTTGAGAACGCTATCACCTTGGCTTTCAGTTCTTCATCCCTGGCAGGGGAAACAAACACGCGTTTTTCCCGTCCAAAAACTTCTTTGACCTGTTCTTGCAGTTCAATGAGGGGCTGAAGGGCTTCATGGCCAAAGAAAATCGCATCCAGCATATCTTTTTCCGAAACAATATCTGCCCCGCCTTCCACCATGACCACACCGGTTTTTGACCCCGCCACAACCAGTTCGATATCACTGTCTTTCATCTGTTCAATGGTCGGATTGGCAACAAACTGCCCCTCTATGCGCCCCACCTTGATACCGGCAATGGGTCCTGCAAAGGGAATATCAGAAATTTGTAAGGCGGCAGATGCCCCAACAATGGCCAGGGTATCAGGTTCATGAATTTTATCCATGGAAAGAACCGTGGCAATGACCTGGGTCTCATAGTTATAATCATCCACAAACAACGGACGAATGGGTCGATCAATCAATCTGGCTGTCAGCGTTTCCTTTTCAGAAGGCCTGCCGATCTCCCGCCGAAAATAATTTCCCGGAATCCTGCCTGCTGAATAAATTTTTTCCTGGTATTCCACCGTTAACGGCAGAAAACTGATATCCTTTTTGGGGTCTTTGGAAGAAACAGCCGTCACCAACACAATGGTTTCTCCATATTGTACAATTACTGACCCTGATGCCTGCTTGGCAATTTTCCCCCCACTGATGGAAAATTCTTTTCCATTAATGGTTGTTGTAAATTTTTTTTCCATAACGTCTCCTGTAATAAAAAAAGGCAGCAAATGGTAAGGTAATTTTTCAAAGATAATAAACCCGCATGTTTGCCATTAAATTTTCATTTAATGGCAAACATGCGAACTTATTTGAAAAATTCCTTAAAAATTGCCGCCCCAATAAAAATAAAATCGGTAAAAATATAAAACCGGCCTTTGACCCACACCGTGTCAAAAACCGGTTGTCTGTCATTCTATCTTCTAAGTCCGAGTCTTTCAATTAAAGAACGGTATCGGTTCACATCTTTTTTCTTAACATAATCCAAAAGGCTCCTGCGTCTTCCAACAAGGATCAACAGACCCCGCCTTGAATGATGATCTTTTTTGTGAACTTTAAGATGTTCGGTTAGATAACTGATACGATGGGTTAGAATAGCAACCTGAACTTCCGGTGAGCCGGTATCAGACTCGTGGAGCTTGAATTGCTCAATCATCTCCTCTTTGTTTTCTACTAATAAAACCACTTTACAACTCCTTTATCTGGAATAAAAAAAACATGATATGCTTGATTGATCTAAATTTTTATGATTTCCCATCCAATATTCCATTCAGAAAAAGGAAATGCAAAACAGATCATCATACCATTACAAATATATATAACCTTAAGTCAATACCAGTTAACGTGAAAAAACACAAGAATAATTAAATTCCCGTCTATTTTCAGCAAATTGGATGATGGCCAGAAGCTGATAGTTTTCATCGATCAGCCGGATGGATTGATCTGGACCTGCTGGTGGCGGTCCAATCTCATCTATGGTCAGTCGCTGACCATACTGAATTTTTTTTGCTATTGATTCATCCACCGAAATTTTGGGCATAAAATCAAGACAATCTGCCAACGGTACAATTCTTTGTTCGGCACTTGTTTTATCCAGTCTTTCAAGCGCTTCCAGGTCAATGGCAGTTTCCAGTGTAAATGCGCTGGACTGGGTTCTGCAAAGCTTTGACAGATGCGCACCGCATCCAAGCTTTCTGCCGATATCAAACGCAAGGGTCCGGATATAAGTGCCGGCTGAACAAAAAACGTCCACATCAATATAGGGCAATTCCATATCAAGGATCTGGATATCATAAATCTCAATCTGCCGGGGTGGTTTTTGTATTTTTATGCCCTGGCGGGCCAGTTTATACAGCGGCTGACCTTCATGTTTCAAGGCCGAAAAGGCCGGGGGAATCTGATCCTGAAGACCGGCGAAAGATACTATTGCAGCTGCGACATCCTCTGTTTTGAGGGTATCCAGACTATTTTTCGGTGCAGTAAAGGTCGGATTGCCTGTCAAATCACAGGTATCGGTTTCAACCCCCAGACAAATTCTGGCAGTATACCGTTTGTGGCCTTCAAGAAAAAATCGGGATATCCGGGTCCCCTGGTTAATACCGCAGAGAAGCAATCCGGTGGCAAAAGGGTCCAGGGTCCCTGTATGCCCTGCTTTTTTTGCCCCCAATAGCCGTTTAACCCGGGCAACCACCCGGGCGGAAGAGATCCCTTCGGGCTTATGTATGGGGAGAAGACCACTTTTCATGGGAATATATTTAAGATGCTTGCTCGTCTGACGGTCCGGTTGAAGCCGATTTAATCAACGCATCCATTCGGGCAGCCTTGTCAAAGGTATCATCATGGACAAACCTTAAATCCGGCATAAACTTCAATCCTAATTCCGGAGCAATGCGCTTCTTGATAAACCCCTTGGATCGCTTAAATCCTTCCAGGGCATCCTTGATCCGCTTGTCATCACCGTACACCGCAAAATACACCTGGGCTATCCTAAGATCCGGAGATAACTTGACACCGCTGATGGTAACCATCTCAATCCTCGGATCCTGAATTTTTTTGGTCAAAAGTTCAGTAAGAACAGATTGAATTTTAACGCTGATTCTTTCAGCTCTTGTGTAGGGTTTCATTTTTTAATCAATCTGCCTTATACTTTCTTTCTTCAACTTCATAACACTCAATCACATCACCGACCTTGATATTATTGTATTTGTCAAGACCGATACCACATTCATATCCCTGTTCCACCTCTTTGACATCATCCTTAAATCGTCTCAAAGATGACAACTGTGTATCACTCTTGATAATACCATCTCTCAGGAGCCTGACTTTTTTACCACGGATCATTTTACCTTCTGAAATATGAGAGCCGGCAATAGTTCCCATCTTTGGAACGACAAAGGTTTCACGGACATCTGCCCGCCCAATAATAATTTCATGGAATGTGGACGGCATCATACCATCTAATGCAGCCTTAATATCATTGATGACATTATAAATAATATCATAAAAACGCATGTCCACATTTTCATCCTTGGCAAGCCGTCGGATCTGGGGTGACGGCCGAACGTTAAACCCGATGATAATGGCATCGGATACGGCGGCAAGCCCCACATCCGATTCATTAATCGTTCCAGCGCCGGAATGAACAATTTTAACTTCCACTTCTTCCTTGGCCAACTCTTTTAATGAATCATTCAAGGCTTCTATGGAACCTTGAACATCGGCCTTAACAATCAGCTTGAGTTCCTTGACTTCAGCAGATCCCAGATTTTCAAACATTTTTTCAAGATTTGCCCGACTTTTCTTAGCCAGCTCTTTGGCCCTTTGTTTCTGCATCCTGTGACCGGCAATCTGTTTTGCATCCTTATCTGAAGCCACCGCAATGAACTCATCCCCGGCATCGGGCACACCGTTCAAACCCACGATCTCGACGGGTGTACTGGGACCTGCCAAGTCGATCCGGTTTCCCGTATCATCCATCATGGCCCTGATCCGACCGGAATAGAGCCCGCAGACAACCGAATCACCCTCTTTTAAGGTGCCCTCTTTTACCAGTACCGTTGCCACTGCACCGCGCCCGATATCCAGCCGTGATTCCACCACATAGCCCGATGCTTTTCTGTCTGGGTTTGCCTTGAGTTCCAGAACCTCAGACTGCAGTAGAACCATTTCAAGAAGTTCATCAATACCGTTACCGGTTTTTGCAGATACTTTTACAAAAATGACACTGCCGCCCCATTCCTCGGCAAGCAAATCTAACTCTGACAACTCCCGCATGATTCTATCCGGATCAGCTCCGGGTTTATCCATTTTATTGACTGCAACCAAAACCGGTACACCGGCAGCTTTAGAATGATTGATGGCTTCTATGGTCTGGGGCATGACCCCATCATCGGCAGCCACAACAAGAATCACAATATCCGTCACCTTGGCACCCCTGGATCGCATGGCCGTAAACGCGGCATGACCGGGCGTATCAAGGAATGTGACCCGACCACCATTGGGGGTTTCAACATTATAGGCCCCAATATGCTGGGTAATTCCACCCGCTTCCCCACTGGTGATTTTAGATTTCCGAATGACATCCAGAAGCGAGGTCTTCCCATGGTCTACATGCCCCATGATCGTCACCACTGGCGCCCTTCCCATTTTTTTAGCTTCGTCATCCTCCCCATCTTCAATATTAAGAAGGGTTTCTTCCTCAAAAGACGCTTTTTCCACCTCAAAATCAAATTCTGTTGCAACCAATACGGCTGTTTCAAAATCAATGGTCTGGTTCACCGTTGCCATAACCCCTAACGTCATCAACTTGGCAATCATTTCATTGGCCTTGATACCCATTCGTTTGGCAAGTTCGGCAAGTTCAATGGCATCATCAATTTTAATCCGTCTTTTAATAGCCTTGGGGGTTGTAATCTGGGTTTTCTGAAATTTTCCCTTTTTGCCGCCTTTGGGCTCTTTTCTACCGCGTTTCTTTTTACCCCGGGGACTATTGTAAAGCGCATCCTTTTCAATGACGGATTTTTTCTTGCGTTGCACTCTTTTGCCGGCGGCGGGCTTGTCCTCGCCAAAAACCACTTTTCGTTTCTCTTTTTTGCGTTTTCCAATATCTGTTTCTGCCGAAACATCCTTTTTCACTACTGAACTCTTTTTAGGAATCCCAGAAGTTGATGTCACAGGGTCTCTCTTTTGAAACGATTTTTTAGGTGGCCCGTCTTTTTTGACCTCATGTTTTGTACTTGCCCATTTTTTATCTTCACCAGATGAGGATTTCCTTAAGTTTTCAAGCACAGAAGGATCTGCAATTTTAACAATCTTTGCAGGGGTGGCCTTTTTCTTTTTCTTTTTCTTTTTAACCGTTTTCTCTATATCTTCAACGTCTACCAACTCTGTCTCCTCTTGTATGACGGCCTCTTTTGTTTCTTTTTCGATACTGTCTTCAGGCGGGATATCCAAGGCCTTTCCTTCTTTTTCAATACTCGTTTCTTCGATCTTGGGGTCTTTTTCTGTTGATAGGGGCGGTTCGATAACGTCTATTTCAGGGGCTGGGACGATTGTTTCAGGTTTTTCGACGGGTTTCACTATGATGGCAGGTTTGATAATCTTTGCAGGCTGGCTTTTTTTGCTCGTTGGTTTGGATTTGTCTTTTTTTTGCACAGAATCCGGCATATCAGACGAAACGTTACTTTCCAATGATTTGGATGATTCTTCACCCTCTGTTTGCTCAACAGCGGATACAGCTTCAGTTCCCTCATCGGTCACAGGTGCCTCTTTTTCTGGTACGACAACCTGCTCAGGTTCTTCTTCCTCTTTTGGCGCAACAATCTCTTCAACCTTCCGCTTTCTTCTGCGGATGACAGATGATTTTATCTTAACATCGGTCTTTCTTTTTTCTTTTCCCAAAAGACTTCTTTTGATCACATTAACATCACTATCTTCCAGAGAACTCATATGGCTTTTAACGTCAATTTTCAATTCTTTCATTTTATTAAGAAGCGCTCTGTTCGTCATGTTAAGATCTTTAGCTAACTCATATACTCTGACCTTCGCCATTTGTTGCCCCCAAGTAATACTCTTTTTTATATTCTTTTTTCGCCTGCTAACCTTTATTCATCAGCCGTTTACACTAATTCATCTCCGTCTTCGGCATCTTGAATTTCTTCACTGTCCTGAATTTCTTCACTGTCCTGAATTTCTTCACTGTCCTGGATCTCTTGGCTGCCCTGGATCTCTTGGCTGCCCTCCGGACCTTGATCCTGCGCTTCCTGGCTTAATTCCATTTCCAGGATATTTTTTGCATCTTCAATCATTTCTTCAACTTTAGCGTCGTCAAAATCTGTGATGGAAACGATATCCTCAACATTGGCTTCACATATATCCTCAAGAGAAGAATATCCCCCCTTAAACAGCGTTTCCGCCAGGGACAAGCCCACCCCGGCAAGCTTCATCAAGCTGTTATACCCTTCTTTAACTTCCCGGCTGTAGTCCTCTTCACTGGTCACTTCAAGATGCCAGCCGGTTATTTCACAGGCCAGAGAAACATTTTGCCCTCCCTTGCCAATGGCAATAGAAAGGTATTCATCGCTTACAATGACTTCCATGGATCGATTATCTTCATCAATAATGACCCTGGAAATCTCGGCAGGCGATAGGGAATTACACACAAATCTGGCAATGTCCGGACTCCATTGAACAATATCAATTTTTTCACCCCGAAGTTCCTGAACAATGCTCTGAACCCTGTTTCCCTTCATCCCAACACAGGCCCCCACCGGATCCACATCCGAATCCATGGAGGATACGGCAATTTTAGCCCTGAGGCCGGGAACCCTTGCAGCGGCGCGCACAGTGACAATTCCTTCGGAAACTTCAGGCACTTCCGTTTTAAATAATTCCACAATAAATTCCGGATGGGTTCTGGACAAAATGATCTGTGCACCCTTTGATTCTTCCAGTACATCCAGGACATATGCCCTGACCCTGTCACCCCGTTTGTAATTCTCTTTTGGCATCTGGTCCCTGGGCCTTAAAACCGCCTCAGTCTGCCCCAGATTTACGATAATGCTGCCGCGATCAAACCGTTGAACAATACCATTGATAATTTTTCCTTTTTTCTGGATAAAATTCTCATAAACGGCATTTCTTTCGGCTTCCCTCATTTTCTGTATAATGACCTGTTTGGCGGACTGGGCAGCAATTCGTCCAAATTCTTCCGTATCTATCCGGATACCTAGACTGTCGCCAATCTCGCATTCCGGATCATATTCATATCCGTCTTCAAGCGTCAGTTCACTGTCATGGTATTCAACCTCTTCCACCACTTCTTTAAAATGGAAAACTTCAACTTCACCGGTCTTATTATCATAATGAACCTCTATATCAGCTCGGGGTCCAATTTTTTTTCTGGCTGCAGAAATAATGGCCTCTTTCAGGGTGTTAATGAGAACTTCCGGTTCAATACCCTTTTCGCGACTTACCTGATCAATAACCCTTTTAATATCTGTGATAAACATTACTAAGCATTCTCCATATTACTGACCTGCAAGCATTGCTTTGCTGATCACATGATCTGATATTTCCAGCCGTTTTTCATCAACAGCAATCACAACAGAATCATCATTAATCGTCTCAAGAATTCCGGTAAATTTTTTTTTATTTTCAATCAATTCATTTGTCTCAATTTTTACCCGCTCGCCCTTGAAACGATGAAAATCTTCTTTTTTATTCAAAGGCCGTTTCGGCCCGGGTGAAGAAACTTCAAGCCGGTAACTGCCTATATTCTCAATCTGAACATCAATCAAATCACCCAGTTGACGGCTGATATCAACACAATCATCTAATGTAATCCCCCCGGGCTTATCCAAAAAAATGCGGAAAATGGTTTCCCGATCACTTTGAACATGGTCCAGATGGACAAGCTCGAAATTTTCAGCCTGGCACAATGGCTGTGCAACTTTTTTAATTTCTTTCACTAAAATGTGATTGTCTCGCTTCTGCCTGGCACCCATATATCGCCTTAAATACCTATTTTTTATAAAGTCCTCAAATACAAAAACGGGCAGATGCCCGTTCCTAAGTACAACACTTACAAAATCTTCCCCAAAAAACACAATCACTGGTTCAGATCATATATTAACTCCATAATGGAACACATCCGCCATCCCAACCGTATAAAGATGGAGCGGGCAACGAGATTCGAACTCGCGACATCAAGCTTGGGAAGCTTGCACTCTACCAGCTGAGTTATGCCCGCATTAGCGGAACAACATACCAATCTTTATGTGTTTTGTCAATAACAGATTTCAACCTTTGCCTTAGCAACGGTCAAAATACCGATTATTAATCGGTTACACTTATTCCGGCAAATCTCCATCAAACTGATCAAGAACAGCCGTTGAAATTTTTGTATGCAGTTTTTTAATATTTTTTTCTGTCAAGGTCTTATTGGCTGATCTGTAAATAACCCTGAAAGACAGGGATTTTTTATCTTCAGCCAAAGGGTGTCCTTCAAAGGCATCAAAAAGAAAGACTCGTTCAATCAGGGTCTCTCGTTGGGAAATAAGGTCAAGCTGCTTTAATATTGCGCCAACCATTACGGATCTGTCAACAATAATGGTAATATCCCTTGAAACAGAAGGGAATCGTGGCAGCGGTTCGGCTTCTACAACGTCGGGAAGGACCTCCAGTATGGATTTCAGACTAAAATCAAACACAAATGCCGCCTGCTTTAATCCAAAATTTTTTAACACCTTATCATCAATCCTTCCCAGCGTGCCGATCAAATGGTCACCGGATTTAACAAGGGCGGTATACCCGGTTTTAAAATACGGACAGGTGTCATCTACCACTGGTTCAAAAACCGGGTTCTTGACTTTAAACGCTCCAAGAAGGCCTTCAGCCACACCTTTCAAATCAAAAAAATCAACATCAGATTTTTTTGAATGCCAGGACTGAACCGATCGGTTCCCGGTCATCAGACCGGCCATCATTTCATGTTCTTCCGGCAAAAACCCTTTCTGGGTGGCATAAAAAATTTTCCCGATTTCAAAAACCTTTAACGAAATGGTCTGCTGGGAAATATTTCTTTTCATGGTTTCCAAAAGCCCTGGAATCATGGAGGTTCTTAAAACCGACATCTGATCTGAAATCGGGTTTAAAATCGTTTCCACCCGTCGCCTTTGGTCGTCACCCCTTAAATTCAAATTGTCACAAAACTTTTCATGAATGAAATTATAGTTGATGGCTTCAAAAAAAGAAAATCCGATCATGATCTGTCTGAGTTTTTCTCTAAGAAGAATCTTTGGGTCCAATGGTCTGCCTTCCGCAGGGACCAGCGGATAACGGGTCTTGATATTGTTATAGCCCCATAACCGGGCCACTTCTTCAGAAAGGTCTTCCGGCCGGGTGACATCAACCCTGAAAAACGGTACCCCCACTTTAAGCTGTGCCGCATGGGTCTTCTCCACTTCAAATCCCACTGAACTGAGTATCTCATGGATGGCATCCGCGTCTAAATCTGTGCCCAGCCGGATATTCAAACGATCCGTATTCACGTCAATTTCAAGGGGTACAGCCTTATTCGGATATTCATCAATGATATCCCTGGCAATGGTTGCATCACAAAGTTGAGCCATAAGTGAAACCGCTCTTTTTAAGGCTTTGACGGTTCCGTCCGGGTCTCCCCCTCTTTCAAACCGATGTGAGGCGTCAGTGGCGATCCCGGTTTTCTTAGCCGTTTTCCTGATGGAAACAGGATTAAAATAAGCACTTTCCACAAGCACCCGGGTGGTGTCATCTGAAATTTCTGAATTTTCCCCCCCCATTACCCCGGCCAGGGCAACCGGTCTTTCACCATCACAAATCATGAGCATATCCGGTTCAAGTGTATGGTCTTTACTGTCAAGGGTGGTAAAATCCGTATCACTGCCAGCCCGCCTGATGATAATCTGCCCTTTTGCCACCTCATCAAAATCAAAGGCGTGGAGGGGCTGACCCGTCTCCATCATGACAAAGTTGGTTATATCCACCACATTATTGATGGGTGTAAGCCCTATGGATTCAAGCCTTTGCTGGAGCCAGAACGGAGACGGTTTTATGGTAACATCCAGCAAAAGGCCGGCTGAATATCTCGGGCAAAGATCCGGATCTTTGATCTGGACGGTTGCATACTCATGAATGGATTCATTCCCTATTTTGTCATTGGCAAGGGTAAAATCCGGCAATCTTAACGGTTGTTTCGGCTCCATGAAAGCCCTTACCTCCCGGGCCACACCGATATAACTCAAACAATCCGGCCTGTTGGGGGTCAAGTCAATTTCAAACACCGTATCCGATACATTCAGGGCTTGTGCAAGGGGGATTCCCGTAACAAATTCACCATCAAGATCCATGATTCCGGATGCATCTGAATTGAGTCTCAATTCAGCCGCACTGCATAACATGCCCTGGGAAACTTCTCCCCGAAGCTTACCCTTTTTTATTTTCACATCGCCAGGCAGCACCGCTCCGGGCAGTGCGCACGGCACAAACATACCTTCCCGGACATTGGGCGCACCGCAAACGATTTGAATCTGCTGCTCCCCGCCCGCATCAACTGTGCAGACAGAAAGCTTGTCTGCATTGGGATGTTTTTTGACCGCATCTACCCTGGCCACCACAACATGGTTAAGATAGTCATATCTTTCTTCCACCGCATCAACTTCAAGACCTGCCATGGTCAACTTTTCTGCGATCACAGAAGGTTCAAGGTCAACCGGAATATACTCTTTCAACCAGCTTAAACTGACTTTCATATTAAAATTGCCCTAAAAAACGAATGTCGTTTTCATAAAATTTTCTGATATCATCAATACCGTATTTAAGCATGGCCATACGCTCAATCCCAACGCCAAATGCAAACCCCGTATACTTGTCGGTATCATAGCCAACATTTTCAAAGACCGCCGGATGAACCATTCCAGAACCCAATACTTCCAGCCACCCGGTTTTTGAACAGATTCGACAGCCTTGGCCCTTGCACATAACACAACGAATATCCACCTCAGCACTGGGTTCAGTAAACGGAAAAAAACTGGGCCGAAATCTTAAAGATGTTTCCTTATCAAAGAATTGATGGACAAAGGTGGTCAATATGCCTTTTAAATCACCAAAGGAGATATTTTCATCCACCATCAGGCCTTCAATCTGATAAAACATGGGGGTATGGGTGAGGTCTGAATCACATCGGAACACCTTTCCCGGTGAAATAATTCTCACCGGCGGATTCGTACTTTCCATTACCCGGGGCTGGGAGGGAGACGTATGCGTTCTCAATACGATGTTTTCCGACACATAAAAGGTATCCTGCATATCCCTGGCAGGATGATATTTGGGAATATTCAAGGCTTCAAAATTATAATAATCCGTTTCAACTTCCGGGCTTTCTGCTATATCAAACCCAAGTCTTAAAAAAATATCACTAATCTCTTTGGCCACCTGGGTTATCGGATGAAGTGCCCCTTGTTGGACCGGGCGCCCCGGAAGCGTCACATCAATACCGGCAGGCCCTTTGTCATCCAGCGCCTCAAGTCTTAAAAAGGCTGCCTTAAATGCGGTGTCAAGCTTTCCCTTAAGAATATTCGCATTCTGACCGGCACTTGGGCGCTCCGACTCAGGAAGAGAAGAAATGTTTCTTAAAAATTTAGTCAGCACTCCCTTCCTGCCAAGATATTTAATGGAAAGCTGTTCCAGTTGGTCTGAATCGTCTGCCTGTGCTATGCTTTCAATGGCTTCTTTCTCAATATCGATAATATTGTTTTGCAAAATACCCCCACAACCCGTTTAATCTAATTAAACTGAGCACTGGCATGTGATGCCAACTGAGAAAAACCTGCAGGATCACAAATTGCCAGATCCGCCAATACCTTACGATCCAATTCACAGCCTGCCAGATTAAGGCCGTTTATAAATTTGCTGTATGACAGGTTATTCATCCTTGCTGCGGCATTAATTCTAACGATCCAAAGCTTTCGAAACTCTCTCTTACGAACCCGTCTATCCCGGTAAGCATACATCAATGCTTTATCAACAGCATCTGCTGCAGTGCGGTATAGTTTACTTCTTCCGCCCCTAAACCCTTTTGCCAGTTTAAGCACTTTATTTCTGCGTCTTCGGGCCTTAAATCCTCTTTTGACTCTCATTTTGTCAAACTCCTAAATTCTTAAGTATTCTCTTGGATCATTTTTTGTTAATTTTGATCCAGACGGTATTTATCCGTTGGGTAACAAACGCCTGACTTCCTGCATATTATCTTTATCGACCATCTGATCCAACCTTAACGATCTTTTTCTTTTCGTACTTTTCTTGGTTAAGATATGGCTGGCATGGGATTTCCGGAATTTATACTTCCCTGATCCTGTTTTTTTAAACCGCTTTGCAGCCGCTCTACATGTTTTAATCTTAGGCATTTTATCCTCTCCTGTATTTCATTTATAAAAAGATATGGTGGTACAAAGCCGAAACGCACAATGTACCACCATACATTTATTATGTATCTTCAGACAGTTTTGCTGTTTTAAAAAAGCAATTTAGATTATTTGGGTCCCAAAAGCATGGTGAGGACACGGCCCTCAAACTTTGGATGCTGCTCGACTTGCGCAAACGGTTCAGTCAGGGCAATAATTTTATTCAGTACGTCGTTGGCCTGTTCTTTGAGCATGAATTCTCTCCCCCTGAAAACCAGCGTAATCTTGACCTTATCATTTTTACTGATAAACTTCTCAACATGCTTTACTTTGGTTTCAAGGTCATGGTCATTTGTTTTTGGCCGTACCTTTATTTCCTTAATCTGAGTACTTTTCTGTTTCCGTCGGGTCTCCTGCTTTTTCTTGGTCTGCTCGTACTTAAATTTCCCATAATCCATGATTTTGCAGACAGGTGGTTTTGCATCCGGAGAGACCTCAACCAAATCAAGAGATTCATTCCCTGCAACCTTTAAGGCCTCTTCAATGGATATGATTCCAATCTGTTCCCCATCAGAGCCAATGACACGAACCTGACTGGCCCGGATTCCCTTATTCACATTTGTCTGATCCTGTCTTCCTTGCTTAGATATCCTACACCTCCTGCAACTATCCGATTCTTATTTATCTTTTGACAGAACAAGTATAACCCTTCTATTATATGAGCTTGCCTATAAAAATGCAAGCATTTTTATTTTGTCACGCGTTCTCGTTGATGATTAGTAAGGGTATAGGCTTCCAAATAACTGTTCTTCCAATAACGATTGCTCTCTTTATTAAAAAAATTATAAAAAAGGTCAAGACTTTTTTCGCGTAATACACCAGAGACAATTTCAATACCGCATTGTTCATACAGCGGCGGCAGATTTTTTAAATCACACCGGGTCCCGCCCCCCATGGGATCTTCATACGCATAGACGATCTTTTTTATACCGGACAGGATAATGGCGCCAAAGCACATCAAACAAGGCTCCATGGTACAAAAAAGGATGCATCGTTTAGGATCAACCGGCAGATCAATGGTTTCGAGATGTTTTAAAGCATTTATTTCAGCATGATCTATTTCACTGGAAACCCCCCTTTCCCTGTTCGTTCCCTGCCTTGCGCCGACGGCCATCACGCGTCCCTCCTGGACAATCACACACCCCACGGGAAAATCCCCTCTTGCAAATGCTATCCGGGCCTGTTCCAATGCCAGCCCCATGCCGTGTTCATATTCCAATTTAAAACCTCTCTTGTCCGTAAATTTGGCCTTTACAAAATGGGCACCGTATGCTCAAGTATACTTGCGTAAAAACTTATTTTTTTTAATTAATTATGGTATTGTATTGAATTTTAATAAATATTCAATAAAAATTTATGAAAGCAAAAAAAAATCGATATGCCAATGAAAACCCATTGGATGAAACATTGTCCATACGGGAGCGGTTCCAGATCAGAGAGAAAAACTTTCTTTCCGAATACGGAACGTTAAGTATTGATGCCCGAAGGCGGGCCCAGGAAACCATCACCTGTAATATTCGAACACCCTTCCAGCTCGACAGGGATAGAATTGTCTACTCCAACGCTTTCAGACGATTGAAACACAAAACCCAGGTATTCCTTTCCCCTTTGGGTGATCATTATCGGACCCGGTTGACCCACACGCTTGAAGTTGCCGAAATTTCAAGGAATATTGCCCGGGCCATGCGCCTTAATGAGGACCTGGCCGAAGCGATTGCACTGGGCCATGATCTGGGTCACACACCATTTGGTCATGGCGGCGAAGCTGCATTAATCGAGGTTTATTCCCCTCATTTTTCCCATGCTGATCAAAGCTTAAGGGTGGTGGATTCCCTGGAGAACAAGGGGGAAGGCCTTAATCTGACCTGGGCGGTCAGAGACGGCATTCTCAAACATTCCAAAGGCTTTGGCAATATCATTCCCACGACCCCCGGAGAAACTGCCATTACCATCGAAGGCAGAATTGTCCGGATTGCTGATATCATCGCCTATTTAAACCATGACCTTGATGATGCATTAAGGGGCAAAGTCGTCTCTTTGCGAGACGTTCCTGATATCTGTGTTAAAAAGCTGGGAAAAACACACTCCCAGAGAGCCAGCATCATGATCGAACAATTGGTTTATAACAGTGGACCCAAAAATGGCAAATTAATCCTGAATATGGGTGAAGATACCTTTCATGCCATGATCATCCTGCGCAAATTTTTATATGAGAAAGTCTATCGATCGCCTGCGGTTCATAACGAATTTTCAAAGGCAAAAAAAGTGATCATTGATCTATATAATTATTTTTTAAACGATTCCAATGCCCTTCAACGGGAGTTGGAAAAAATGGAAATGGCCCCATGGGATGCTGAAAAAAATCTCCTTAAACGATCCGTATGTGATATGATTGCCAGCATGACAGATCGATATGCCATGAATCTATATACCAGTATTTTTCTCCCCAAACCCTTAGTCTGATTCTGAAACCATGATAGATACCCCTTTTGAATCCCTGGTAACCCTATACCGTACAATGGACACAGCCTGGAACGAAATTGCTGCAGCATATCATTTCAACTGCACTGGCTGTGCAGACAATTGCTGCAAATCGTTGTTTTTCCACCATACGTATATAGAGCGTGCCTATTTGTGCCATGGTATGAATACGCTTGCCCACGACAGACAAAAAATTATTTTAGACCGAGCAAAAAATTATTGCCAAGAGACCTTTCATCAAACCGCTGAAACAAAAAGTCTAAAAATTTACTGTCCGGCAAATGAAAACCACCGCTGCCTTTTATACGCCTACAGACCCATGATATGCAGACTCCACGGACTTCCCCATGAACTGAGCAGGCCGGGGCTAAAACCGATCATCAGCAAGGGATGTGCAGCAGGGTTGTTTGATAGTAAACCCTATATCAGGTTTGACAGGACCCCTTTTTATCGGCAAATGGCCCAGATAGAGATGGCGTATCGGCAAGCGGGTAACAAAACCGGGAAGATAAAAGAAACTATCGCTCAAATGCTGCTTTCACAATAGTATTGTTCCAATGGTTAGGGTGCCGTGTATACACGTTTCACAATTGAAGGGACCAAGGCTTACACCACGGCTGAGTTTGTGTGAGTTTAAAAAAAAGGAGGCCCATGAAAACACCGGAAAAACGGATCGCCACTATTGGTGGCGGAAGTGGTCAATTTGTTTTATTATCCGGATTAAGGGAGATAGAGGACATCCACATCACAGCGATTGTCTCCATGGTAGATTCAGGCGGAAGCACCGGCAGATTAAGAGATGAACTGGGAATTTTGCCGCCAGGGGATATTTTAAAATGTATCCTTGCATTGTCTCCCTATCAGGATTCCTGTCGCTCCATCCTGTTAAAACGGTTTAAAAAAGATCGCCGCCTGGCAGGCCACAGTGCCGGCAACATGCTCTTGACAATGCTTTCAAGATATACAGGTAATTTCCCTGCCGGGGTTGTCGCGCTTTCGGAAATCCTTGATGTGGACGGCACCATCCTTCCTGTTACCCTGGACCGGGCAACCCTTGTTGCCGAACTGACCGACGGAAAGAGAATCTATGGCGAAGAAGCCATTGATCTGCCCAGAGGAACCCAGCGGGAGCGGATCAAAGAGGTCTTCCTGGTCCCCCATCATCATGCCTCAATTTCTGTATATCCACCTGTTTTGGATGCCATCAAACAGGCAGACTATATTTTTATCGGACCGGGCGATCTGTTTACCAGCATTATCCCCAACCTTATTGTGCCCGGCGTAAAGGAGGCCCTGCAAAACACATCTGCAAAAATTTATTTTATCATTAATATCATGACTAAATTTGGAGAAACCCACAATTTTACAGGAAAGGATTTTGTCATCAAACTGGAAGAACGACTGGGCAGAAAGGTTGATGGTATCATCGGCAACACGACCTCTCCTTTGCAAAAAATACTGGATACCTATTCCGAACAAAAGTCGGATTTTGTTACCTTATATAAAACAGACCCGTTCTGGGATCACCGAGACTTGAACCTGATGGATGTTCTGGATACCCCTGCGATGATTGTCAGACATGACCCGGTAAAGCTCAGCCATATCATTCAAAACATCATCCACCGTTCATAAATGGCCAGCAGCATCCTATAGTGATGAAAAGCACCATAAAAAAAGCCTGACCCCGTCGATTAAAGCGCTAACGTCCGAAAGTTGCGTTATAACACTAAACAATTCCTTTGGGCATGGGGGGAATGGCTTCTCCGGCCAGCACATATCCACCGTCTATCCGTAAAACGCTTCCGGTCATGTAAGGGGCGTCCTTTATTATAAACAAACAGGCTTTGGTCACATCCTCTAGTGTTCCTGTTCGACCCAGTAAGGTGTGATCGACCAGCGACTGCTTTTCCTCATTGGTGAGAACGTCTCTCCAACCCCGGGTGTCCCGGGCATGACGGGTATCAACCATCCCCAGCATCAGTTCATTGACCCGAATAGTGGGCGCCCCCATCCGGGCCCAGGTTTCCGTCAGACTTGAAATACCCCGATTGGCAGCAGCATACCCGTCATTAAAAACCAATGCGGCCGGGCCGGATCGTCCAACGATCCCTGCGATGGACGATATGTTGATGACCACTGCCGCTTTTGCTTTTTTTAACAAAGGGAAAACCGACGAAAACACCCATTGCTTTGCCTTGAGTGTGGTTTCCATTTCAAGGTCCCATTGCGCTTCGACGTATTCACCGTGAACTGTTGGCCAGCCGCCTCTCTCAATATTGTTGATCAGGATATCCAGACGACCATATTTTTCCTCGATAGCGGCCGCCAGTTGTTCAATGTCTTTAATATGGCGTAAATCAGCTGTGATAATGGTGTGATCGCAGTCAGGGTCTGAAAAATCTTTTTCCATACTTTCAAACGCATCTTCCCAGTCGTGACGGGTTAACACGAGTGTTGCACCCTGCTGTGCCAATGCCATACCAATCCCTTTTCCAATTCCCTTGACCGCCCCCAGCACAAGGGCCACTTTCCCTTTAATCTGCATTAATCTTCAGCCTCCCTATGTTATCTCGATGCCGAACAGCCGGTTTTTTATCCACTTGATGCCCAGATCCAGCAGCGCCTCATCATCCTTTCGTATGGTTTCTAAAATGGCATCAGGGAGATTAAAATCCTTTAGAAGGGCGTTTTCAAAAATCTGTTCTCGAAACGCATCCAGGTCGTATAGGGCCAGATAAAAGTTATCCGCCGACATACCCTCCAGTTTGCCAGGCATGATTCGATTTTTCAAGCTGATCACCTCCATGAGTTTGTCATTCGCCTGATTGTGTTTGTCCACATTCTGCCCTTTCAGCCATTCCTCAACCGTTTGACCGTTCTGCCGGCCAAATCCCTTGCAATGGGGTTCTTCAATCAGGGCAAAGTATTGGGTGATTTCTCCGGTTTTCCTTGAACGTGAAATGGCCCGGGCCAGGGGATACATCCGACAGGATGCCGGTCTGTCCTTATAAACAGAGCATCCTTGGGGCGTGACAAGAGGGCACGCATATCCCATACCTGGATTGGGTTTAAATTCAATGACCGGTAAACCGGATTTCGGCCCATAGTGAAGCGCGGTATACGTCCTTAAAAAATCCTGGGAAGACATCCCCAGGCATTGTTTTAACCGTAAAACATCATAGGGTGTCAGTGCCTGATTCAAATCACGGCAGCACTCATTAAAACATTCATTTTCACTATTACAATCAAATTTCATTAAGTCCTGTAGGTTTAACGGTATCATCTCTTCTGCCATTTTTATTTCCTTTTGTCTGCTTAAACGCGCGTTTTGGGTCTGTTTAATCTATCAGCATTTTTTTTAGATTTCCAGTTTCTTTTTTTTCAAAAAAAAAGACTACATAGTGTAACCTATCCCAGTAAAAACCAATATATATTGTTGTTGTTCCCGCTGATGAAAATTATTCAAAATTAAGGCAAATCTTTTTTGAAAAATTCTTGACAAAAAGAGTGAGAGAGTGCTATTCCGAGTACATTTATGCAAAGCTTGGATTAATAGGGGGTATTCTTTATTGGTCCCTAAGCTGGCTTAAAAGTTTACCAGGCCGAACAAAAAAAATCCGGCCTGTTTTGGTGGAATATAATTTTGTAGCACAACGATATTGTGCGTTTTGATTAACTTAAACTATGGAGGTATTTTAAATGCCATCTTTTGTAATTGCAGAAAAATGTGACGGCTGCAAAGGTGGGGACAAAACAGCATGCATGTACATCTGTCCCAATGACCTGATGGTTCTTGAACCGAATGAAATGAAAGCATACAACCAGGAACCCGATCAGTGCTGGGAATGCTTTTCATGTGTTAAAATCTGTCCTTCCCAGGCAATTGAAGTTAGAGGATACTCTGACTTTGTACCCATGGGAGGCTCAACAGTTCCCATGATGGGTACTGAGGACATTATGTGGACTTGTAAGTTCAGAAACGGCGTTGTAAAACGCTTCAAGTTCCCCATCAGAACTACTCCTGAAGGTGAAGCAAATGCATATGCGGATCTTAAAGGTAAAGACCTTGACAGTGGCCTTCTTTCTACCCAGGAAGCTGACGGTTATGTCCTCGTAGCTCCAACAGAGCTTGCATAATCCCTTTACTGTCAACCAAGTAATTTTGATACTTTATACATAATTTTGGAGGTATATAATGGCATTACCTAACAAACCTATTGGAGAACTTAAAGCTGTAAGAGACCCAGAGGTTGATAAAAGAGACGTTGATGTTCTGATCGTAGGTGGCGGTATGGCTGCCTGTGGAACTGCATTTGAAATTAAAAAATGGGCCAGCGACGACACAAAAATTCTTCTTTGTGACAAAGCAGCCCTTGAAAGATCAGGCGCCGTAGCCCAGGGTCTTTCAGCTATTAATACATATATTGGCGAGAACAAACCTGAAGACTATGTCCGCATGGTCAGAAATGACCTGATGGGTATTGTTCGTGAAGACTTGATCTTCGACCTGGGACGTCATGTAGATGATTCCGTACATCTTTTCGAAGAATGGGGACTTCCTGTCTGGAAAAAAACAGATGATGGAAAAAACCTTGATGGAAAAAAAGGCCTCAAGGCCGGTTCCCTCAAAAGCGGTGCCACACCAGTTCGTACGGGTAAATGGCAGATCATGATCAATGGTGAATCCTACAAGAGAATCGTTGCTGAAGCCGGTAAAAAAGCACTTGGCGAAGACAACATCATTGAAAGATGCTTTATTGTTGAACTCCTTAACGACAAAGACGATCCGACAAAAGTTGCCGGCGCAGTGGGTTTTTCCGTACGTGAAAACAAAGTGTATATCATCACTGCTAAAGTAATGATGGTTGCCTGTGGCGGCGCGGTTAATGTTTACCAGCCCCGTTCTGTTGGTGAGGGTAAAGGTCGTGCCTGGTATCCTGTATGGAATGCCGGTTCCACTTATACAATGGCTGTTAGAGCAGGTGCTGAACTTTCCATGATGGAAAACCGTTTCACCCCGGCTCGTTTTAAAGATGGTTACGGCCCTGTTGGTGCATGGTTCCTTCTGTTTAAAGCCCAGACGGTTAATGGTCTTGGTGAGAACTATGCCGCTTCTGACGAAGCAAAAGCAGAACTTGAAAAATATGCGCCTTATGGAACTGCTGCTGTTACACCGACCTGCCTGAGAAACCATTTGATGATGAAAGAATACAAAGAAGGCCGTGGTCCCATCATCATGAAAACCTCTGATGCCCTTGCCAAACTCGGTGAGACAATGAGCAAAAAAGAGCTCAAACATCTTGAGTCAGAAGCCTGGGAAGATTTCCTTGACATGTCCGTTGGTCAGGCTGGTCTCTGGTGTGCTACCAATACTGAGCCTGAGAAAAAAGACTCTGAAGTCATGCCTACTGAACCGTATCTGCTGGGATCTCATTCAGGTTGCTGCGGCATCTGGTGCTCCGGTCCTGAAGAAGACTGGGTTCCTGCTGATTACAAATGGGGCTACAACAGAATGACAACTGTCAAAGGTCTGTTTACGGCTGGTGACGGTGTGGGTTGTTCCGGTCATAAATTCTCATCCGGTTCCCATGCTGAAGGCCGTATTTGTGCAAAAGAAATGATCAAATACCTCCGAGACAATCCTGGAGCCGTAAGTTTCAAAGAAACGGATCAGGAACTGGTTGACATGGTTTATAAACCTGTCAGAACATATCTTGACAATTCTACCTATACAACAGACGAAACCGTTAACCCGAACTATTGCAAACCTTCTGGTATGGCAATGCGTCTGATGAAAATGACCAATGAGTATGGTGGTGGAACAGCTACTTACTACATGACAGGTGGAAAATCTCTTGAAATCCTCATGGAAAACTTTGAAATGTTCCGTGAAGATCTTGAGAATATTGCTGCCGGCGATCTGCATGAACTGATGAGAGCATGGGAAATTAACCATCGTCTCTACACAGTTGAGGCACATACCCGTCACATCCAGTTCCGTGAAGAATCACGATACCCTGGTTTCTATTACAGAGGTGACTTCATGGGACAGAATGATGAAGAATGGTTCTGTTTTACCAACTCAACATACAACAAAGAAACAAATGAGTGGAGTTTGAAAAAAGTACCGTATATTAAGATTATTTCCGACTAGTGCTGAAGCAAGATCTTAAAGTACGTTATTAGAATATAACCTCCAGGTGCTGGTTTACAAGTGCCTGGAGGTTTTTTCAAATTTTGACGGTTTTGAGGTTTTCTTCCTGTCTCCTCTTTTGTAGATGAAAAAACCATTTTTTTCACCTACAAAATAGGAGAGAGGATGCCAAAAAAACGTATTAATCTTAAGGGAAATCCCCTTTAGATTTGGCATAAAAAGAAGCGTTAACCCCAAATAATATAACCCAAATGCACGGAGAGACAGCATGACAACAGATAATTCAGCCCCGGTTAGCGGAAGCATTATGGTGGTTGGTGGTGGAATCAGCGGCCTTACAACTGCCCTAGAAGCTGCCGAAGTGGGATATGAGGTCTTCCTTGTGGAAAAGGAAGCATCTCTTGGTGGAAGAGTATCCCAGCTAAAACACTATTTCCCCAAACTTTGCCCGCCGACTTGCGGGCTCGAAATTAATTACAGAAGGCTCAAGGACAACAAAAATATTAAAGTCTTCACCCTGTCAGAAGTACAGAATGTATCCGGATCTGCCGGTGACTACACGGTCACTGTAAAAACATCGCCTCGCTATGTAAACGAGAATTGTACTGCCTGCGGCGACTGTGCAGCTGTTTGTGATACTGAAATTTCAAATGATTTTAATTTTGGCATGGACCGAAGAAAAGCCGCTTATCTCCCGCACAACATGGCCTTCCCCATGCGATATGTCATGGACCCGGCCATGAGCACAGATGACCGTGACCGAGTAAAAGCGGCCTGTAAATACGATGCCGTTGATTTTGACATGGAAGAAAAAACCTTTGACCTGAAAGTGGGCGCCGTTGTCTGGAACACCGGATGGACTCCCTATGATGCAACGAAAATTGACAATCTCGGATTTGGCCGATACCAGAACATCGTCACCAATATGATGCTGGAAAGAATGGCTTCCCTGAATGGTCCGACGGAAGGTAAGATTATCCGCCCGTCTGATGACAAAGCACCTGAAACTATTGCCTTTGCACAATGTGCCGGCTCAAGAGATGAAAACCATCTGCCCTACTGCTCTTATATCTGCTGCATGGCATCATTAAAACATGCAACCTATCTTCGGGCACAATATCCGGATGCGAAAATCTACATCTACTATATCGACTTGAGAACCCCTGGCAGAAAATATGAACGCTTCTATGCAACGCTAAAAGAGGATGAAAATATCTTTTTTATTAAAGGGAAGGTGGCTGAAGTCGGCGAAGAAGCAGAGACAGGAAATATCAACCTGGTTGCCGAAGACACCATCACCGGTGAAAAAATCCGTCAAACAGTGGATATGCTCGTACTGGCCACCGGTATGCAACCCAATGCAGCCATTGACAAACCCAATGCGGATCTGACCTACACCCCTGACGGTTTTATTATAAATGACTTCAAAAATGGTGGGATGTTTGCAGCGGGTTGCGCTAACAAGCCGGCTGACGTTGTTACATCTAACCAGAATGCCACAGGCATGGCCCTTAAAGCCATTCAGACCCTTGTAAGGAGGTAGAGGAAAATCATGGATAAAAAATACGGCGTATATATCTGCACAGGCTGTGGAATCGGTGATACCCTCGACATGGAAGCTCTGGTTGATGTTCCCGAAGAAGAGGGTATTAATTGTACCACCCATCCGTTTCTTTGCAGCAAGGAAGGTGTGGCATTAATTCAAAAAGATGTGGATGACGGCAAAGCCAATGCACTTGTCATTGGTGCCTGCTCCCGGCGGGTTAATTTTGATGCTTTCAAATTTGACGGCTGTATTGTCGAACGCGTAAATTTGAGAGAAGGCGTTGTCTGGCCCCATTCAAGAGAAACATATCCCATGCTCACCGAAGATCAGAAAGATGATGAAGAGCATTTCGATCCCATTCAGATGAAAGCTGAAGATTATATCAAAATGGGCATGATCAGAGTTGAAAAAGTAAAGCTGCCTGAACCGTTCCAGACAGAATCGTTTTCAAAAAAGATCCTGGTACTGGGAGGCGGGGTAACCGGTATGTCTGCAGCCCTTGATGCGGCTAAAGCCGGCTATGAAGTGACCATTGTTGAAAAGACAGACTCCCTGGGCGGGTATGCGGCTCAAATGCGAAGCCAGATGCCGGTGACAGAGCCGTTTGAAGAATTACAAACACCGATTGTCAGTGAGCTGATAGCAGAAGTGGAAAGCTTTTCCAATATTGATGTCAAAACGGCCACTGAAGTCGCCCGTATCGCTGGTCAGCCTGGAGAATTTACAGTTACATTCAAAAAACCCGGGGAAAAAACCCCCTTTGATGTTCCGTTCCCGCTTCCGGAAGAGATGCTGCTGGATGAGGCCGGTAAAGAACTGGATGCAGAAGCCCAGCATGAAAAATACCTTGAATATAATAAAGGCAAAGAAGACATCCTTCAACTCGACCCTGATGGAAGTCTTTATGGTGCGGTGGTTCTGGCTGCCGGCTGGCGGCCAGACGTCTTGAAAGGCGAAGCATATGCCCATCTTGGCATTGACCTTCCGGATGTTGTAACCAATGATGAATTTGAAAAAATGGCTGCCAAAGGTAAGATCATCAAACCTTCCGATGGCAAGGAAGCCAAAGAGGTTGTCTTTATACAGTCTCCAGGCAAAGATGAAGATGATGCAGACTTTGAATACTCCGGTTCTGTCACCAGTCAGGTCGCATTGAAACAAGCCAGATATGTCAGGGAAGATTATCCTGATGGTAAAGCCTATATTATTTATCAGCATATGAGAACGCCGGGGCTGCAGGAATATTTTTATAAAAATATGCAGCAGGAAGATGGTGTTTTCATGACCAAGGGCGCAGTGACAGAAGTTATCCAGAATGGCAGTAAGCTGGCGGTCACAGCCACGAATACACTACTAGGGGACAATCTGGCCATTAAAGCCGATATGGTTGTTGTTGCAAGCGGTATGGTGCCTGTAACCAAAGATGACCCTGTTGTTAACCTGGCGTACAGGCAAGGTCCGGGATTCAGAGACAATGATATTTTCGGTCAGTATGCAGACTCCAACTACATCTGCTTTCCGTATGAAACCCAGCGAACCGGCATTTATGCGGCCGGGGCCATCCGGCGCGCCATGACCATTGAAGAATCCATGGAAGATGCCACCGGCGCTGCCTTGAAAGCCATCCAATGTATTGAAAGTGCCAATCGGGGTATGGCAGTTCACCCTAGGTCCGGCGACATGACCTATCCGGAATTCTTTTTTCAGAGATGTACCCAATGTAAACGCTGTACGGTTGAATGTCCCTTTGGCGCCCTTGATGATGACGAAAAAGGGACCCCCAAGATCAATCCCACAAGATGTAGAAGATGTGGAACCTGCATGGGAGCCTGTCCGGAAAGGATCATCTCTTTTGCTGACTATACCATTGATTCCATCGGTTCCCAGGTCAAAGCAGTGGGTGTTCCATCAGAAGATGATTATGATGAACCCCCCTTTCGATTCCTGGCCCTTATCTGCGAAAATGATGCTTTCCCAGCCCTTGATATGGTGGGGATGAACAGAATGGATTACTCTCCCAATGTTCGATTTATCCCGGTCAGATGTCTGGGTTCCGTGAACACTATCTGGATAAAAGATGCACTGGCACAGGGCATGGACGGCGTTATCCTCATTGGCTGTAAACATGGAGATGACTACCAGTGTCATTTTATGAAAGGATCTGAACTTGCAGAGGTCCGTGTACAGAAAATCGGTGATGCACTGACAAGCCTTTCACTTGAACAAGAACGGGTTGCCTTCTTTGAAGTTGCCATTGATGAATATGACAAACTTCCTGGAATCATAAATACCTTTGTTGAAGAAGTCGAAGACCTGGGTCCAAATCCATTCAAGGGATTCTAATCAAAACTATTTAAAATAGATAGTTTAGGAGGTATCATACGTATGACTGAAAAATATCTAGCTCAACCAGATCTTGATTTTATCGCTCAGGTAAGAGGGTTGGGTGGTGAAACACTGAAAAAATGTTACCAATGTGCCACGTGTTCGGTGGCATGCCCCATTGCCCCTGAAGGCAGTCCGTTCCCAAGAAAAGAAATGATAGCGGCTTCCTGGGGCCTCAAGGACAAGCTGGTACAAAGTGGTGACATCTGGCTGTGCCATCAATGTGGTGATTGTTCAGATCTTTGCCCCAGAGGGGCTGCACCCGGGGATGTCCTTTCTGCCATCCGGTCCATTGCCATTACAGAATATGCCAGGCCCAAATGCCTGGCCAAAGCGGTCAATGATCCGAAAAAACTGCCCTACCTGATTGGCATTCCCGCCATCTGGTTCGCTTTACTGGCATTGATTACAATGACTGCCGGGGAAACCATGACCAAAATATTTGATGTGTTTGGCATTGCATGGTCCCATGCCCATGAAGGGGCAGAGCATGTCATTGCCCAGGCAGATTTTTTTTCGACCTGGTTTGTGGATTTGACATTTGTACCAACCGCAACGTTTGTGGTCATTGTCTTTTTTCTCGGCCTTAAACGGTTTATAACGGATATTCATCAAAATGCCGTGCTTGAAGGTAAAACCGACAAGGCAAGCCTGGATTACAAAGAACTTTTCCAGGCACTGATTCGCATTCTTCCAACGGTTCTTAAACATGAAAAGTTCACCGAATGTGACTCCAATAAGGATAGAGCAACCCCGCATATGATGGTCCTCTATTCTTTTATCGGTCTTTTTATCGTCACCAGTATCGGATTTGCCCTGCTGTATGTTTTCCAATCACCGGGTCCCTATTCACAATTGACACCTTTGAAATGGTTGGCCAATATTTCAGCCGTCGCTCTGGTGATAGGCAGTGGATTGATGATTAAAAATCGGTTTGACAAAAAAGATGACCAACTGACAACCTATAAAGACTGGTTTATTCTGGTGATTGTGTTTGTATTGGGCTTGACCGGTTTGCTGACTGAAATGGCCCGTCTTGCGCATATGGAATATGTTTCTTATTTCATATACTACCTGCATCTTATCGCGATCTTTCAACTGTTTGCCTTCCTGCCGTTTTCAAAAATGGCCCATCTTGTATACAGGCTTACAGCAATGGCTTATGCTGAATATGGCAACAGAAAATAGGTCATAAAAAAATTGTAACGTTACAAAGGGGGGTGATTTTATTTGTCATCCCCCTTTTTTTTCCCTTGCATTTTTTAAAATGACGTAATAAGCCATTATTACGATCACCCTGAATATAAAAAATAAAAAGGGGCTGCTCTGCTTGAAAGTGTTTTCCAGAGCAAATTTTTCATCAGTATATCGGACTAATGCTAATTGAGGAGGAAAAATTTTGGTGGAAGGAACAATCAAATGGTTTAATTCAAAAAAAGGCTTTGGTTTTATTGAACAAGAAACCGGCGATGATGTGTTTGTCCATTTTTCAGCCATTGAGATGTCGGGTTTCAGAACACTTTCAGAAGGAGAACGCGTCCAATTTGAACTAGAAGAAAACGATAAGGGGCTGTCCGCTAAAAAAGTTCTAAAAGTTTAAACAATATATAGATCCAGGCAAGGGAACGACGTCTGCCTGGATCTATTAATTTTCAATCCCCTGCCTTGCCAGGATTCCAAGAGAATGATAGTAATGTTTTATTTCCTTCATCTCTGTTACCAGGTCAGCGTGGTCTATTAAGTTTTGTGTGGCTTTTCGCCCGGTTAATACAAGCTCAACCTCATGGGGTTTTGATTGCATCATATGGATCACCTGGGACTCTGAAATCAGACCGAACCATATGGCGACACAAATTTCATCCATAATCAACATATCATACGCCCCCTGTTTCATGATCGCACCGAATTCTGTCATCCCTTTTTGGGCCTGAAAAATATGTTTAGGGGTAACCTCTTCTTTTCTGATACATCCGGGATCGCCAAATTGTTTTAGGGTAATATTGGGAATTAACGCGATGCTTGACATCTCTCCATAAGGCTGTCCCTTCATAAATTGAGCAATATAGACGGAAAAATCATGACCGGCAGCCCGTAAGGCCAGGCCGAGGGCAGCTGTGGTTTTACCCTTTCCATTCCCCGTGTATAAATGGATATAGCCTTTTTTCATCGTACAGAATCCAGTATTTTTAAACTTATTTTATAAAAACTAAATAAACTATTGATTATTCCCTTATTTTATATCATATATTAAATTTAAAAATAACTTTAAACTTAAGGAGATCAACAGGTTTGAACAAAATTGCACTACTCCCAGGAGATGGAATCGGCCCCGAGGTTATGGAACAAGCGGTCAACGTTCTTAAAACGACTGAAAAACTTTATGGATTCTCCCTGGAGTATGAATGGGCTGACATTGGTGGTGCTGCCATTGACAATCATGGGGTTGCATTACCGGATTCCACGTTAGCCCTATGCGAACAGAGCGATGCTATTTTATTTGGCTCAGTCGGCGGGCCCAAATGGGAACAGCTTCCACCGGAAAAACAACCGGAAAGAGGTGCCCTGCTGCCCCTAAGAAAAATTTTTGGATTATATTGTAATCTCAGACGGGCAAAAGTTTTCCCAACACTGGCATCTGCCTCTCCGTTAAAACCCGAAATTGTTAAAAATGGATTTGATATTCTTTGCGTAAGAGAATTAACAGGCGGCATTTATTTTGGCGAACCCAAGGGAAGAGAAGGAGAAGGCCTTGCTGAAAAAGCCTATGATACAATGGTCTATTCACGGTTTGAAATTGAAAGAATCGCCAGAATGGCCTTTGAAGCTGCCCGGAAAAGGAATCATATCGTGACCTCGGTGGACAAGGCCAATGTCCTTTATTCCATGGTCTTATGGCGGGAAACAGTAACACAGGTGGCCAAGGAGTATCCAGATGTATCCCTGAATCATATCTATGTCGATAATGCCACCATGCAGTTGATTAAAAATCCCCATCAATTTGATGTATTGTTGTGTGGAAATATGTTCGGGGATATCATTTCTGATGAATGCGCGATGATTACCGGCTCAATGGGTCTTTTGGCATCTGCCAGCCTGAATGAAAAAAAATTCGGACTCTATGAGCCGGCAGGGGGTTCTGCGCCGGATATTGCCGGAAAAGGGATTGCAAACCCCATTGCTCAGATTCTATCCGGTGCCATGATGTTGAGATATACCTTTGGATACTTAGATGCCGCCAACGCCATTGAGCAATCCATTTCAGCCGTTCTTGAAAATGGTATTTTTACAGCTGACCTGACAGACAATATCGATGCTGCAGTGGATACCCGGACCATGGGAACTGCGATCATCAGAGCCCTCGAAGACACAGCCGGCTAAACCGTCAGAACAATCTTAAAACAAAAAAAGGACCTTTAGTTTTCACTAAAGGTCCTTTTTGCTTTATGATGGCGGGAGTGACGAGACTCGAACTCGCGACCTCTTGCGTGACAGGCAAGCGTTCTAACCAACTGAACTACACCCCCGGATGTCACTTTTTTTGGTGGGCGATGCAGGGCTTGAACCTGCGACTTCAACCTTGTAAGGGTTGCACTCTCCCAACTGAGTTAATCGCCCGTAAAACAAGAAGACTTATATCAATATCAAAAAATTGTGTCAAGCAAAAACTATCCTAAAAAGCAAATTAGCCGTATTATTTTTTAGGAAAAAAAATTAATCCCTGGCCTTGCTTGCAAGGCCCTATTAAAAATGTTATAAATACAGTATCGGATGTGCAACAATTCAATTTTTCACCTAAAAAATTGAAATCTGTTTTTTTCACGTATCATATCCCGTAATCGTTTACCCAATGGAATACTGGCGATCAATTGCTTGTTTTAATTCCTGAATTTCCACTAAGGAGCCGGATAATGGAGCCCGTACAAGGACACCTTGAAATTATGGACAAAGGGTTTGGATTTTTAAGAACCATAGAAGAAAACTTCCAGCCCAAACCTGAAAACACCTATGTACCCAACAGTTTGATTCGAAAACTAAACCTGAAAGAGGGCAGTTTTATCGAAGGATTTGGTGAACAAAAAGGGCCCAGTAACCAGAATCTTGCCTTAATCAGGATTGAGACCATCAACAAACTCCCGGTTGATGAATTTATCAATACCCCCCTTTTGACAGACCAGATCAGCATTAACCCTTTTGAACGATATTGTATGACACAAGATGAAGCAGATATTACCGGGAAAGCCATCGATATGATCGTGCCCATTGGCATGGGCCAGAGAGGACTGATTATCTCTCCGCCCAAATCCGGTAAAACCTCTTTATTACGGCATATGGCAAACTCAGTGGTGCTGAATCATCCGGATGCTAAGGTTTTTGTTCTCCTGGTTGATGAAAGGCCAGAGGAAGTAACGGACTTCCAAAGGGGCCTGAAAAATGCCCATGTCTTGTACTCGTCTGCAGACCAGCAAATTGGCCAGCACATGAGAATGACCCGCCTCGCCATGCATACGGCCATCCGATGTGCTGAGATTGGACAGGATGCCGTGGTATTCATCGACTCTTTAACCCGGATGACCCGGGCATTTAATGCAGATACAGACAGTCACGGAAAGACGATGAGCGGTGGATTGGGCGCCAATGCCATGGAATTTCCCAGAAAAATTTTCGGCGCCGCCAGAAAACTTGAAAATGGCGGATCTTTAACCATTATTGCCACCATCCTTGTGGATACCGGCAGTCGTATGGATGAAATTATCTATCAGGAATTCAAAGGCACCGGAAATATGGATCTGTATCTTTCCCGGGATTGTGCAGAGCAGCGGATATGGCCGGCCATTAATATCAAGAAGTCTGGAACGCGAAAAGAAGACCTGATAATGAGCAAGGACGAACATAAAAAGATGGTTAAAATCCGAAGAGCCCTTGCCACAAAAAGCGAAATAGATGCCATGACGGAATTCATATCATATCATGGATGATATCCTATCATGAAAATGCATTTTCAAGCACGTCAGACATATCCTCAGCATAAACAATTTCCATTTGCTTTTGAATGGATTTTGGAATCTCGTTAATATCTGTTCTGTTCTCTGCTGATACAATAACCCGTTTAATGCCATTGGCATGGGCTGCCAGGAGTTTTTCCTTCAGACCACCAACCGGAAGTACCCTTCCCCGCAATGTGATTTCACCGGTCATGGCAATCTGTCTTGAAATCGGTTTGCCGATCAAGACAGACACGACTGCCGCACACATGGAGATCCCAGCTGACGGGCCATCCTTGGGGATGGCACCTTCGGGAACATGGATGTGGATATCCAGATTTTTATAAAAATCTTCTTTGATCTTTAATTCTTTGCTCCGGGACCTGACATAACTGACTGCCGCCTGGGAAGATTCTTTCATGACCTCCCCGAGCTTCCCGGTGACCATGACATGTCCCTTGCCCGGCATGGTTACCGCCTCTATGGTAAGCAATTCCCCTCCGGAGGGGGTCCAGGCAAGACCTGTAACAATCCCTATCTTGTCTTCTTTTTCCCGGGCACTGTCTCGAAAACGAGATTGTCCTAAATATTTTAAAACCATGGTTGTCGTAATGTGATGGCGCTTTCTATGATCGGTCTGAACAATCTGTTTGGCTATTTTTCGTAAAACAGATGAAATTTCCCGTTCCAGATTTCGAACCCCTGCTTCTTTGGTATAGTGTTTGATAATGGAATGAATGGCATTTTTTGAAAAAACCGCATCTGAATCCGTAAGACCATTTTCTTTCAATTGCTTGGGTATCAAATATCCTGTGGCAATTTTCACCTTTTCATAGGCGGTATAGCCTGGTATCTGGATAATTTCCATCCGGTCTCTCAACGGTGCGGGAATATCATACAAGGTATTGGCAGTGGTGATAAAAAGAATTTCCGACAGATCATAATCCACTTCAAGATAATGATCATTAAAGTTTTTATTCTGTTCCGGATCCAATGCCTCAAGCAAAGCTGAGGAAGGATCACCCCTGAAATCCACCGTCATTTTATCAATCTCATCCAGGCAGAAGACAGGATTGTTATATCCTATTTTTTTTAAGGTTTGAATAATCCGGCCGGGCATAGCGCCTACATAGGTTCTCCGGTGCCCCCTGATTTCGGCCTCATCCCTTACGCCCCCCAGGGAAACTCTTGCAAAGGCTCTTCCCGTAGCTGAAGCCACGGATCTTGCCAAGGAAGTTTTCCCCACACCCGGGGGACCGACCAGGCAGAGAATCGGCCCTTTGATTTTTTTCACCAGAATCTGTACGGCTAAATACTCAAGAATTCTTTCTTTGGGTTTCTCAAGCCCATAGTGATCCTGATCCAGAATTTGTTCGGCTTTTTTCAAATCAGTGTTTGACCGGTTTTTTCTATACCAGGGCAAAGAAACCAACCAGTCAATATAGTTCCTGACCACTGTGGCTTCCGATGACATGGGAGACATCATTTTCAACTTTGCAAGCTCTCTTCTGGCAACAGAAGCCCCTTCTTTGGACATCCTTTTTTTCTTTATTCGATTTTCGAGGTCCTGGAATTCTGATGCACTGCCATCTTCTCCCATTTCTTTCTTGATGGCCTGCATCTGCTCGTTCAAGTAATGTTTTTTTTGAAGCGTTTCCATTTGCTCCTTTACCCTGCCCTTTATTTTCTGGGACATGGTAAAGACTTCAGTTTCCTTTTGAATCAGCTTTAACAACAAAAAAAATCGATCTTCTATATGACCACACTCGAGCAATTTTTGTTTGTCTGCCACTTTAAACGGCATCTGGCTCGCAATTGTATCCGCATATCTGGATTCATGGGATGACAATGCGTCAAGGGTTTTGAAAAAACTCTGCGGTACGGCTCCAGACAGTTGAACATAACGTTTAAACGCCTCTGTAACCGTCCTGACAGCGGCTTCGCCAGCCGGTTCCAAAATAGCTGTTTCAGTAACCGGAATGTATTGAACAGACAGGCAGCCGCCCTCATCATTTAATTTAACAATTTTTCCTCTTTCACACCCTTCGATCAATGCCTTAACAGTCCCGTCGGGTAATTTGAGAAGCTGGGTGATCGTGGCTTCAGTACCCACCTGAAAAATATCGTGAATCGTCGGTTTTAAGACTTCAGGATCTTTCTGGGTGGTTAAAAAAATCTTTCTGTCTGCACCCATGGCTTCAGACAACGCCTTAATGGATTTATCCCTTCCAACAAAAACAGAGGTGGTAATATAGGGAAACAATACCATGTCTCTTAACGGTACCAAAGGAAGCTGCTTTTTGATACTCTCCGACCCATCCTGGTGAAAAAACTTGGAAATATTAATCATTAAATTTTAAAACTCTCTTTAGGTTCAGGCTTGCTTTTTAGGCTGCTCATAAAGCAGTATCGGGTCTTCATTTTTTAAAACGACTTCTTCTCCAACCACGCACTCCCGGACATTCTTTTTAGACGGAATTTCATACATGATATCCAACATGGTTTCTTCCATGATCGCCCGCAGTCCCCTTGCCCCGGATTTTCTTTTTACGGCTTCTTTGGCCATGGCTTCAAGGGCCTCATCCGTAAATTGGAGGTCCACCCCTTCAACCTTGAACAATTCCTGGTATTGTTTAATAATGGCATTCTTTGGCTCAGTGAGAATTTTAACCAATGATTTTTCATTCAATTCGCCAATGGATGTAATAATGGGCAGTCTGCCTAAAAACTCCGGGATAAGTCCGAATCGAATCAGGTCCTCGGGTTTGAGCTGTTCAAGAAGCTCACCGATATTTTTGTCCTTTTTATCAACGATCTTAGCGCCAAATCCCATGGTTTTATGGGTAATTCTTCTTTCAATGACCTTTTCAAGCCCTGTAAACGTCCCGCCACAAATAAAAAGGATGTTGGACGTATCCACCTTTACATAGTCCTGCTGGGGATGTTTTCTCCCCCCCTTTGGCGGGATACTGGCAACCGTGCCTTCTATGATTTTTAAAAGGGCCTGTTGAACACCCTCCCCTGAAACATCCCGGGTTATGGAGGGGTTGTCACCCCGCTGGGATATTTTATCGATCTCATCAATATAAATAATGCCTTTTTGAGCCTTCTCAATATCATAATCAGCATTCTGAACAAGGGAAAGAACGATATTTTCAACATCTTCTCCAACATAGCCCGCTTCGGTCAAAGCCGTGGCATCTGCGATGGCAAAGGGAACATCTAAAAATCTGGCAAGGGTCTGTGCAAGCAGTGTTTTCCCACACCCGGTGGGACCGATGATAAGGATATTGCTCTTTTCAATTTCCACATCATCATTTTTTTTTTCCAGGGTTGAACTTAGACGTTTGTAATGATTATAAACTGCCACAGAAAGCACTTTTTTTGCATGATCCTGCTCAATAACATACGTATCAAGCAATTCCTTTATCTGTTTGGGTTTTAAGAACTCTTTTAACCCAGTCTTTTCAGCCTGTTTTTCTTTTTCTTCATCTTCAATAATCTCACCGCACAAATTGATACATTCATTACAAATGTAAACACTGGGGCCTGCAATCAGTTTTTTAACCTCTTTTTGATTTTTACCACAAAAAGAACAGAAAAACTGATCATTGTCTTCATTTTTTCGAGCCATAATTAAATCACTCCTTCGAAGAGTCGTCTATCTCTTCTTCCAACTCACTTCTGTCAGCAACAACCCTGTCAACAATACCATATGTCATGGCTTCCATTGATGACATGAAAAAATCTCTTTCAGTGTCTTCGGATATTTTTTTAATATCCTGACCCGTATGAGTGGATAAGATCTCATTTAAGGTTTCTCTCATCCTTAAAATCTCATTGGCCTGAATTTTAATATCCGAGGCTTGTCCCTGGGCACCGCCAAGTGGCTGATGAATCATTATTCTGGAATTCGGCAGGGCAAATCGTTTCCCTTTAGCACCTGCAGTCAGTAAAAGTGCCCCCATACTGGCGGCTTGTCCGATACACACGGTTGCCACATCCGACTTTATATATTGCATGGTATCATAGATCGCCAGACCTGCCGTTACTACGCCGCCTGGAGAATTGATATAAAAACTGATATCCTTTTCAGGATCTTCAGATTCCAGAAACAACAGCTGGGCAACAATAAGATTTGCAATCTCATTATCAATGGCCGATCCGATAAAAACAATTCTATCCTTTAAAAGGCGTGAATAAATGTCATAAGCACGCTCCCCTCTGTTAGATTGCTCAACAACCATTGGAATTAGAGGCACGATACAACTCCTTATAATTTTTTTGTTTTCATTTTCTTAATGCGTATTGTACGGTAAATAACAACTTACGCTTACTCGTCTAGTACATCTGCTTCTTGAGTTTCAGCACCATCATCAGCCCCCTCAGGTTCGACGTCGGTAATGCTTCCTTTTTCTATTATAAGGTCAATGGCCTTTTTTTCAAGTTGGCCGTGTTTATAATATTCCAACTGCTTGGGATCCCTGTTGAAAAAACTTTTTACGGCATCAACCGGCATATTCATCCCAAATGCCATTTCCTCAAACCCTTTTTCCAATTCTTCATCCGTAAGCTCCAGGGTTTCCTGGGAAATAATTTTATCCAGAATCAAATGTCTTCTGGCCTGCTTTTCTGCCACATCCCGATACTGAGACCTTAACATATCACTGCTCAAACCGGCTTCCTCAAGGGTGGTATTATTGGCGGAATACGCTTGTTCTGCTTCCATTATAATACCATTGAGCTCTCCTTCAATCAGGGCATCCGGCACTTCAAACGTATATTTATCCAAAAGATTCTGGAAAACCTGTTCGGAAAGCTCGTGCTTTATTCTTTGGGCATATCCTTTTTCCAAATTTTCACGAATGGAAGCCCGGACATCATCCAGGGTTTCAAATTTTCCCAGATCCTTTACAAGATCATCGTTAAGTTCAGGCAGAATCTCTTCCTGAATTTCTTTTAAGGCTACCTTATAGACAAGGGTTTTTCCTTTGAGATGCTCATCATGATAATCATCCGCATATGGCACTTCTATTTCAAGGTCCTGCACTGGGATGGCCCCTATCAGCTTTTCAGAAAATTCTTTGGGCAGGGTTCCCTGTCCAATGCCCATAACGAAATTTTCTACTTTCGGGGCCGCCTCAAAAGGCTCTCCATTAAAAAATCCCTCATAATCTATCAGAACAAAATCACTCTCTTTTACAGGACGTTCTTCTTGGACGGTTTGTTTCTTAGCCATGGTTTTCTGAATCATGAATATCTGGCTTTCTATCTCACCATCTGATATTTCATACTTTGTTTTTTCCAGCGCAATCCCTTGGAATTCGATGTCATCAAGTTCGGGTTTGACTTCCACCGAGATATCGAAGGCATACGCCTTGTCAGGATCTAATTCCGGTGGATCCATTTGGGGCCCCCCCACAATATTCAGATCATGGTTTTTAATGGCGTCCATAAATGCTTCCTGGATCAAACGCGGTGCAACCTCTGCGTGAACATCCTTTGAAAATCTATTTTCCAAAACCTTGCGAGGAATTTTACCCTTTCGGAATCCTTTCACATCCGCTTTTTTTTTCAGCTCATTATATGCTTTATCAAGTTCTTTGGTAATGTCCTCTTTGGGGATTTCAAAAGAGAGCACTTTTTTTACGCTGCTCTTATCTTCAATTTTTACCTGCATGTTTCCGTCCTGTATTCATTTTATTAAAATTGAATTATTTATTAAACACTGCTTCAAATAATTAAAAAAATGTAATATATTAAATAATATTACATCAAATTTACTTTTGCACAAAGTCTACTAAGATAACGCTTATATATAAAGGTGTCAAGAAAATTGCCCAAAGAAATAGTTTCAGCGTTTGTTATCCTCTTATCCCTATTGATACTACCGAACATGGGAGTTGGGTATCAAACCATTCAAACCACCCAGCAAATGATTGTCATCGACCCTGGCCACGGGGGCACCGATACCGGACTCATCTCTTCCAGCGGCCTGAAAGAAAAAAACATTGCGTTAAAACTGGCCCGGAAAACGGGAAAACTGCTTGAAAAGCGATACAATGTTCTTTTGACCCGAAACAATGATTTACATATTCCTGCCCGGGAACGAATTTTTCTGGCAAACAAAAACACGGCAGACCTTTTTCTCAGCATCCATTTACATCGTTCAAACCAACCTTTTGTTTTTTGTTACTATTTTGATCCACCAGCCCCCTACCCGAAATTGGCTACCGCTAACGACAGCACATGGAAATCACACCCCCTGCTGCATCAACCCGGGAGCAAACAGGTCATCAATTCATTTTTCAGCATTTTTTCCACCCATAAAAAAACCCATCAATTTTTATCAACAGGCTCCCCCATCCTGCTGCTTGAAGGCTTGACCATGCCGGCCATACTGATTGAACCCTTCTGTATATCAACACTGCCCCAACCACCGGATGAAATCGATATCATTCTGGATGAATATGCGGTGCTCATTTCAAAAAGCATTGATCACTATTTTATGGGAGAATAAACCACAAAATTTCTTGCCTTTATTGTTTAAAAATGATACTCAAGTTTTTTCATGTCTGTTAAAAAAGTCGGGGCGTAGCGCAGCCTGGTAGCGCGCTTGCTTTGGGAGCAAGATGTCGGAGGTTCGAATCCTCTCGCCCCGACCAAACCACAATACCACGTATCCGTTTGTGGGTTGGTGTTTTTCACCTACTCTTTTAAAATCCTAATCCTTACAATTTGACCTTGCTTGTTAAGATAGGCCACCCCTTTTGCCAAGGTCCGCTGAGACTTTGACCCAACGATTTTCACATCCTCCTGATAAAGGATAATCGATGAAAGTTTTTCTTTCTTTTCAGTGGAAGAAGATGTTGAACTCCCGGTATTATTTGTTGATGTTTTTTTTGAACTCTCCTTGTTTTCAAGTGAATTTTCAACCCCTTTATGGCGGGCCTTATTCCGTTCCGCAATCAGCTTTGAAAACCCTGAATAATCATTTTTTTCTCGTTCCTCCTGGCAAGCTGAAACCAAAAGTCCCCCCAAAAAAACAGCGCACAAAAAAAACACTCGTGATTTCATTTTATGCCTCGGGGCTATCCCATTGCTTCTACGGTGAAGCGACGGTTCAATCGCATGGTGGCAAACAGGCCATAAACATCTTTCACAACGTTGATCACTTTGAGTTTCCGGTCAGACTGGCTCAATGTGTTGTGTGCAGCAATAATCACCCCTATCCCGATGGAATCAAGCATTTCCACACCTTCCAGATCAATCACCACGTCAGTTGAAGATTCATTGATCACCGCAAGCAGCTCTGCCTTAAAGTCTTCGGCCATGGAAGCGACAACATCCATACCGGGTTTAATGATCGTTTGGGTTCCCTGATGCACTATTTCACTCATATCATTCTCCTGTGGTAAAAAACTAACCCGTTTACCGTTATTAAATCCATAATCAAGCATGGAATTACTATACCAAAATAAACCGCTTGTTCAACCCATATTTTAACGCCCCACCAACTGCTAAAATAATTGCGCTTGAAAAAAACTTTAAAAACCATTATACATGAATCGTCCGGCTGTGCAGGTCGGGTTTGGATAATTCTGATCGGTCGCCTCGTAATAGAAGGCCATGAACCTCGTCAGGTCCGGAAGGAAGCAGCGATAAGTGAACTCTTCTGTGTCGTGGATCGATCCCGGTCATGCAATTTTCCTTAACCGTCTGCCAGCCGGATTCTTTCTTTTTAACCCCATCATTTTTATATCTTGACATGCTTTTAAACAGACTTATTTTTCAGCCAGAATTTAATTCATAATTTTTAGAAATGACTCTTGAGTAAAGGGTATTGGGAGTAGGAGAAAACATTGGCAAAAGAAAAAAAGAAACCACTGAAAGAAACCAAACCAGAGGGTTCTCCCGAAAAAAAAGCGAAGGAAGTTAACGTAAAAGACAAACCCGAAAAATCGCAAAAAAAAAATACATCTGATAAAACGGTGATCAATGAGCTGAAAGAGCAGCTTTCGGATGAAAAAGACCGAAATTTAAGGCTGTTGGCTGAATTTGAAAACTTTAAAAAAAGAAAGCAACGGGAGCTGGATGAGTTTAAAAAATTTGCAAATGAGGCTGTTTTCAGACAGTTATTAACTGTTGTCGATAATCTTGAAAGGGCCATCCTATCCGCTAAAGAGACATCAGATGAAGACGGTTTGCTCGGAGGGGTTAGGCTGACACACAAGGAAGTTATCAAGCTTTTTGAGACCTTTAATGTCACGCCGGTGGAGGCTGAAAATCAATTGTTTGACCCGAATTTTCACCAGGCTGTCAACCAGGAAGAAACCGATGAAGTTCCTGAGAACACTGTCACGACCGTTCTGCAGAAAGGGTATTGTCTCCATGGCCGATTAATCAGGCCTGCTATGGTTATTGTCTCAAAAAAACTAGAAAAAAATGAAGCACTTAAAGAAAATTAAAGCTATCTTGGAGGGTAAGTTATGGGTAAAATAATTGGAATAGATTTAGGAACAACCAATTCTTGTGTAGCAGTTATGGAATCAGGCGGTGAAGCAAAAATCATTTCAAATGCAGAAGGCGGTCGAACCACACCATCCATCGTTGCTGTTACGGAAAGCGGTGAACGCATTGTGGGTCAAATCGCAAAAAGGCAAGCAGTCACTAACCCTGAGAACACGGTGTTCGGTGTCAAAAGATTAATCGGACGAAAATTTAATTCAACCGAAATCCAGAATGATATTCCAAATCTTCCGTATAAAATTGAAGCCGCATCCAATGGCGACACCCGAATCAATCTAAGGGGAAAACAATACAGCCCGGCTGAAATTTCATCCTTTATACTGGCCAATATCAAAAAGACGGCAGAAGATTATCTGGGAGAAGAGGTCACAGAAGCGGTTATTACCGTACCCGCCTATTTTAATGACAGCCAGAGACAAGCCACAAAAGATGCCGGCAAAATCGCCGGTCTTATCGTCAAACGAATTATCAATGAACCCACAGCAGCATCTCTGGCTTATGGACTGGATAAAAAAGGCGAAGAAAAAATTGCCGTATTCGATTTAGGCGGAGGTACATTTGATGTTTCCGTCCTTGAAATCGGCGATGGCGTATTCGAAGTAAAATCAACCTCCGGGGATACCCATTTAGGCGGAGAAGATTTTGACCTGAGAATTATTGATTATATTGCCGATGAATTTAAAAGAGAACAGGGGATTAACGTTCGAAGTGATAAAATGGCCCTCCAGCGGCTGAAAGAAGCGGCTGAAAAAGCCAAAATGGAACTGTCAACATCCACTGAAACCAGTATCAACCTGCCGTTTATAACTGCTGATGCATCCGGCCCCAAACACCTTGATGTAAAGTTGACCCGGGCAAAACTGGAATCTCTGGTTTCCGATCTTTTGGATAAACTTGAAAAACCCTGTAGAACCGCTTTAAAAGAAGCCAATCTGGGATCTGGTGGTGTTGATGAAGTGGTTCTTGTTGGGGGGATGACCCGTATGCCCGCCGTTCAGGAACGGGTTGAAAAAATATTTGGGAAAAAACCCAATAAAGGCGTCAATCCGGATGAGGTTGTTGCCATGGGTGCAGCGGTTCAGGCCGGTGTGCTGCAGGGGGATGTCAATGATGTTCTTCTGCTGGATGTTACGCCCTTATCTCTGGGCATTGAAACCCTTGGTGGCGTGATGACCAAACTCATTGACAAAAACACAACCATTCCCACCAAAAAAAGCCAGGTATTTTCAACTGCTGCCGATAATCAGCCCGCCGTCTCCATCCATGTGCTTCAGGGTGAAAGACAAATGGCAGCAGACAATAAAACCCTTGGACAATTTGAATTGTCTGAAATTCCCCCGGCACCAAGGGGCGTACCCCAGATTGAGGTTTCCTTTGATATTGATGCCAATGGGATTGTTCATGTCGCCGCAAAAGACAAGGCAACCGCAAAACAACAATCCATCCGTATCACCGCGGCCAGTGGTCTTTCAGAAGATGAAATCAACCAGATGGTAAAGGATGCAGAGCTGCATGCCGAAGATGATAAGAAAAAAAGAGAACTGGTTGATACGAAAAACAGTGCAGAGGCACTTGTTGACCAGACGGAAAAAACATTGAAAGAACATGGCGGAAAGGTTGATGAAGAGACCAGAAAAGGCATTGAAGCCGCTGTTGAAGCTCTGAAACAGGCCAAAGAATCAAACGATATTGATGACATCAAGCAAAAAATTGAAGCCTTGTCCCAGGCATCCCATAAGCTTGCCGAGGTCATGTACCAGCAGGCATCCCAGGATGGCCAGGGTGCGCAGGGGGCTGGTGCGGGTACACCACCCCAGGATGACGATGATGTTGTGGACGCTGACTTTGAAGAAGTAAAAAAAGACAAGTAAAAAAATACAAAACCTGTTGAATATCATCCTGCCGTGTTTTATAGTTGCACGGCAGGATTTTTATATCTAAAGAGGGGCCTTTGTTTTTAAATGATTATCACTGAAATTCTAACCAGAAATGCCTGGAAGTATAAAAACGAGACCGCTCTGGTGGAGCGTATACCTTCTGAGAATTCCCGAAAATCCATTACCTGGGAAGGCTTTTATCGGACATCCAATCGACTGGCCAATGCCCTTAAAAAACGGGGGATCCAAAAAGGGGACAAAATTGTACAACTAATGACCAATAGTCTTGACTGGCTTCCCATTTATTTTGGCATCCTTTACACAGGGGCCTGGGCAGTCCCCTTAAACTTCAGATTTGAATCTGACAAAATCCTTCTTTGCACCCGCACCGCTGAAGCCACCGTGTTTATATTCGGGGAAGAATTCATCGAAAAAATTGAAGCTGTCCGAAATGAGCTTGAAAAATCCGTCCAACTCTGGATTTTTACAGGCCCGGAAACGATGTGTCCTGACTGGGCGGTACCCTATGAAAAATTCATTGAACCGGAATCAGGAGATGACCCTCTGGAGGTGCCTCTGGATGTTGAGGATGATGCTGCGTTATATTTTACCAGTGGCACAACCGGAAACCCAAAAGCCGTCCTTTTAACCCATAGAAACCTTGAGCAGGCATGTTATGTGGAACAGGCCCATCATGGTCAGACCCATGAAGACATTTTCCTTTGTATTCCTCCCCTGTATCATACCGGTGCCAAGATGCACTGGATGGGCAGTTTTCTGGTAGGCGGGAAATGTATCCTTCTAAAGGGGGTAACCCCCCAATGGATAATCGAGGCTGTCTCCGAAGAGTTGTGTACTATTGCCTGGCTTCTGGTTCCCTGGGCCCATGACATCCTTATTGCCATTGAAAATAAAGAAATCGATCTGTCAAAATACACCCTTTCCCAGTGGCGATTGATGCATGCCGGAGCCCAACCAGTGCCGCCAAGCCTGATTAAAAACTGGTCCACCTATTTTCCCGGTCAAGATTACGATACAAATTACGGACTGACTGAATCCACCGGCCCGGGGTGTGTTCATTTGGGCATGGAAAATGCGGACAAAATCGGTCCCATTGGATCACCCGGATTTGAGTGGGAAGCAAAAATTGTGGACAAACAGGGAAACCTGCTGTTCGGCAATGAATCCGGGGAACTCATTGTCAAAGGTCCGGGGGTCATGAAAGAATACTATAAGAACCCCGAGGCCACGGCCGAGGCCCTCAAAGACGGGTGGCTTCACACCGGCGACATTGCCAGATATGATATCCACGGGCTTATCTGGCTTGTGGATCGGAAAAAAGACATGATTATCTACGGCGGAGAAAACATTTTTCCCGTTGAAATTGAAAATTTTTTTCTACACAACAAACGAATAAAAGATATTGCAGTTATCGGCATCCCGGACGATCGGTTGGGAGAAATTCCTGCCGGGATCATCAGTGTTAAGCCGGGGTGTATACTTTGCGAAAGTGATATCATCGAATTTCAACAGGACCTTCCCCGATATAAACACCTGAGAAAAATATTTTTTGGAGATGTCCCCAGAAACCCCACCGGGAAAATCGAAAAACCAAAATTGCGAAGACTCTATGCGGAAGATAAAAGAAAAGACATTAAAAAACTGCTTCGATAATCTTTAAAAAGGAGACACATTGACATCCATCATCCACCGGGCCGGCATCACCCTATTTTCCATCGCACTGGGCTGTTGTATTTTTTTTTCAACGGCATCTGCCGTTGACTATGATAGGATGAAAGAAGACGTTTTAACTGCCATTGAAAAAAAATATGCAGGTAAAGATTTCAAGGCCGATTTTACACAGATTTCCAGACTTGACGCTCTTGATATTACTGAACGAGCGTCCGGCAGCGCATCTTTCAGTCATCCCGGAAAAATGAAATGGGAATATATGGAACCCGAACACCATGAAATCATTACCAATGGCAAATGGCTATGGATTTTTCGCCCCCAGGAAAATCAAGTGATGAAAGGCGATGCTGCCCAGTTTTTTAAATCCGGTGCAGGCGGGGCTTTTTTATCAGATATTTCCCTTGTCAGAAAAAATTATTCCATCACGATTAAACAAGTGACAACTGATTATGTAGCAATTGAACTGGTTGCCAAAAAACAAACCCCTGAAATTTCTTCGATTGTGATCCGGATATCAAAAAAAACCAATGAAATTGTGCGGGTTGTCAGCTATAATCCTTACGATGACACCACCCTGTTTGAATTCACCCATATTCAATTTGGTAAAATTGACCCGGAGGTGTTTGAGTTTAAAGCGCCCCAGGGGGTCGACATAATAAATATGGATTAATGACAAATTAAGGTCACGCAATGATAAAAAAGATACAACACCTCGCCAAAACGAAAAATGCCATCATCCTGGCCCACAATTATCAACCCCCTGAAATTCAAGATATCGCCGATCTGTGTGGGGATTCCCTTTAATTAAGTATCAAGGCTTCAAAAACCAACGCCAGCATCATTGTCTTCTGCGGTGTTCGTTTCATGGCAGAAACAGCCGTCATTCTTTCTCCTGAAAAAACCGTGCTGCTGCCCAATACAGATGCCGGCTGTCCCATGGCGGATATGGTGGCCCCAGAGATCTTAACCGCCCGGAAAAAGGAATTAGGAAACATCCCCGTTGTCACCTATGTCAATTCTGCTGCTGCCGTCAAAGCCGTTTCAGATATCTGCTGCACTTCTGCCAATGTCCTCAAGGTTGTGAACAGCATAGATGCCGATGAAATCCTGATGACACCGGATAAGAATCTTGCCCGATATGCCGCTGGAAAATATAGCCGACAGCCTGGAAAACCTGACCGGTACCATAACGGTCCCGGAAGATATCCGAAAAGCGGCGTTCGGGGCTGTCCAAAAAATGATTGCCCTTTAATCCCTGTTTGTAATACGTCACCTATTTCAAAAATACCTAAGATGTCATGCCTGTGGTTGAAGCGGTGATGGAAATGGCGGTTAGCATAACAACCGCCATTCATTGCTTCCATTATTTACATTGAATCAAACGCTTCATCCGGTATATCTGCATTTGAATAAAATTTCTGGACATCATCGCAGTCATCTAGTGCATCCATGAACTTGATCATCTGCTCGGCCTCTTTCCCCGAGACTTTTGCCAAGTTTTGAGGAATCATGGTTATTTCCGCCACTTCATACTTGATCCCTGCCCCATCAACGGCTTCTTTTACGGCATCAAAGTCAGATGGTTCAGAAATGATATCAAAGGCATCTTCTTCTTCTTTTATATCCTCGGCACCAGCCTCAAGCGCGACTTCCATCAGCGTCTCCTCATCTGAATCTTCTTTACTGACGGTGATCAATCCTTTTTTATCAAACATCCAGGCCACACATCCATCGGTTCCCACATTCCCGCCGGCTTTATTGAAAGCACTACGGACCTCGGCAATGGTTCTGTTCCGATTGTCCGTTAAACATTCCACTAGAACAGCAACCCCGCCAGGACCATATCCTTCATAGACGAGCTCCTCGTAATTCACCCCATCCAGATCACCGGTTCCTTTTTTGATCGCCCTTTCAAAGGTATCTTTGGGCATGTTCTGGGCTCTGGCTGAATTCAATGCATGCCTTAATCTTGGATTAGATTCGGGATCCCCCCCACCCATCCGGGCCGCAACGGTAATTTCCTTTATCAACTTGGTAAAGATCTTACCTCGTTTGGCGTCGGCAGCACCTTTTTTATGTTTTATTGTCGACCATTTGCTATGTCCAGACATTATGAAACTCCTCCTTACTTCTTACCTTTTGCTATAATATATATTTCTTTGCTCTGTTTTCTGCAACTATCCGGTTTAAATGTTTTACATTCCTTAAATTTTGACTTAACACTTTTTTGAAATGCGTTAAAGTCATTCCCTTGAAATATCTTGCAGACAAAATTACCGTTTTGAACCAAAAGATCCTTGGCAACCGTTAACGCCATATGGCACAGTTCAAAAGATTTTAATGCATCCACGTCCTTTCTGCCGGTTGTTGAAGGCGCCATATCACTGAGGATGACATTGAATCCGCTGGTTTTATCTAAAAAAGAGGTGTTGTCCGGATTCAGGATATTCTCTTTGACTGCCACCACATTATCGGGCAGCTGGATCTCAACCAGTTTAAGATCAATGCCCAGAACCCGGCCTTGACTTCCCACCTGCCTGGCCGCATATAACAACCAGGAGCCCGGTGCGCACCCCAGATCCAGCACTTGGTCATTTTTTTTCATCACCTTGAATTTCTGCTGTATTTCTTCAAGTTTATACACGGATCGTGCTGGATATTTTTCCAACTTTGCCCGCCGGGTCAAGTGATCTTCCCATAAATTTTTATGGGATTTTTTATTTTTTTTCACTGCCATTCAAACAATACCTCCATGGCGTCTTTCAAAAAGCTGATACTTTCAATGGTCATTCCGCTTATTTTAGATAATTGTTTGAGGGTACTTCTGGGAACCAGACACTTTGTAAATCCCATCTTTGCCGCCTCATTTATTCTGGCCTGGACATGACTCACAGACCTTATTTCTCCTGTCAGCCCGATCTCTCCGATCAATGTTGTTTTGTTGTCCACCGGTTTATCCAGAAAGCTGGATGCCAGGGCTGCAGCGACGGCCAGATCCGCTGCCGGCTCCACGATTTTTACCCCCCCGATCACATTCATAAAAATATCCAGCCCGGAAAGATTCATTCCCAGTCTTTTTTCCATCACCGCAACAATTAATGCGACCCTGGAATGATCCAGGCCTAAAACTGTTCGCCGGGGTGTGCCAAGTCCTGAGGTGGATACAAGGCCCTGGATTTCAACAAGAATGGGCCGTGTCCCTTCCATACATGAAGTCACCACAGAGCCCGGCGCCACGGCTGACCGTTCCGATAAAAAAACAGCAGATGGATTGGGCACCTGGGTGAGCCCCTTTTCGTTCATCTCAAACACACCGATTTCATTTGTGGAACCAAACCTGTTTTTTACCGCCCTCAGAATTCTGAACACATGATTTTTATCCCCTTCAAAATACAGCACCGTGTCCACCATATGCTCCATAATTCTGGGACCTGCAATGGCCCCGACCTTGGTCACATGGCCCACCAGAAAAATAGGAATCCCCGTTGTCTTTGCCAGTTTCATAAACTGCATGGCCGCTTCCCGAATCTGCGTTACGCTGCCGGGTGTTGACGATACATCAGGATGAAATACCGTCTGAATGGAATCAATGACCAGGGTATCGTATTTCGATAATTTCACCATGGCCAGTATGGAATCCAGATCGGTTTCAGACACGACAAACAGGGAGGGCCCCCGGGAATCAAGTCGTTTTCCCCGCATGGACAACTGTCGAACAGATTCTTCTCCCGACACATAGAGGCATTTTTTTCCAGTAACGGATAAGCTTGATAACACCTGAAGCATTAAGGTGGATTTTCCAATGCCAGGGTCTCCACCGATGAGGATCAGTGAACCATCAACAATCCCCCCCCCCAGCACCCGGTCAAATTCCGCCACACCCGTTTTTATCCTGTCGGTTTCTTCCACTGCCACTGAATCAATCAAAACCGGTTCCGCTAAAAAAGAGGAGTGTTTCTTTTTTATCACACCTGAACGTATTCGTTCTTCCACCAACGTGTCCCAGGCACCGCAATCCGGGCATTTCCCCATCCATTTCAGGGTCTGCCCGCCACAGGACTGGCATCGGAATGTAACCTTATCCTTTTTTTGCAATCTGTTTAACCCTGCTCTTGTATCATTTAAAAAGTGTTTCTGTATCATTTATAAAGTTTGGCACTATAGCATTTTGTGCGCCCTATATCAAGATTTCAGTCACCATCAGGACAGGGCGAATGATCAGCCATTCTCATTTTCCGGTAACTATCACTTTTTATAATGAAAATGGCTGGCCAATGATTGCCAGGATTGTAATCCAACAGGTTATCCTGTATGATACCCTCAGTTTAAAATTAGAACCAACCCCTCAGGATACAGGTATCACCCATGTTTCTTCCCACAACGCCCGAAGAGGTCGACCAGCTTAACTGGAATCCGCTTGATGTCATTCTTATCACCGGAGATGCCTATATTGATTCCCCATTTATCGGCGTTGCCATTATCGGAAAAGCCCTTGTTGACAAAGGATTTCGAGTGGGAATCATTGCTCAGCCGGATATGGCCGGCCGCACCGACATTTCAAGGCTCGGGGAACCCACTCTTTTCTGGGGCATCACAGGCGGGTGCATAGATTCCATGGTGGCCAATTACACGGCCTTAAAAAAAAGAAGGCAAAAAGATGATTATACCCCCGGCGGTATAAACAACCGTCGTCCGGACAGGGCGGTGATCGCTTATTCCAACCTTGTCAGGCGCTATTTCAAACAGACCAGGCCCATTGTCCTGGGCGGAATTGAAGCCAGCCTGAGACGGATTGCACACTATGATTTCTGGTCAAACAAAATGCGACGGTCTATCCTTTTTGATGCAAAAGCGGACTATCTCTTGTTTGGCATGGCCCATAGTACGGTCATCAAATTTGCAACCGCACTGAAAACAAATAAAAATCCAGAACTTTTAAATGGCGTTGCCTTTATTTCCAAAGAAAAAAAAGGAACAGAACTGCCCGCCTTTGAAACAGTTCAAAACAGCAAAAAAGACTATATTAAAAGTTTTCATATCTTTTATGAGAACAATGACCCCATAACGGCCCAGCAACTCTGTCAACGGCACAATGACCGGTATCTGATTGTCAACCCGCCGGAACCCTACAGCACCACAGAAGAACTTGACCATATCCACTCCCTGGGATTTGAAAGAGACCTTCACCCGTTTTACAAGCGTTCTGGAACCGTGAGGGCAATGGATACCATACGATTTTCCATCCCCACCCATTACGGTTGCTATGGGGAATGTCATTTCTGCGCCATATCCGTTCATCAGGGCCAAACCATCAGATCTCGAAGTCATGACTCCATCATCAAGGAAGCCGCCGTCATTTCCCATCTTGAAGATTTTAAAGGGTATATTACGGATCTTGGGGGTCCCACTGCCAACATGTACGGGTTTGACTGTAAAAAAAAGATAAAACAAGGGGCCTGCGGGGACAAGCGGTGTCTCTTCCCGTCACCCTGCAAACACCTGGTTCCTGATCACGCCAGCCATTTGCAGCTGATTCAAAAAATTGAACGCTTACCCGGCATTAAACGCGTATTTATCAGCTCTGGCATCCGGTATGACCTGATATTAAATGATAAAAAACATGGGGGTGCATATCTTGAAAAGATTGTAAAAGACAATGTTTCAGGGCAAATGAAAATTGCACCGGAACATACCGTTCCCCATGTGTTAACGTTAATGGGCAAACAGAATATTGACCTGCTCTTACAATTTAAACAGCGATTTGATACCCTGTCCAAACGATCCGGAAAAAAACAATTTTTAACCTATTATTTAATTGCTGCCCACCCTGGATGCCGGATGAAAGACATGGAAGCGTTAAAAGACTTCACCACCCAAAAGCTTAAGACCACACCGGAGCAGGTCCAGATTTTTACCCCGTCCCCTTCAACCTATTCGACCCTGATGTATTACACGGGACTGGACCCTTTTTCCATGACCCCCCTGTTTGTTGAAAAGAATCCAAAAGAAAAAGAACGACAGAAAAAAAAGATTACCGCAAAGCGCCATCGGAAAAAATAAGGTTAGTTTTTTTCCTTTAATTTGATTTCCAGTTTCACCGGATGGTGATCCGAATGTTCAAACTCAAGATGAATCCCCTGAACCTGTTTGATGTCAATATTCGGTGACACCAGGAAAAAATCAATCACCGTTGTCAGGCTCGTTCGTTTATCATATGGCGCGACAAGACGTCTGTTGGTTGGCACCGTTGGATCATACGCCCATTTCCAGCTGGGCAAATAGTCTCGGTCAATGTCCAACCGATTTTCAGTATCCATTCGGTTTCGGTCAAACTCAGGCCTGAAGCCTGGAGGACACTGGTTCCAGTCACCGCCAACGATCACATAGTTGCCCTTTTCATATTCCTGGATTAAAAAGGTTTTAAGGTAGGCCATCTGACGACTTCTCAAGGTACCATCATCATAGGCAGAGTTGTGGGTATTAATCACCAGAAGGGTTTTTCCCTTCTCAAGCCGGTAGCGTGAAACCAAAAAACACCGGTCCAGCATAAACAGGCCCTGGGGCCATGCATAATTGCCCGGGAAAGACTGCCGGACAACCGACACGGGCTCAAACCGGCTCAATGTCAGTACCCCGGACAAAACATGACCCAGGGGATCAGAAATAGGAACCGGCACAAAAAACACATGGTAATTTTTCCCAAAGCTTGAATGAAAGCGGGGAAATATTCTGGATAGTTTCGAAACCCCATCAATGGAATGGCTTCGCTTGGCATCTTGATCGACTTCCTGCAATAGAAAAAAATCAATATCGGTTTGCCTGGCAATAAATGTTTCAATTGCCGCCATATTTTTTTCCACGATTTGCCGGGCGGGCCTCACCTGTTGCCCCCCATCATAAAAAAAATCCATATCCCGGCTTAAGCCACCGTATCCAATGTTCCAGATCATCAGCCGATACCGTCTCTGTTCAGGTATGGTCCTGGCATCCTGCCGCTCAAACACCAGGGTCTCTGGACCCGGTACGTAGTCTGACCAGGTGGCATACCCGATAAAACCGGCAAATGCCAGCACCAGAACACAACCGAATCCAAATAAAATTTTGATTCCCTTTTTCATGATGTAAAGCATAAAATATTTCCGCTTCTGAGTCAATGTTCAAAAACACCTGTTCAACACCAGCAGAGGGATCTTAAGAAAAACCTTGGGGCGGCTTGACAGCGTTGCCGGCAAACTGTTACTTAATTTGTCATATGACGATGACCATCGGGTGAAATTTTTATTCTAACAGATGAGATATGCCTGGGGTCAGGTTTTGTTTATGGCTCTTTTTATCCGTCTGGTCATGAAATAGAGATAAAGAGCACTGTAATCCGGAACAGACCATAAACTGCTCCAGGAATCATGAGAGGTGAAAATGAAAAACGCCATGGTATCTGAAAGCACCATCATGATTATTGATGACGAGCCGGAACATATTGAGCGCCTGAAAGAGATACTGGATCAATTTGGATTTGACCTCCAGGTGGCCCTCAATGGGCCCCAAGCATTTGAACTGTTAGACAACACCCTTCCGGATATCATACTTCTTGATGTATTAATGCCTGAAATGGATGGATTTGAAGTGTGCCGCCGACTTAAAGCGGACAAAAGAACCCGCAGTATTCCGGTTATCTTCATGACCGCCCTTACAGAAACGGTCAATAAAGTCACAGGCCTTGAATTGGGGGGGGCAGACTATATCACCAAACCGTTTCAGAAAGAAGAGGTGCTGGCCCGTTTGAAAACACATTTTGTCATGCACCAACTTCAGTTGCAGCTGGACAGGACCCGGCAGACGTTGGATGATGAGGTTTCCCTGCGAACCCGGGAGCTGACCAACTCAAATGAACGATTAAAAGAAGAGCTGGCTGAACATAAACGCATGGAAAAAATCCTCAAGCAGGCCCAGAAAATGGAGGCCATCAGCACATTGTCCAGCGGCATTGCCCGTGATTTTAACAATATTCTATCCATCATCATCGGATATTGCGACCTGGCGGCCACGGAGAAACATCCCAAAGAGTCAACCATCGGCACCTGCCTGGAAAAAATTAATACAGCGGCTTTCAGGGCAAGGGAACTGGTTCAACACCTCTTAACGTTCTGCCGGCAGACAGAGCAGGAAAAAACACCCATTAAAATTACCCCGATACTTGAATACGTTCTAAATTATTTTAAAACAGGCTTTCCTTCTGCCATTGACATCAAAAAAAATATTCAAAAAGAAACCGGCACGGTTCTGGCGGATCCAAACCAGATTCATCAATTGATCTTAAATCTTTGCCAGAATGCCGGCCAATTCATGACAAAAACCGGCGGGACCTTGAACATCAGTTTAAAACAGCTCTTTTTAGATTCAGAACGCGTGTCTGAGTATCCAAATCTGGTTTCCGGGCATTATGTCAGTATTTTAATACAGGATACCGGTCCTGGTATGAATCCTGAAATTGTCGAACGGATTTTTGATCCGTATTTTACAACAAAAGAACCCGGGGAAGGAACCGGACTTGGCCTGGCCGTTGCCCAGGGGATTGCCGTCAGTCACGGGGGAACCATTCTGGTAGACAGCCAGCCCGGAAAAGGATCATCCTTTGAAGTGCTTCTTCCCTGCAGACAGACCGAAAGCAGTAAGACAGATATTAAAGGAGATTCACCCCTTCCCAGGGGCAGCGGCAATGTATTGTTTGTGGATGACGAAGATGCCCTGGTGAGTTTCGGCACCATTGTCCTTGAAAAGGTGGGCTACAAGGTTGCGGGATATACCAGCAGTATAGAGGCATTGGAGGTGTTCAGAAAGACCCCTCAAAAATTTGATCTTGTGATCACAGATCATATCATGCCCAGACTACAGGGCATGGAACTGGCAAAAAAAATCCTTGAAATCCGCGGCAATATCCCGGTTTTGTTATGCACCGGCACAAAGAGTGATAAACTGGTCGAACTTGCGAAGGCCACGGGCATCATTGAAGTCATTCAAAAACCCATCCCCATGAAAACACTGATCAAAGCCATCAACACGATTCTGGCAAAGCCGTAATCTGGCCTCCCCTGGCATTGATGTGTTAACTGTGAAACGGGTTTAAAAGAAAGGATTCATTGATCTGAACATGAAATTCAACTTGACTTTAATGTTGGATTGATATTTTTTTAAGTTACGGTTATAATTTGAAAAAGGAATCAAGGCAAGCCATGATAAACGATTTTGTTATCGCAGATACCGAAAAAGCTTTTATCTTAATTGTTGATGATGAACCCATGATCAGAAGCCTGCTTAAAAGCACCATGGAAAGAGCCCGTTACCAGTGTGCCTTTGCAGAGGATGGAGAAGCCGCATTGGCTCTGTTATCTGAAAAAATGTTCGATGTGGTGGTGACGGACATTGACATGCCGGTAATGGATGGGATTGAGCTTGCCAAGATCATTAAATCAAAATTTACGGCAGATGTGATTGTCATGACCGGTCAAATTCGCAGTTATCAATACGATGAAATCATTAGTATCGGTGCCAGTGATTTTGTGGAAAAGCCGTTTTCACCCAGGGAAATAATCCTTAGGATCAATCGTGTGTTGCGGGAAAGAAGCCTGAAAAACGAAGCCATCAAAGCTCACGAAGAACTTAAACGATCCTATATTGATTCTGTCCATCGTCTGGTCATGGCAGCAGAGTATAAAGATGAGGATACCGGGGATCACATTATCAGAATCGGACAATATTGCTCCCTCATAGCCAAAAAGCTACTGCTCCCCGAAGACTTCATCGAAACCATCTACTATGCTGCACCCATGCATGACATTGGAAAAATCGGCATCCCGGATAAAATTCTGTTAAAACCGGGCAAGCTCACCCATATCGAATTTGAAACCATTAAAACACACACCCATATCGGGGCAAGGCTTTTATCCCGGTCCAAATCAAAAATCCTGCAGATGGCCCATGAAATCGCCCTGAGCCATCATGAAAAATTCAATGGAAAAGGATATCCCCTTCAACTGAAAGGAGACAACATCCCCATCTCCGGTCGAATTGCCGCCATAGCAGATACCTTTGATGCCCTCACCTCAAGACGCCCCTATAAAGACCCGTACCCCACAGAGGTGACCTATGATTTCATCAAAAAAGAAAGAGGCGAACACTTTGACCCGGATATTCTGGATGTTTTTATCGATAATTTTGATCAGTTTCTGGAAATCAGGGGCAAAATTACCACGAATGGGGGTGACCTTTACCCAGGTTTCAACCTCAGTGAACGGGATCAAAAAAACCATGAAAAAGATTCATTAAACAAATAAGTTAAGCCCATATTTGGGCTGGTCATGACAATAAAAGCGTAGCAACTCAAACGGTTCGATCCTCAGGGATCCTGGATATTATCAATATCGATAATGTTTTAACTTTAAGGAGAACACGTATGAAACGTATCAGATTCATCAATTGTCTTACCTTTTTTGTATCCATGGTTTTAATCGTATGGAGCGTCTTCCCTGCTTTTGCCGAAAACCCTATTATTTTAGGGGCACCCTTGTCCACGGCCTATGTTTACGGATGGGATGCAGAGCGGGGCATTAAACTTGCCGTGGATGAAATTAACGCTGCCGGCGGTGTCAGCGTGAAGGGGGAAAAAAGACCCTTTACGGTTGAAGTCATTGATACCCGGGATCTAGAGCCGGGAGTCCCTGTCAGTGAGGCATTAATGGCCCTGGAAAGACTGATTTTAAACAAAAAAGTGGATTTTATCCTGGGCGGTCCCAACCGTTCCGAAGCAGCCCTTGCGGCCATGTCTTTATTGTCCAAACATAAAAAAGTATCCATTGTGACCAGTGGGGTGTTAACCCCTGCATATCATAAAACAGTGGAAAAAAAATATGACAAATTTAAATACTGTTTCAGGATTCACGGGGAAGCCGTCAACCTGATCGGTGAAATGATCGCAAACTTTGCAGACCTCAAAGAACAGTATGGATTGACCAAGGTGTTTATTATGGCCCAGGATGTCTCCCATGCAAGGGGTGCGGCCAAAGTAATGGAAAAAGTGGCCAGTTCCAAGGGATTTGAGGTAACCGGTACTGAAATTTTCCCCACCGGTACCACAGACTTTTCCATGGCCCTGTTAAAAGTCAAATCAACGGGGTCCCAAATCATCAATATCTGGATGGATATGCCGGAAAGCGCCATCCTGCTAAAACAATGGTATGATCTTCAAATACCGGCACTGCCCTTTGGTTCCACTTTGGCTGCGGCAGAACAACCGGGGTTTTGGAAAGCCACGGACGGAAAGGGCCAGTATACGCTGTGCAATGTTGTGAATGCCGGGAACGCCCCTTCGGATGCCACTGAATGGACCATGAAATTTTATAATGCCTATGCCAAAAAATGGGGGGTTGAGCCTGAAGGTCTTGGATCTTCCTCTTCCTATATGGCCGTCTATGTCTTAAAAGATGCCATTGAAAGAGCCGGAACACTGGAATCAGACAAAGTGGTGACTGCCCTGGAACAAACGGATATGATGGGGGTATACGGAAGACTCAGATTTGATCCCAAAAGCCACCAGGTCATTGTTGCATTAGATCCCAAAGACGGCGCTGTGGGTTCCATCCTCCAGTGGCAGGATGGCAAACGGGTTGTGGTATATCCGAAAAGCATTGCCAAAGGCAGTATTCAACTGCCGCCATGGATGAAAACAAACTAAATTTTAAAGATCGCGTTTACCAACACTCAAATAGTGGGATTTTTTTATGGAAATTCTAGTTTATGGAACCATCAACTCTGTGTCCCTTGCTTTGATGGGGTTAGGTTTTGCAATGATCTATGGCATCAGCCGGGTACCCAACTTTGCCCATGGTGCTTTGTATATTATCTGCGGATTTGTCACCTGGACCCTGTTTTATCAATTCGGGCTGCCGTATTTTATCTCGATCATTCTTTCCCTTTGTGTGAACGGAATTTTGGGGATGATCATGTACCGCTTTATCCTGATACGGGTGAGAGGGATGAACATTTCCGAGATTATTGCGTCCTATGCCATCGGGCTTGCCATCCTTGAAGCCTTGCGGTATGGCGGTTTTCGGGGCATGAACTATACCCTGCCCGTGTTCATGGAAGGCAGCCTCATGCTTGGCGGCGTGCCCGTGGATTTCCATCGACTCATCATGATGGTCATCGGTGTTCTGCTGGTGGCAGGACTATGGCTGTTTACCCATTATACACGGCTGGGACTTGCTCTCCAGGGCATGGCCCAGGATGAACGGGCAGCACTGATGCTGGGCATTGATTCGGATTTAATGGCCATGCTGGCCATGGGATTCGGTGCCGTACTAGCCGGCATTGCCGCCACTTTAATTCTGCCCCTGGGCAATATTGTGGTGGAATCCGGATATAATGTCCTGATCATGTCCATTGCCGTGTGTATTGTTGGGGGATTGGGATCCTGGATGGGGGCATTTTTTGCCGCCTTTATCATCGGGTATGCCCAGATTCTTACCGTTGTGTTCATCGGGTCACATTTCCAAATGGTGGTGGCGCTGCTGGCCATTATTCTGACCCTGATCCTGAAACCGTCCGGCTTGTTCGGCCATCAGAAAGAACTGGAAGAGAGGGTATAGAAAATGACCACTCAACAATCACGGAAAGAAAGAATTGATCGCGGGATAAAGGTCAGATCCGACGGACTTTATGCATTGATGTCCTGGCGGGAGCTCACCTATCTGACCTTGCCCCGGTTTATTTTGATTGCCGGCATGCTGGCCCTTCCTTTTCTGGTACCCGGCATGTACTGGCAGCGGGTCATCTCCATTGTCTGTATTTATGCCATCCTGGCCTTGAGTTTTGATTTTCTGGCCCACTACGTGGGACTGGTCTCTCTAGGGGGCGCCTTTTTCATTGGAACCGGGGGATATATTGCCGGAATACTGAATTCCTATTTTTCAATTCCCCCCTTTCTCACGGTTCCCCTGGCAGCCATCATCGGCGGTGCCTTCTGCACACTGCTACTCTTGCCCTGCCTGCCGTTAAAAGGGGTGTACTTTGCCATTGTCACCTTGATGTATCCGCTGTTCATGGCACGCATTATTGAAGCCTTTGACATTTTCGGGGGAACGGACGGACTGGTCGGGATTGACAGTTTCTCTTCCGCTTTTTTAGAACAATATTTTGTCATCTGCATGGTATTGATTTTTCTATTCGGCATCCGGCGGTTTGTGACCACCGACAGGGGGTTGATTTTTACGGCCATTATGGACAATGACCAGGCCGTAAAGGCTTCCGGTATCAACATTACCCGGTACAAGGCCCTGGCTGTTTTCATTGCCTCGGCCATGGGATGCATGGCCGGAGGCTGTCTCACCCATATCTACATGTGGTCAGGCATTTCCCAGTTTGCCCTTGATTTTTCCATCCTGCCCATTGCCGCCACGGTTATCGGCGGATCCGGAACCCTTGTGGGACCGCTTATCGGGTGCCTGATCCTGGTGCCAGTATCAGAGCTGTTAAGGGATTTTGGAACATTAAGGATTGTCTTTTATGCGTCCATTCTTGTGGGATTCATCCTTTTCAGAAGTGATGGCATCATGGAATTTGGTCAAAGAAAATATGAACAATTTGAAAGGTGGACCAACATATGACAGAACCGATTCTAAGAATAGACGACCTCTCCAAAAGATTCGGGGGGGTGCAGGCCCTGAAGGATGTCAGCTTTGATGTTTTCCCCGGTGATGTTTTAGGTATTATTGGGCCCAACGGATCAGGGAAAACCACCATTGTCAATTCCATTACAGGTTTTATCAAACCCACCTCGGGCAGGATTTATTTTAATGGAAAAAATATTACCGGCAAACCACCGCATAAAATTGCCGACATGGGGGTGACAAGAACCTTCCAGATCATGCGGCCCTATCACAGTCTGCCGGCCTATAAGAACCTTGTGATCCCGCTGTTTTCTCCCCGCGCCAAGCGAACCGGTGGCTGGCGGGGAGGGGGACACCTGGGCAACCGGCAGACCATTGCCATTGATATCCTGGAAGAAATCGGATTTGAAAGGGACTCTTATATCCCGTTTAAAAAAACATCCACTTTGCCCACCGGCTACTTAAAGCGGCTGGAACTGGCCAGATGTCTGGCACTCAAACCGGAGATCATTATCTGTGATGAAGTGTTTTCAGGGCTTTCCATGAGTGAGATTGCTTCCATGGTCCCCCTGATCGAACGACTCCAGGATGAGGGCATTACCATTGTCATGATTGAGCACCGCTTAAGGGAACTTTTCCAGGTGGCCAATCGGGTCATGGTTCTGAATTTCGGTGAAAAACTCATTGAAGGGAGCCCTTCTGAAGTCATGGCAGATGAACGGGTCAAGACGGCGTATTTTGGATCGGAAAAAGTGGAGGAGGTCATGACCTATGCTTGAAGCCCGCAACTTAATGGTATTTTACGAGAATATGCTGGCCTTGAACAATATCAGTATCCGATGTGACAAAAATCAGATTGTTGGCATATTCGGCGCAAACAGTGCCGGCAAATCCACCCTCATGTATGCCTTGTCCGGCATTATGCTGGATATCCAGAAAAAGGAACATATGGCAGGGGGAGAACGGATCACCCTGACAGGGGAAGTCTTGTTCCAGGATCAGGACATCATGGACCTTAAACCCAGCCTTCGGGCAAAGGCCGGGATTGTCCTCTGCCCTGAAAGACGGCGCCTATTCAAGGAAAGTTCCGTGCTTGAAAACCTTCGTATCGGGGGATATCTGGCCACCAAGGCCCAGGCAAAATATACCCTGGAATATGTCATGAACATGTTCCCTGCCCTGCAGAAACTAAAGAACCGTCTGGGCGGATTTTTAAGCGGTGGTGAGCAGCAGATGGTGGCCATCGGCAGGGCGTTGATGGCCCAGCCCAAGATCCTGCTGCTGGATGAGCCCCTGCTTGGGCTCAGCCCTTTGATGCAGGCCACCTTGATTAAGGCGACCAAGGTCATCCAGGAGGAAACAGGGATCTCCGTTATCATAGCAGAGCAGTATGCCCGACCGGTATTTCCCATTGTGGATTATGCCTATATTCTTGAAAACGGTGCGGCTGTGATGGAAGGGACCCGGGAAGAACTCATGGATAATCCAGATGTAAAATCCGCCTATTTTGGTGTTTCATAACAAAAGGAGTCGTCTCAAATGGGGAAACATGCCATACCCCTTGAAAAAGAAGTGTCTTTTTCAAGATTTGATAGAATGAGTGAACTATATCCGGGAAACATCGCCGTATCATACCTGGGAGAGTCGTTTACGTATAAACAGCTGAGGAACTTGAGTGAACGATTTGCCGGGGGATTGCGAAACATAGGGGTACAAAAGGGCGACAAGGTGCTCTTGTATATCCCCAACTGCATCCAGTGGGTGGTGGCTTACCTGGGCATCCAGAAGGCAGGAGCCGTCCTTGTTCCGGTTTCACCTATTTATACCTCCCATGAAATCGGGTATATGATTGATAATTCCGGGGCCAAAACCATCGTCTGCATGGATACCAATTTCGGATATGTCAAAGAAACCTTTGCCACCACCGGACTGAAACAGGCCATTGTGACCAATCTTGCGGACCTTTTGCCGCTGTGGAAGCGGGCCCTGGGTCTTTTGTTTGACAAGGTCCCCAATGGCAGCGTGACCTATGATGACAAAATTATATCCTTTAAATCCTTTCTTAAAGCAGCACCGTTGACCAAAGCAGTGGAAATTGATCCGATGAATGACCTGTCCTATATCCTCTACACAGGGGGAACCACAGGATTCCCCAAGGGGGTGCCGGGCAACCATATCGGCTCCACGTCCTATATAAACAATGTGACCTATGATGTGGCAGGCGACCATTTAAAGGAGGGCACGGATGTCTATATTGCCATCAACCCGCTGTTCCATATCATGGCGCTGGGATTTTTCATGGCCATCGGTTTAAATAAGGGCAATAGGGTGATTCTCATGCCCCAGCCCCAGGTGGATGCTATTTTGGAATCCATCGAAAGATACAAGGTCAGATGGTTTTTGGGCGTGCCCGCGCTTTACCGGATGATCCTGGAAAATGACCGGCGGGATAAGTATGATATCTCCTCATTGCAATATTGTTTCTGTGGCGGGGATGTGCTGCCGGGCAAGGTCATGAACCGGTTCAAAGAGTACTATGACCTCCCCATATACCAGGTATACGGATCCACCGAGGTCGGCCACGTGACGTACAGTAAAATAGGCACGGACCCAAGTTCCGGTTCCATCGGATATCCTCTGGAAAGCCGGGAATGCATTGTGGTTGACCCGCTTACCCTGGAATGCGTTGAAGATGGAGAAAATGGTGAACTCTTTGTCACTTCGCCCTATGCCCTGCAAGAATATTATGAAAAACCAGATGAAACCCAAAAAACCTATGTCAGGGTCAATGACAAAGTCTACTGCCGGATGGGCGATTATGTCTCCTGTAAACCCGATGGCGAACTGGTTTACATGGAACGATCGGCTGATGTGATCAAACACAAGGGCTACCGGGTATCGGCCTCAGAGATTGAGGCCGTGTTGCAGGATCATCCCACGGTTATCAATGCCTGTGTCATCGGCATTCCCGATGAAAAGGTGGGGGAACGCATCAAGGCCATCGTCGTTATGAAAGAAGACGCAAGGGGGGTCGGCGGCGTTGAACTGATCCGGTGGTGCAGTGAAAAGCTTGCGTCCTACAAGGTTCCGGCGTATGTGGAGTTCAGGGACATGCTTCCCAAGTCAAAGGTTGGCAAGCTCTTACGACGTGAAGTCAGGGACGGAGAAAGACGTAAAACCATGAAAAAAACCGAAGTATAGATTCCTCCCAGGCGATGGATGCAAAAGACAGGTTAAATCCCCTGGGAGGAGGATGGTTATGGAAATTTAATGGACACTTTTTTATAGTCGTCTTTGTCTTTTACTTTAATTTCAAGATCAAGGCTTGAATCCCTTATGCCCAAAGCCAGCCTGATTTTTCCTTTTTTCTCTTCAATATGGGTAATTTCCCGGACCGCTTCAAAAATTTTTTCAGCCACACCGGCACCGGGCGAAGGAATCTGGGTATCACGGTATTCTGCCGTCACAGAGACGGTGCCATCAAGGGCCTGTTTGATGGATATCTTTTTGGCATTGTTGTTTACACCGTGAAGTACAGACAGTGCCAACCATTTCAAGGCTGCATCCCCGGTATTTTCATCATTTTTTACCTCTGACATTTCTTTAAGAGGGTCTGTTGTTGAAAAACAGTCGCACAGTTCCTGTACTTTTAAATGTAAATTTTCTGTATCTTTCATGTCTGTGTCTCCCTATAGAAAAAGGATTAAAGGGCTATAGTCCAAAAAATAAGCAAGAATCAAACTTATTCAATATCTTATTCTATTTTTTTTCAAGCGAGTTCATTTTTACACCCTATTGATGCCTATCTTGGGTTCTAACTTCCCTTGATGATCAACACACAGGTTTTTTCAAGATATCGGATCAATTTGGTACACGGATCCCCCAGGACAAATTCTTCAGCCTTGGACATTCTTTTTCTGCCCAGCACCACCATATGATACTCACCTTTTTTGAACTGATCGATGAGCCCGTCGGCAATGGTGGGATACGGGTTTTCAATAAGGTTTACAGCGATTTGTTCTTTTGTGTATCCATTGTTGATCAGCTGTTGCTTTGTCAGTTTCAAAATATGGGTAAACTGCTCAATCTGATGGGTGATATAGTCTTCTCCCATCAGTTGTTCACTGTTCGTGGCCTTCCTGAAGACATGTACCAATGTGATGGTCAGACGTTGCTTCTCAAAAGGGAGGGTCAGAAACCGATTCAATACCTCCCTGAAAATAACAGAATCACTGATTCCTATAAAAACATTTGTTTTCAAAGCACCCCCTTTTTTTTACGAAAAAGCCGGCAAACATCTGTTCAAATCCTCAATGATTTCGTCTACGGTTTCGTACATGATTTCAGCGCCGCTGGAAAAATGCATGAGGATGTTGTTGAGCGTCTGAGGGATCTGAGGGTATAATTTTCGCAGGTTAAACAACCGTCTATGGCCCAGCAATGAAAAATCGTCGGATTCAATTCGATCCACTAGACCCTGATATTCACGGGAACGTGTTTTTATGTCGTAATACACATGAAATCCTTTGCCGATGGCATAGCATAATATATTTCCTAATCCAAACAGATCCAGACTGAACGGATTTTCATCTGTTTTATAATCATAATCAAAATCAATCCATACCAGATTATTGGAACTGGATTCCCGGATCACATGGTCGTTTCTGATGTCCCCATGGGTATAGCCGTTTTCATGGAGTATCCGGATGGCTTCAAACAGTCGGACCAGTTCTTTTAAAATGCCGGGAAGGTGTGTTTTAAAATAAGCATCATACGGCATGTCAAACATACCAATATACGTTAAAAAATTCTTTCCCCGGACCGCATCCAGGACCCGGATATTGTTTTGTTGTTTGTCTCTGTACACCTTTCCCTGCATAAAATAGGGATGACCTTTGACCAAATCCAAAATTTCCCCTTCCTTTTCAGGACTTCGGAAACACTGGATATCAATACCCCCCAGGGTAATTTTAAATGTTTCAAAAAAAGACAACTTGATATATTTTAATTCCCCTGTATCCAGATCAATGGCCCGTTTCACCCAGAATTTGGGATCTTCGATGCCAAATCGCATCTCCCGGGCATGACCGGTAACCCTGAATCTTTTCTGCTCAAAATGAATTTCATCACCAGAGTCAATGGAGTAAAAATCCGATGTATCTGTGAAAATCTTTTTTGCCATAAATCCGGATCCATTTAACCATTTAATATTCTAAGCGGCAGATCCTGCATGGATGACCTTACAGAGGCAATAAAATTTCTCAGCCCCTGGTTATCGATGGCCAGGCCTAAAAACTGCCCCAGGATTAGAAAAAGTGCAATATCCTCTTCATGAAATTCGATCAATCGGTTGTTGTAAATCCGCATTTCCCCGATGGTATAATTTCTGTACTTGACCGGAATGGCCAGCAGGGAAACCAGGGTTTCTTTTTTCGCGGCATCGGGATACTGGACCCGGGGGTCGTTTTGAAGATCACTGATCAAAACGGGCTCCCCCTTGATAAAGGAATTGCATTTATCATCGACAAATACCGGCCCTTTGGTCAAATATTCATCACTTAATCCAAAACTTCCCATCCTGAAAAGTTGATTTTCTCTGTCATCAAACAGCAGAATAGAACAGGCCCTCATATCAAATTCCTGGCAGATATCTTCAACAAGATGGGTTACCAGAAGGTCCAGCTGGGTATAGGTGGACACTGCCCGTACGATTGTTTGAAACTTTTTCAGGGTAAATCGGTTAGAGGGTTGAGACTTCATGACATCTCCTTTTGTTTGATACCCGATTTGACAAAAACCATCAAAAAAGAGAACCCACGTAAGGTCATCATACCATAGGCAGGTCCGTCATGACAACGATCATTTTTGCCCCACAACCGTTCTTAATGGCCGAGCATACGTCTAATGCCATTGGTGAAAATATAACTGACCATTTTGGGATTTTCTTTTAATCGCCGAATAGCGTATGCAAACCATTCTTTTCCAAAGGGCACATACACGCGTATGGGGTGACCGTGATCACGGATGATATTTCGTAAATTTTCCTGCACACCGTAGAGCATCTGAAATTCATAGTTTCCTTTTGAAACCCCCAGCTTATCAATGCACTTTATGGCTTCAAACACCAGCCGTTCATCATGGGTGGCAATACCGGTAAAACAATGATTTAAAAATAGTTTTTCCAGCAGGTAGGTAAAACTTGAATTGATGATACGCATATCCTTGTATGCGATTTTTCTGTCTTCCCAATAATAGGCGCCTTTGCAAATCCTTACGTTGGCTCGTTGTTCGATCATGCGATTCATATCGTCGATTGCGCTTCTCAGATATGCCTGCATCACCATACCGACATTTTCAAACTCTTGTTTGAGCTTTAGATAAAGATCAATGGTATCCTCTTTCAGCGTGACATCTTCCATATCGATCCGGATAAAAACCGTATATTTTCGGGCATGACTGAGCAGATCATAAAGGTTATCAAAACAAAATAGTTTATCAATTTTCAGCCCCATGTGGGATGGTTTTAAGGACACCCCACTGTTCAGCTGTTGACGATGGATTTCTTGAATGGCATGTTTATAAACAGCAACTGCCGCCTGACAGTCTGCTCTGTTTTTGGGATCTTCCCCTAGAAAATCCAGTGTGGCACTGATCTTCAGATCGTTCAGTGCCTTGATGTTGTCCAGGGCTTGCCCCAGTGTTTCACCGGCAATATACTGTTTTGCAAAAATCCCAACCAACGATTTGGGAATCATCGGCAGCAGTTGTGCAATCAAGGTATTTAACCAGATCATGGCGCTCCCTTTTTAGTTATTCCTGCGCCGCCTTTTTTTGTTTTGCCTTCATCATCTGGCGCTGGGAAGAATTCAGCACGGTTTTTCTAAGGCGTATAGATTTCGGCGTAACTTCCACCATTTCATCATCCCGGATAAAATGGATGGCCTTTTCAAGGGTCATGGCCTTTATCGGTGAACAGGTAACATTTTCATCTTTTCCAGATGCCCGCATATTGCTCAGTTTCTTCTCCTTGCAGGCATTCACTTCAATATCCTGATGCCGATTGTGTTCCCCGATGATCATCCCCGCATACACAGGGGTGCCCGGCTCAACAAGCATCTGCCCCCGGGGTTCAAGGTTAAACAATGCATAGGGTACGGCTTTTCCCTGCCGGTCAGACACAATGGACCCGGTATATCGGACAGGAAACTCTCCTCTGTGTTCTTCGTATCCGGACAGATAGGAGTTCATGATTCCCGTCCCCCGTGTATCTGTCATAAACTCGTCCCTGTAGCCAATCAAAGACCTTGAGGGGATTGAAAATTCAATCCTCACCCTGCCTTTGCCGTTGTTCACAAGGTTGAGCATCTTGCCTTTTCGAATGGAAAGTTTTTCCGTTACAACCCCCATAAAATCTTCACCGCAATCCACAAACAAGTGCTCAATGGGTTCCAGGGTTTTTCCATCCTTATATTTATAAATGACCTTGGGTCGTCCGACACAGAGTTCAAATCCTTCCCTTCGCATGGTTTCGATGAGAATCGCCAGTTGAAGTTCACCCCTTCCCTTGACGTTATAGCTTTCATCTGTATCACTTTCTTCCACTTCAATGGCCACATTCATCAAGGTTTCCTTCAGCAGCCGATCCCTGATTTTCCTTGACTGGACAAACTTTCCTTCCCGACCGGCAAAGGGAGAGTTGCAAATGGAGAACTGCATGGATACGGTGGGTTCATCCACGGTGATCCGTTTAAGGGGAACCGGTGCCTGTTTTGTACAGATGGTATCACCGATCTTGACATCCTCGATACCGGCCAAGACGATGATATCCCCCACCTGGGCCTGGTCTACAGGGACAAGTGTCATCCCGTCATAAGACTGAATTTTGGAAACCTTTAACGGCAAAGCCGTATTGTTTATATTGATGCACACAAGGTTTTCATTGGACTTGGCAGTACCATTAAAAATTTTTCCAATGGCAAGCCGCCCCAGATAATCGGAATACCCGAGATCCGACACCAGCATCTGAAAAGGGGCGTCCGGGTCGTAGGTCGGGGGAGGCATTTCTTCCACAATGAGATCAAATAAAGCGCTTAAATTATCAACGTCATCATCCAGTTCTTTTTTAACGATCCCATCCCGGCCAATGGCATATAAATAGGTAAAATCAAGCTGTTCTTCCGTGGCGTCAAGATCAATAAACAGGTCATACACCATATCCAGCACTTTGTCGGTCCTGGCATCTTTACGGTCAATCTTATTGATGACCACCACAACGGGAAGATTGGCTTCAAATGTTTTTTTAAGGACAAACCGGGTCTGGGGCAGGGGACCTTCCGATGCATCCACAAGGAGAATCGCACTGTCGGCCATGGAAAGCGCTCTTTCCACTTCGCCACCGAAATCGGCATGACCGGGTGTATCAATAATATTGATTTTAACATCCTTCCAGGTCACAGAACAATTTTTAGCTGAAATGGTGATACCGCGTTCTTTTTCAAGGTCCATGCTGTCCATGAGGCGTTCCTCTACCTTCTGGCCTTCCCTGAAAAGACCGCTCTGCCTGAACATGGCATCAACAAGGGTGGTTTTGCCATGATCAACATGGGCAATGATGGCAATATTCCTTAAATTATTATTATATTGTATATTCTTTTTCATGATTCTCCTGTTCGTTTCCCGTAATTATCCGTAAGCTCAGGAAAATAACCATGAAACGTCAAAGGTCAAATATTACTTTGACACCCTTGTGGTACCATCCGCAGCCGTAATAATCCTGACCCTGTCTCCGGCGGAGATCATCACATCGGCTTCCTGCACCACAACGATGGTTTGACCATTGTCTTTGTTCACGACTATTTCAAGGCCCTGTTTTCGGGTGATGCCTTCTTCTGCTGCTGTTCCTGCCGCTGCGCCCACAAGGGCACCGAGAACCGTGGCAACTGTTTTACCGGATCCGCTTCCCACCGTACTGCCCAGAACGCCCCCTGCCACGCCACCGGCAGCAGTTCCAATGGGGGTTTTCGTGCCTTCAATCATCACGGTTTTAACCGACTCAACCGTGCCCATTTCAACGGTCTGGACCTGTCTTGCCTGGTCCCGGGAATACACCTCACCGGATCTGCTGGAGGCACATCCGGTGAGATAAACCGCGGTCATTGCCACAATAAAAATTAATGCTGCTGCATATTTTAACGTTTTCATACCCATATCCTTTTTAAGAAAAATTAACCTCTGAGCTTATAGGCAACACACGCCATTTCAACGGATGCGCCCAAAGCAAGGTCCTTTTTTTGTTGCTTGCCTGATTTTTTATTCTACCGCACCTTTGTCCATGCTTCAAGCATTCAATTGATATATTGTAGTCAAAAAAAAGTTGACACGAAAAATCTCATGGTCTATGGTTAGTCCACCAGGTTTTATTCCATAACTTTTAAAAAGGAAATACACTTGAACCATGGTTTTACATCAATTGTTGATGGCAAACAGGCCCATGAAAAAATTGTGACCCAAATCAAAGAAGCCATTTTCGAAAACAAAATCCCCCCTGGACAACGGCTTCAAAGCGAAAGAGAACTGGCGAAAATTTTTAATACCAGCCGTGTAACGCTCCGTTCAGCAATTCTGACCCTGAAAAACAGTGGATTTCTCTTCGTCAAAAAGGGCACTGGTGGCGGCACTTTTGTCACCGAGGATATCAGCGGCACTAAAATCTCTGAATTACTGCATGATATCATCCGTTGGAAAAACATCAGCATCGAACATGTCATTGACGTCCGGGGGATTATCGAACCGAGCATTGCCCATTTTGCAGCAAAGAACAGAACCAATGAAGATATCCAAAAAATATGGGCATCCATAGCCGATCTGGACCTGTCATTTCATCAGAAAAAAACATTTCAACGCCAGGATGAACACTTTCATAAAGCCCTGGCCGATGCGGCCCATAACCCGCTTTTAAGCGTGTTCCAGGCGGCGCTTATTGACCTGCTGTTTGAGTTCATCTCCTCTATCAAGTGGCATGAAGACGAAAAAAAAAGCATGTCTTCATATCATAAAAAAATTGCAAAAAAAATTGAGGCCCAGGATGCCAGCGGTGCCCGTAAAGTAATGGTGGAACATCTTGTGGACATGCGTCAAATGCTGGAACGCTATGCCCTGGAAGATGTCCTGAAATAAACCCATACAGATATAAGGAAAGGTCAGAAGAATAGACGTTTGATCGATAGAGTGTCCATGATGGCAATGCGCATGATATAAATTACTGCCGTATGGTTCAACAGGTAATTTTTATCATTGTTTTATAATTTTTTTTAATTAAAAGGAGATGTAAAATGAAAAAATCATTAATCTGTTTGACCGCTCTGCTCATTGTCGCAATGTTTTTAACACCTGTATATGCCAAAACAACCCTTAAAATGGTCACTTTTCTGCCCAAAGGCGATGCCAATATGACGGCCTGGATGGCATTTGTATCATCTGTCAACGAAAAGGCAAAAGGGGAATTGGAAATCAAATATATTGGCGGGCCTGAAACCATGCCCGGGTTTAAGCAGTTCGAGGCACTTAGAAACGGGGTTGTGGATATGATTTTCGGTTGTGAATCCTATTACGGCAGACAGATTACAGGGGCTGCATATACCCACCTTACCCGCCTTGATCCGATCAAAGAGCGGGAGAACGGATATCATGACTTTAGAAACACCCTTTTCAAACAACATAATGTCCATTACCTGGGGCGGGCCGAATTTGGTGTATGGTTTCAAATTTTCACCAACAAATCGGCCAAAACGCTGGCGGATTTGAAGGGACAAAAAATTCGCGTCTCTGCGACCTACGAACCCTTTGTAAAACAGCTGGGTGCAGTGCCAGTGACCATGCCGGGTTCAGATATTTACACCGCCCTTGAAAGAGGAACCATCGACGGGTATGCCTGGGCGATTCTCGGCAATGTCCAGATGGGGTGGGTAGATGTTTGCAAATATATTCTCAAACCCAGAATTTATCAGATGAATATTGAAGCGCTGGTCAATCTAAAAACATGGGAAAAGCTCCCGGCACACCTCCAGCAGCTGCTAACGGACGCTATGATCGAAAATGAAAAGCAGTACAGCAGCATCATGGCCGACATTTCTGAAAAAGAATATGCACAATTGCAGGCGAAAGGAATGACGGTTATTGCGTTTTCACCCCAGGAGACCAAAAGCTATGTTGACCTGGCCTATAAAGCCGGATGGGACGAAGTGATCAAGCAAAATCCGGAGTTGGGACCAACGCTTCAAAAGATGCTCACGCCATAACACAAAAGCGGACAAAAAGGACGAAAGGATGATGATTCTTCAACGAGCAGGCCGCATTTTTGATGTCATTTTAATCGGGTTTACATGGTTTAGCGGTATGTTAATGATTTTTTCTCTTATTTCTGTCTGTATTGATGTGGTGATGCGGTATTTTTTTAATAGCCCCAGTGGATGGATTCTTCAAATCAGTGAATATATCCTGCTTTATATTCCTTTTTTAACGGCGGCTTTTGTTCTTAAAGAAGAGGGGCACATAAAGGTCGACATCATTTTAAACATTGTAACCGAGAGAACCGAGGCCATTCTGAATACCGTTACCTCCATCCTTGGTGCCGGTGTTCTTTTAATCCTGACCTATTATGGGACGATCGTTACGTATGACTTTTATGTCAGGAACGTTCCCACCTTAAAATACCTGAAGATACCTGAATTTTTGGTCATCATGGTCATCCCTGTGGGGTGTTTTTTGTTTGCGCTTCAGTTCATTCGAAGAGCAAACATATTTTATCAAAAATATAAGGCGGAAAAGACAAACAACCATCCGCATCACAAGAGAATGACACCACCTCATTAAAGAGAAGGAACCCGAATGGATTGGTATTTAACCTTAGCACTTTTACTCGGTCTCATGGCCCTATTGATGATCATCGGCACACCTGTGGCAGTCGCCTTTCTCATTGTGGATGTTATAGGCGCCGTTCTTTTTCTTGGCGGAGAAATGGGGATTGTTCAACTTATTTTAAACATAAGGGAGAGCCTTACAACTTTCAGCCTTCTGCCTGTGCCGCTTTTTGTGCTCATGGGAGAAGTGATGTTCCACTCTAAATTAGGATTCAAGGCCATTGATGCCACGGATCAGTGGATTGGAAAAATTCCGGGACGTCTGTCTCTTCTGGCCATCATTGGCGGTGCACTTTTTTCCACCATGAGTGGCTCAACACTTGCTACCACCTCAATTCTCGGATCATTGCTGGTTCCGGATATGGAAAAAAGAGGGTACCACAAAAGCATGTCATTGGGGCCGATTATGGGAAGCGGCGGCCTTTCCATGCTCATACCGCCCAGTGCACTTGCCATTCTCCTGGCTGCTTTAAACCAGATATCCGTGGGAGGGCTTTTAATTGCGGGCATTTTGCCGGGATTACTCATGGCATTTTTTTATGGGAGTTATGTGGTGATCCGTTGCCGCCTTCAACCCCACCTTGCCCCGCCGTACCAACAAAATCCGGTCCCAATACCGGCCAGGATCAAAGCCAGTATTATCCACGTTTTTCCCATAGGGTTCATCATCTTTCTGGTCATCGGCTTGATTTTTCTGGGGGTGGCAACACCATCGGAAGCAGCCGCCCTGGGATCAATGGGAACGATTCTGCTGGCCATGGTTTACGGCCAAATGAATATAACCGTCATGAAAGCCTGCATCATGGGAACACTAAAAATAACCTCCATGATGTTCATGATTATTACCGGATCAATGATTTTCAGTCAAATTCTGGCATTTTCCGGGGCCAGCGCAGGGATTATCGAGATGGTCATCGGGTTTGACCTTCCCCCCTTCATGGTCCTTATTTCCATGCAAATCGTTCTTTTGTTTCTGGGGTGCTTTATGGACAACCTGTCCATGGTGATGATCGCCATTCCCATCTTTTTGCCGGTTGTGGAGGCATTACACTTTAATACACTTTGGTTTGCACTGATAATGCTGATCAACATGGAAATGGCGAATACCACCCCTCCCTTTGGGTTGCTGCTGTTCGTTATGAAGGCGGTGGCCCCAAAAAACACAACCATGATGGATGTATACAAAGCGGGAATTCCTTTCCTGATGTGTGATGCCACTGTCATGATCCTGGTGATGGTGTTCCCTCAGATTGCACTGTATTTACCGGGATTGATGTAAAACCAATAAAAAATAGAAGTCGCAGGATACTGGAGGTTTAATGATATTTAAAATAGGCATTGATGTGGGGGGGACATTTACAGATTTTCTTCTCATGGACAATAAAGGCAATTCTGATATTTTCAAAGTGTTGTCTTCTCCTGAAGATCCATCCATCGCAGTGATGAAGGGACTGAATCAGATGGCCCGGAAAAAAGGCATCAGCCTTACATCCTTTCTGGGAAAAATTGAAATCATTGTTCATGGAACTACGGTAACAACAAATGCCGTACTGACAGGAAATGTCTCGCGGACGGGACTGATGACCACAAAGGGATTCAGAGACGCACTCCAGATGAGAAGGGGCATACGGGAAGAACTTTACAATAACAAATATCTTCCCCCCGTCCCGATTGTACCCAGGCACCTGCGATTCCCGGTGCTTGAACGAATGGATTATGCTGGAAATCTGGTTACACAAATTGATGAAACAGATGTGATAAAAGGAATAGACCTGTTTAAAGATCAGGACATCGAAGCCGTTGCCGTCTGTTTTATGCATTCATATGCCAACAGCACCCATGAAGACAAAGCCAAAGAAATGATCCGCAAACACATGCCGGACGCATATCTATCCGTTTCTTCATCTGTTCTCCCCCAGATCCGGTTTTATGACAGGGTGAGTACGACGGTTCTTAACGCTGCGGTGGGACCCATCTTAAAGGGATATCTGTCACGCCTCGCCGCCCGTCTTTTGGAAAACCGATTTTCTGGAATTTTTTTAATCATGCAATCCAATGGCGGTGTGACAACGCCTGAAGCGGTCACTGAACTTGCGGCAAGCACGCTTCTCTCAGGACCGGCTGCAGCACCCATGGCAGGCATCGCCTATGCAGAGCTGCATGGACAAAAAAGTTTTATTACAGTGGATATGGGAGGAACCAGTTTTGATGCCGCACTGATCAAAGACGCGCAACCCATTGTTACAATGGATGGAAAGGTTAACCGCATGGCGCTTGCCCTGCCCATGATGGAAATCAACACCATCGGGGCGGGCGGCGGCAGCATTGCCTGGATTGATGAGGGCGGGCTCCTTCGCATGGGCCCCCAAAGTGCCGGTGCCTATCCTGGACCGGTATGTTACGGACTTGGGGGGAAAGCGCCCAGTTGCAGCGATGCCAATCTGATTTTGGGATACCTGAGTGCTGATTTTTTTGCCGGCGGAACGATGAAGCTGGATAAACCGGCTGCAGAAGCTGCGATTCAACAAACAGTGGCAACCCCAATGAAAATGGATCTGGTTGAGGCGGCATACGGCATGTATCATATCATGAATGTGAATATGGCATCTGCCATCCGGGAAATTTCAGTTCAAAGGGGATTTGATCCCAGGGATTTTCTTTTGGTGTGCGGGGGAGGTGCCGGTCCCATACATGCGGCCATGATCGCACTTGAACTTGAAATTTCAAAAATTCTAATCCCCAAAGAGTCTTCAATTTTTTGTGCAGCAGGAATGCTTCTTTCCGATTTAAAGCATGATTTTGTCAGAAGCTTTCATACATCTTTCTCGGCTGAACATATTGAAAAACACCACTGGCTTTCCCTGGTAAAAAACCTTGAAGCCGAAGGAAAAAAAATTCTGTCAAATGAGAACATTCCGGAAAAAAAACGCAGGTTTCAATTCTGTCTTGATCTTCGGTATATCGGACAATACCACGAAGTCAGCGTGCCCATTGAAATAGAGGATATTAAAGCATTGAAATTTAAAAAAATGGCAGACCGCTTTCACGCCGAACATAACCGGCTTTACGGGTATGACTTAAAGGATGAAGAAACAGCAGTGGAACTGGTTAATATTCGGATGACAGCCATCGGGACCACCGATAAGCCAGCCTTTCGAAAAGAAAGCTTTGCTGGGAGGGATGCGTCCCCGGCGTTAAAGGGGAAAAGAAATGTCTTCATCCCATCAAAAATGAATTTCGCGTCCATTGATATATATGACGGAAATAAGATGGGGTTTGGAAATCATGTATCCGGGCCTGTGATTATCGAACAAAAAAATACCACCATCTTTGTTCCGTCCATGTTTGAAATTGAATGCGATGAATACGGCAGTTTTATGATGACGATAATGCACGAGAAAACACCGTCACCGGATGAAAAGAGAGGACGTAATGGAAAATAAAATTGATCGGATTTTAGCTGCTGTTTTCCAGCGGCGGTTCAAATCCATTACCGAGGAAATGGGGCTTACCCTGCTGAGGACCACACGGTCACCTATTTTGAATGAGGCAAGAGACTTTGTCACAGGACTGTATGATCATCAGGGCAGAATGTTGGAGCAGACCGAGTATATACCGGTGCTCGCTTTTGCGATTCAACCGGCATGTGAATATATTGTCCGCTATTTTGGAGACAACATTTTTGAGGGGGACGTTATTATCCATAATGATGTTTTTTCAGGCGGAAACCAGAACGCAGATGTTGCCGTATTCAAGCCGATCTTTCATGACGGCAAACTCGTTGCCTGGGCCGCCTGCAAGGGGCATCAGGCAGACATCGGCGGAGCGGTTGCCGGCGGATATAACCCGGAAGCAAGAGAAGTCTGGCAGGAAGCCCTTCGAATTACGCCGGTCAAGATATATGAGGCGGGAAAATTTCGAAAAGACGTCTGGGACATGATCTTTGCCAATATCCGCTACAAAATAGTGGAAGAAGACATAAAAGCCGAAATGGGCGGCTGCGTTGTAGGGGAAAGAGGGGTAAAAGCCCTGCTGAAAAGATATGGCCTCTTAAAATTTCAAACACATGTCAACTATTTGTTTGACGTCACGGAAAAAATGGTCAGAAAAGAGATTGACCAGATCCCGGATGGTACCTATCCAGGGGAGAGTTATGTGTATTATGACGGAATTCATGACGGCTCAAAGATGAAAATCAATTTAAACGTTATCGTCAAAGGAGAAACAATTATCTTTGACTACTCAGGCTCAGATCCCCAGACCCAGGGATTTGTCAATGCCCCCCTTGCTGCAACCTCCTCTGCCGTTCTATTGACCTTCCTCATGCTGATCAATCCGGATATCCCCCACAATGACGGCATTATAAGGCCGATAACGATCATCAGTCCAAAGGGAAGTTTTCTGAATGCAGAATACCCCGCCGCAACAACCTTTGGCAATAGTATTACCGGCCCCAATGCAGATGCCATCATGAAAGCCTTTTCCAATATTCTCCCCGAACGGGTGACCGCCGGATGGAATCGATTTCTCGGATTCAACCTCACCGGCAAAGACCCACGACATGATCGATCCTATGTGGATATCCTCTTTCTTGCGTTAAAGGGCGGATCAGGGGGAACCCATATGGCCGACGGCTACGATCATATCGGCTTGATCAATTGTGCCGGTGGTATCCTGGCCCAGGACTACGAGATGTTTGAAATACAGGACCCTCATTTTCTTATCAAACATGAATATTTACAGGATTCAGCCGGTGCCGGACAGTGGCGGGGAGGTCTGGGCATTGAGACCGAATTTGAAATTTACGGTGAAAATGTTACCGGCATCGCCTTTGGAGATGGTGTGGAAGAAGAGGCAATGGCTTTCGGCCTGTTTGGCGGCAAAGAGGGCGCGATCAACAAGATAGAGCTCCGCTACCCGGACGGCACCATAAGAACCGCCAAATCCAAAGAAATCATCCGTAATATTCCCAAAAACACGATTTTTCATGATATAGCCGGTGGGGGCGGCGGATATGGTGATCCCTTTTTAAGACCTATTGATACCGTCCTTGAAGATGTAAAAAATGAAATGGTGTCAACCCGAAGCGCCAGAATGGATTATGGTGTTGTGATTGATGAGATCACAATGGCAGTAGATCTTGAGGCCACAAAATATTTAAGAGAGAAAAAATAATGACACTTCCACATGTGGACCATATCGGCATCATTGTAGAAGACCTGGAAAAAAGTGTGACCCTATTTGAATCCCTTTTTGGGCTTTCGTCTTCCGAAATCAAGGAGATGGATAACGTGGGGTTGAAAATCGCGACATTAAAGGCTGAAAATATAGACATCGAATTGATTCAATATATGGAAGGAAAAAATAATTTTGGGAAAGACGTCATGGGCGAGCGCCCTGGCGTTAACCATTTTTCCATAAAAACAGCCAATGTTGATGCCGCTGTTTTGGCATTTGAAAAAAAAGGCCTGAGCGTTATGGAAGGTTTTCCCCGGACCGGAAGTCATGGCAGTGTTGCCTTTTTCAAAAAAGAAACCACCCAGAACATTTTAATGGAAATTTGCAGTGATGTGTAACCTTATGGATACAGGAGGAAAGCATGGCCTTTTACAAAGAGAGAACGCTTTGGAACGAAAAGATAGAAACCCTGCCAAGGGAAGACATGCGGGCATTGCAGCTGGAAAGACTAAAAAAACAGGTGGCGTATAACTATCAACGTTCCCCGTTCTATCGTGATAAAATGGATGCTGTCGGTGCAGAACCCGGCGATATCCAAAGTTTTAAAGCATTTTCAAACATACCGCTCATGACAAAAGAGGAACAAAGAAAAGCCCAGGAAGACTCCATTGAAAAATACGGTAACCCCTATGCCCTTATGGCATGCGCACCCCGGGAAAAAATTGTAAGGATCAATTCAACCTCAGGAACAACGGGTACGCCAACCCTTTATACACTGACTCAGCATGATATCGATGTGGTGAACGAGATGCATGCCAGAAAATACTGGCGGGCCGGGATCAGGCCGGGTGATGTGATGATCCAGGCCCTTTCTTTGTCCATGTTTACCGGTGGACTTCCGCTGTCCCAGGGGATCATGCATATGGGTGCCTGTGTTGTCCCCATCGGCATAGAGGGGGGGACCAAAAGAGTGCTTGATTTTATCCGGCTGACATCGCCATCCGCCATCATTGCCACCCCTTCATTTGGTCAGTATATGATTGAAAAATGTCCACAACTCATTGGAAAGGATGCAAAAGAACTGGGGCTGAAATGGTTCTTTTGTGCGGGTGAACCCGGTGGAGGGAATCCGGAAGTCAGGAAAATGCTTGCCCAGGGGTTTGGTGCCAAAGTTTTTGACCATACAGGAGGAGGGCATGCATTTCATGGGATCTCTTGTGACGAACCACCTGATCAATTCAGTGGCATGCATTTCATATCAGAAGATCATTGTCTGCTTGAACTCTTGGATCCCAGCACAAAACAGCCAATAGACATTGAACATGGTGCCACAGGCGAAATGGTCTTCACGTTTTTAGACTGGGAAGGGGGACCCTTTATGCGGTATTCGCTGGGAGACCTGCTTGAGATCTCAGTTGATCCCTGCCACTGCGGCATGCCGGGGATGAGATTCAAAATCATTGGACGGGCAGATGATATGTTAATTATTAAAGGGGTGAATGTTTATCCTGAAGCGATCAAGACCGCCATATTAAAATTCAGACCAAAGGTAACCGGATTTTTTCACATTCTCTTGAGCAAGCCGGGTCCACTGGTGGAGCCGCCATTGAAGATCACCCTGGAATACGACGACTCGATTTCAGGATCTGATCTGCCATTGCTTGAAGAACGAATGCTTTCCCTCTTCAAAGAAGAGGTCAGAATTGCACCGCAACTTACCTGGGTACCGGCCCAGACCCTTCCCAGAGAACTGAAGAAAACAAATTTCATCAAGGTCAAAGAAACCCATGCATAGAAATACGCTCATATTATCAGGTAGGTATAATGAAAAAAATATTTGAAATAATGGAATGCATTCTGGATAAAATTTTGTCGGCCATGGGGTTCATTTCTGTTGCTCTGATGGTATTGCTTTCATTGTTTATTTCAACACAGGTGTTCTGTCGGTACTTTCTCAGCATGCATATTCCCGGGCTCTTTGACCTGGCCATATATTCGCTTATCCTCTTTACGTTTCTTTCTGCACCCTATGCATTAAGAGAAGGGCAACATATCTGTGTCGATCTTTTTTTTAATCATTTATCCGATAGCGCCAAGGCGGGGTTAAAAATAAGCACCTATGCCATCGCCCTTTTTTACGTTATCGTCCTGGGCTGGGTCAGCTGGAAATGGGCATGGAACTCTTTCTCATCAGGTGCAATGACAATTTCAGAAGTCCCCATACCCAAGGGACTTCTTATCTCAAGTATCAGTCTGGGGTCGCTCCTGCTTTTCCTGCAACTCCTTCGGATGATGGTATCGGTATCAATTCAATCCGCTCCTTTGTTTAAAGTTAAAAATTTTTGTACCGGTCCATCCAAGAACCCGTCTCTTTTCATTGCCATTTTTATGGCGGTATTAATCCTGGGATTCCTGTTCACCGTATATGGGAATGCCATTGGGGGAATCTGCTTTATCGCACTGCTGGTCCTGTTGTGTGGGATGCCGGTTTTCCTGGCACTAGGATTCGTCGGCAGTGTCGGTATGATTTTACTGATAGGGGAATCAACATTAAAGCAGCTGCCTTTTCTTGCCTATAAATCAGTGGAAAGCTTTCCATTGACCTGCCTGCCCCTTTTTATTATTGCCGGAATTATCATGGAAAGGGGAAAAATTGTTGATGATGTGTTTTTATTCTTTAGATATTTTGCCGGAAATTTCATTTCAGCGCCACTGATATCAACGATTCTGGTGGGGGGATTTTTTTGTGCGATCAGCGGATCCAGCGTCGCGACAACCTCACTTATTGCCGCTGTTTCATTGCCGATTCTGATCAGCAACGGATATAAACGATCAATTTCAAGTGGTGTCGTTGCCGGTTCTACCATTGGTACAGTGATCCCCCCTTCCATCGGGTATGTCCTGTATGGTGTCATTACCGAAGAATCCATCGGTCAACTGTTTATTGCGGGTATGATACCTGCCGTCATGATATTTGGATTTTATTGTCTGTATATTCTTATCCGGTCTAAAATTAATGCGGCGTCATTGTTTGAGAAAGGTCAGGTACCGGAACAAATAGACTGGAAAGACATGCCCGAGGTAAACAAATTGGCCATACTGATGAGGGCGTCCTGCGGATTGCTTGCGCCGGTATTTGTTCTTGGCGGCATCTATATGGGAATCTTTACCCCCACCGAGGCTGCCGCCATCATGGTTATTTATGCCATTGTTATCACTATATTAATCATGAAATCAGTAACATGGCCGCAATTATTTGAAATCATTTTGACCGGTACAAAGATCAGCTCCATGATCCTTATCATCATTGTCGGCGCCCGAATATTTGGGGCGCTGACATCTCAGATGGGCATTGCTGCTGATTTGGTCGATTTTGTCAAGACATCCCAGATTTCACCGGTCAAAACGCTTCTGGTTATATCGGGTATGCTGGTGATTCTGGGCATGTTTCTGGATGCCGCCTCTATTATGGTCATTACGCTTCCTGTGGTTTATCCGGTGATCATGGCCGCAGGATTCAATTCCGTATGGTTTGGTGTCTTTTTTATCATCGTTCTGGAAATAGGGCTTTTGACACCCCCGGTTGGTCTAAATTTGTTTATCATCAAAGGCCTGTCAAATTTTGACATGGGAACGATCATCAGGGGAACCGTTCCGTTTATTTTAATCATGGTGCTCTCTTTGTATATACTGACACTCTTCCCCGAATTGGCGACATGGCTTCCGTCCCTGATGGTGCAGTAAAAGAAACCCTGGTGTCACAATGGTTTAACGCACGACTTTCATATAAACCCGAAAAAGGAGATTAAAATGATGACCAAATCAGCAACCTGTAAAATTTTTCTTTGTGTGGCCTTGACAATCACCGCAGGCCTATTGTTCTGCGCAAGTGTTCATGCCCAAAAAGCCGTCAAATTAAGGTATTTCACCGGCATGACATCCTCCCATTATTTCAGTGCTGATCTGCTGCCTTTCTTTGCCACAGAAATTGAAAAACGAACCCAAGGCAGTATTCAGGTAACTGTCTATCCCGGTGGTCAGCTTTTCGGATATCGAAATGGAATTGATGCGACGACCATGGGAGCCGTTGAGATGGGTCTCACGGCCCTGGGCCATTGGGGGGGACGCAACCCTGTTTTCAGTTTTTCTGATTATTTCCTTTTGATTGATGATATGGATCACTGGTTCCGTGCAAGAGATGCGGTCAACGCAATTCTGGAACCCTTGTTTCGAGAAAAAAATGTTAAGCTTCTATATTACAGTGCCTATGGCGGCAATGGTATCTGCGGAAAAATAAAAATCGAATCCCTGGACGATCTTAGGGGATTAAAGATCAGGGCTCCGGTTCCAGGGGCCTTGGCCAGTCTGTCAGCCTGGGGGGCAACCCCAATAAAGATTGCATCTGCTGAAGTGTATGATGCCATGGGAAAAGGAGCAATTGATGCATTCTCTTCCTCATGGAGTTCCATGTATTCAAGAAAATATTATGAAGTTGCAAACCATGCTGTAGGGCCCATATGGTGGACAGTATGGGTGAATTTTATTAATCTGGATACATGGAACAGTTTATCTCCTGAAAACCAAACCGCCATGATGGCAGTATCTGAAGAAACCGAGAAGCGGTCTTTGGGGGTGATGAAAGCCTTTGACCAAAAAAGCCTGAAAAAATTGGCGGAGGTGGGAACCGTCAAAATACTAACCCCTGAAGAAAAAAAGGCTTGGGGCAAATCTTTAAGAGTCGCTTATGCTGAATGGGTTCAAAAATGTGCTGATAAAGGATACGGAAAGCAGGCGAAAGATATCCTGGAAATACTGGACAGAACCCGATAAGTTTTAATTGCAATATTGAACCGCTTAATTTGAACGGCCAACGGATCTTTTTCACAAGGTCTGTTGGCCGCCCTGTTCCTTTCTTGATTTTTCAGGATAGCCCATAATCTTGTGTGTTACACAATTTAACGATTTTCTAACCTTGTAAAACAAAAGTTTTGCATTACTTTTTCAGAAGATATTGTTGATATAACCGTCTTAACCCAAGGAGCAAGACAAATGACCATGATCATTGCAACCCTCTTCATTATTGCAATCATCGGCTTTGCCATTTATAAAAAAAACACCAAAGTCCGGAAAACCCCTTTAAAAGAGAGCGCTTCACCTGCCCCCCAGCCTGAAAAATCCCCTGACCAAACGTATACAGATATCCTGAAGTCTTTATTAAGCTTAAATATTCTGCTGAGAAAGGACAAGGATCTATCAAATGAAATGACAGAAAAAATAGAAGCCATTATTGATGATCTAATGGTCATCACTCCGGCAATGATCGAACGATATCCCGGCGATACCCTGACCTATGAAATTAAAAAAATAGGAAAAAACCACCTTTTAAAGACGGTAAAGGAATACCTTGACCTGTCATTGGAAAGCCGAGAAAAACAGCAGGATATATTTAAAAAAACCATTGAAAGCCTGCATGACGTGTCCAACCGGTCCAGAGATATTGTCGAAAAAAACGAAACCGCAGAATTTAAAACCATGGCAAATTTCCTGGCGGGCAAATTTTCTTAATTAATTACTGTTTTAACCCTTTTATAGACGATCCCCTAAGGAGGATAACATGAATGATATGGCTCAAGATCTTCAAAGCGTCGCCCAGCAGGCCAAAGCCCCGGACCTTGCCCAAGTGACCCAGGTGTCGGGTCAGGGCGCCTTAACCCCGGTCCAGTCCCCTTCCCATCTTGAACCGGTGCAACCCAAACATCTGGCTGTTGAAGACATACAGGCCATTGAAGCCAAGGCCAATGAATTTCTTGAACGAATAAAAGCAGATCCATCGGACTGGCAACTGGGTAATTTTGTCTTCGGTCTGGGGCAGGAAATCATGGACGAGACCCAGGCCCAGGTGACCCTTTATGATCGTAAAATGGGGAATGTGCTCAAAAACGTTGCCGCAGATGATTCGTCTCCTGTGGGGAAAAATATCCTGGCCATTAAAATGGAACTGGACAAAGTAAACCCCACCATGGTGGCCCGGGCTGAGATGCCCTTTCAAAAGAAAATGCTGGGGCTGTTCACAAAAACCGTGAACCGTCTGCCCAAGGGTGACGAAGTCCTTAAAATTATTGCCGAGCGGAGGGAAACGGTGAATTCCACCATTGACGGCATCCGGGATCATTTAAGGCATGAGGCAGACCAGGTCGCCTTTGATGCCTCAGAACTGTCCACCATTTGTGACAACTTAAAAGAAATCCAGCCACGGCTCCAGGAACGAATCTACCTGGGCCAGGTCATCTGGCAAAAATTGATGGACTATCTGGGAAGCATCCAGGACCCAAGGAACAAAGAGGCCCTGACCACATTGACCAGTGACCTTGCCATGGCTGTGGTGGACCTGCAGACCATTGACAATTCAAATCTCCAGACACGGTTCGGCGGGGAAATGATGGTGAGAAACTCCCATCTGGTCAGACGCTTGGTTCAGCGGACAGACATGATCCTTTCAACGGCTGTTAAAAATGCCCTGGCTGTCCGGGTGGCGGCCGAACAGCAGATGGAGACCCTGCAACACCTGGATATGGTTCAAAAATCGGCTGCTGAAACCATGAAAGACACGGCAAAAGTCATTGGAAACGCAGCCATCAAAGGCGCAAAAATGAGCCAGAGTATGACGCTGGATATTGATGCCCTGGAAGAAGCGTGTCAAACCTATGAACAGGCCTTTGAAACCTATGCCCTGATTTCACAGGAAACCATTAATATCGCATCCCAGAGCTCCAATGCACTGGGAAAAATGAACGACCGGTTCCGGGCAAGAACCGATGCACTCACAGCAAGACGTCAGGACAATTAGCCGGAACGATTTAACATTGGAGGCATTCCATGCTTGATATGGCAACACAAAAATCTTTCCAGGAAAGATTCAGTGCAATACGAACCCTTAAAAAAGACCATCTGGTTACCCAGCAAAAAAATATAGTGTTGAGTATTGAAGATGCCGGCATTCATTCATTTTTTGAATATCTTGGCAACACTTATTTTGTAAAAACCCTGAATAAATATGAAGAGACCTCGGATGATTTTAAAAACAAAAAAGGGTATTTTATTTATGAGTTGACCTGCCTTTGCCTTGAAACCGGTCAATCGACTAATTTTGAATGGGAATTCGATGATGTCCTTGAAGTCTCCATGACCCTTGATCGCCTTTCCTTCCGGGATTTAAAAGATGATGAAGGCGCTGTCATTGATGAAGATGACCTTGACCAGATTGCCGATGACAAGGATGTAATCGTGATCAATGGCGAAAAATTCTGGTATGAGGATGACTGGGCATCGGTTTATTACCGGGGGGAAAGCCAGGAAAAGGTCTACATGTATGAATTTGAAAATGAAGCCCACACTCGATTTCTCACCATTGAGGAATGGTCGGGATCAGGCAGGGACGAATACCAGATCTATACCTCAAGCCCTGTTGATCCGAACATGATCCGTCTCATCAGCAAAGGAGACCATTAAGGATGATTAGAAAACATCTCCTTATCAGCGTTATTGCCGGATTAACCTTTACCGTTATGGTGATGATGTTGGCAGGATGTGGCGAAGGCCTTCCCAAGACGCTTAAAAATGAAGCCAAGGCCATACCTGACACCATAAAGACCGTCAAATCCCAGGTAAATAAAAATAAAGGCAAATATCAAACCCTGACGGACTCGCCTGAATTCAAAGCAATTAACCCCTTTGCCCTAAAGGAAAACTGGCCTCAAAAGTTTCAACTTGCCCATGATGCGCTAAAGAGGGCAAAAGACCTTTATGACAAGGACCTCTCGCCCCTGATCAGCCAAAACAAGCCCGAACTTGTCCCCCAGGTTAAACAGCAGATAACAAGAATAAAAAAAATCCTCCAGGATGCTGAAGCATTCTCCCTATACCCGATTTCACGTTTTTCAAAGATCAGAAAGACCATTGAAAATGCAGCTGATTTACACGCCCGGGCAAAACAAGAGGCCGATCATATCCGCCGGATGGCAACCCAGTTTAAAACCGGCTCCATGGAAAAAGCCATGGCTGACTTTCCTGATTTAACCGAAAAAATCAAGGCCCGGGTGGCCCCCCTGACAAAACTGGAACGCCAGTCCCGGGAAAATCTAAGTGTTGTGGAAGCCGAATACAGCCGGCATACCGCAGGATCAAGTGCCGACTATGCCGCCTTTACAGACAGTGCCCAGGCCCTTACTTCGGGCCTTGAACAAGCCGGGATTCTTGAAAAAACATTAACCGGGGATATGGCCCAGCTTTATTCCAGTTACACAAAAATCCTTAAAGATATGAAGGAAGAATATTTTGTGACCATCAAAAGGGAATCCTGGAATGAAAATTCTGATTATTACGACCCCCGGTTTGCCACCTTCAGCCGTGAGGTCAGCCCTGAAGCATATGAGGCATTAACGGCAGAGAACCTGGATACCATTGCCACAATCAGTGCGGGATTTACAGGCTCAAAATTTTCAAGCACTGTGGGAGGTCTGTGGAAAGAACTGGCCATTAAACCCACGGACCAATGGCCGGGAAGAGGTCACAACGCCGCTTCTTTCTGGGTGGAAGATTCACGGGAAGCCTATTTCCACAAATATATCCTGGAAGAAAATGGTGACACCCGAGAAACGGATTGGGAACAGGTGGATGCCGACTTTTATGATGCCAATCTTGAATACCTTGGCATGGCCATCCTGGCCAAACCCTATGGTGTGTTTGAACAGGACCGTCTGATCCAGGCAACACCGCCGGGCATGGCCTATGTGGGCAATTCAAAATACGGGGAGTGGCAAAAAGATAATACGGGGAATCAGTTCTGGTCCTGGTATGGAAAATATGCTTTGTTTTCTATGCTCTTTAATTCCCGGCCATCTTATTTTGGTTACAATTCCTGGAATGGCTGGAACAATAACTACAGGAACCGTCAACCCTATTTTGGGCAAACCCAAAACGGGGCCCGGAAATATGGTACGTCCGGCACCTATGTAAAACAATCCCCAAAATTTCAAAGCACCAATTTTGCAAAAAGCGGCGGCCTCAAATCCCAAACCGCTTCTGTCAGAGGTGCCGGAGCCAACCTTCGTGGCGGTGGTCCGAAAAGCAAAGGCAAATAAACCGATTCTAAGGAGAAAAGAATGAAGATAGCTGTAACACTCGCAGGGCTTAGCCAAGGCGTTATCTATGTCATCGTGGGCATCTTTTTTATCTGGCTGGTTAAGCGGGTAGATGACTGGCGGACCAAAGAATTTGATGATGATGTTCATATTGATGACGGAAACCTGGCGGTGGGGTTAAGACGGGCCGGACTTTACCTCGGGATTGCCATTGCACTGTCAGGTGCCATGGGGGGGGCTTCAAAAGGCTTTCTGCTTGACCTGATCCAATTATTGATTGACGGGCTCATCATAACGGGATTCATGTTCTCATCCCGATTTATCAATGATTTTATCATGCTGGGCAATATCAACAATGATGAAGAGTGTGTGAAAGTCATTATAAAACCCGATGGCACTCAGGTTATCGGAAATTCAGCTGTGGGAATGGTTGAAGCAGGGATGTTCGTGGCCACGGGATTCATTCTCCATGGATCCATCTCCGGAACCGGCGGAACATTTGTCCAGGGCATTGCCAGCGCCATTCTCTTTTTTATACTGGGACAACTGGCCCTGTTGATTTTCGGGTTTCTTTACGAGCTGATCACCCCCTTTAATGTGAGAAATGAAATCAAAAGCAATAACCTTTCGGCCGGTATCGGTCTTGGCGGTATCCTCATTGCCCTGGGCATTATTCTCATGGCCAGTATTTCAGGGCCTTTCACAGGATGGGGCAACGATGTGTTAAGTTTCGGCATTTATGCCGTATACGGCATTGTGATGCTGCTGATTTTCAAAACAGTGGTGGACAAACTGCTGTTGCCCACCACCAATATGGCCACGGAAGTCAAAGAAGATCGAAATGTAGCCGCTTTAATTGTCGTGGTGAGCGCCATTAATGCAGTGGCCATTATCATCGCCTTTTCCATGTAAACAGATGACCCGGGAGAAACCCCAGCTCAATTTTGCCTCTGTGCTGCTGTGCACCTGCATGTTTGCCAGCGGTGCCTGCGGCATTATCCTTGAGTATATCCAGGCAAGCCTTGCCTCCATGATTCTGGGCAATTCCTTTGAACAATGGGCCATGGTCATCGGGCTCATGCTGTTCTGGATGGGGTTTGGCAGCCTGATCCAGGCACAGGTTTCCAAAAAAAACCTCATCTACACCTTTATCGGTGTTGAAACCGGCTTAGCCCTTGCCGGAGGATTTTCCCCCACCCTGACCTACATCTCCTATGGGTATACCGCCCATTACAGCCTGGTCCTCTATTTTTTCGTCAGTTTCATCGGCATCATGATCGGGCTTGAAATTCCCGTTATTATCCGGATTAACAATGATTTCAGCAAAGAATTGTCCACCAACCTGGGGAATATTCTGAGCGCTGATTACATTGGCAGTTTGATCGGGTCCCTCATCTATGTCTTTATCCTTTTAAGATTCACTCCCATTACAGAGGCCGCTTTTTTGACCGCAGGGGTCAACTTTTTTCTGGCCTTTATCACCTTTATCTATTTTAAAAAAAAAGGCCTGTTAAAAAAAGGGGTTCTGTTATCCGCCATTATGCTGGTCACGTTCTGCGCCATCTGTTACGGATACCTCAATAACCGGCAATGGAACATCAAAATTGAGCAACCCCTGTATGATGACCCTATTATTTTAAGTAAAACAACCCAGTACCAGCATATTGCCATCACCCATTACAAGCCCTTTGATGAAGTCCGGCTCTTTTTAAACGGGAACCTGCAATTCTGCAGTACGGATGAACAACGGTATCATGAACCCATGGTACATTCTGTCATGAATCTTGTCCCGATCAAATCACGGGTCCTCATTCTCGGGGGGGGCGACGGATGTGCATTAAGGGAGGTGTTGAAATATAACGCGGTCAAAGAAGTGCTTTTGGTGGACCTTGATCCGGAAATGACCCGTCTTGCCAAAACGCATCCTGTTTTAAAACGGATCAACCAGAATGCATTCAAAGATGCCCGCCTCGTCACCCGGGTGAGCAGCGGCATCACCCCGGGAATCCCTAAGCGCCTCTATATTGAAACAAATAAAAAAAAGCCTCCTGCAAAACAGACCCCGGCCCATAAACTGGCTGATGTGCAGGTAATGAATGTTGACGCTGATAAATTTTTAAGTGATATTTCCGGGTTCTGGGATGTCATCATCATTGATATGCCGGATCCGTCCACACCGGAACTGACCAAACTTTATGCCACATCATTTTATAAAAAAATAAAACAGCATTTGTCCCAACACGGATTGATGGTGGTCCAGGCAACCTCTCCCTATCTGGCAAAGGAAAGCTTTCTGTGTATCGGAAGAACCATCGAAAGCGCCCGGCTTTCCATCCTTCCGTTTCATGAGAATGTACCCAGTTTCGGAGACTGGGGATGGTATCTGGCCTGGCATCCCAACATTAAAAAAGAAAAAATACTGGAAAGAATAGACCAATTGGTGATTGACGTCCCCACACGATTTATCACCCCCCAGGTGTTCAAAAGTGAACTGGTATTTGGTAAAAATGCCCTTAAGACAACCAATCAGCAGATTAACACCATTCTCCATCCTGCCCTGTTAAGTCTCTATACCCACGAATCCTGGCTGCTTGAATAGCCCTTCCCAAACCCGGTCCTGGCTTTGTTTTGTCAAAACAGATCGAATCCCCTCAATATGCCGTATCTAAATCAAGACATTCCTGATTAACAGACAGGTTAAAACAGAAAATTTCAATGTTTATTTTCATCCAGAATTTCACGGATCTTTTGAGAAAGTTCCGTCATGACAATCGGCTTTAATAGGAATCCCTTGATCCCCAGTGAAGCGGCCTTTTCTTCAGACATGGTTTCACTGAACCCTGTGCAAAGCAGTACGGGAATATCCGGGCGTATCTTAGTCAGTTCAGCGGATAATTTGTCCCCCGGCAAATTTGGCATTGCGATATCCGTGATAACCAGGTCAAATTTATCGGGGCTCTCAGAAAAAGCCTCCAGGGCTTCAATACTGCTTTTACGTGAAATAACGTTATATCCCAAACGCTCCAGCATTCGCTTTTCCATTGTAAGGATATCGTCTTCATCGTCGACGAGAAGAATCTGTTCTGTGCCGCCCTGAATTTGCGGATTTGAATGGGGTAACGATTTTTCAGAAAGACGCTTTTCCACCGGCAGATACACATGAAACGCCGTTCCTTTTCCAGGTTCGCTATTGACTTGAATCGCACCATCCATCTTTGCAACAATGCCGTGAACAACGGACAATCCCATTCCAGTGCCTTTGTGTCCCTTGGTGGTGAAAAACGGATCAAATATTTTTTCCGTCACCGCTTTATCCATACCAGTGCCGGTATCCGATATTGTTAAAAGGGCATAAGCCCCTGGTTCCATATCCGGGCTCAAAAGATCCTGCTCACTTAACTCGATTTCTTTGAGGCTGGCCTTTAATACCCCCCCCGTCTTTTCCATGGCATGATACGCATTGGTGGTCAGATTCATTACAATCTGATGAATTTGTGTGGGATCTGCTTTAATGACACCACAGTCAGAACGGATATCCTGTTTAATGTCAATGGTTGTGGGGATCGAAGACCTGATCAGTTTTAATACCTCCTTGATAACGGGCTGGATCTTCATCAGCATCCATTCATTGTTTTCTTGCCGTGAAAACGTAAGGATCTGTTTTACCAGGTCTTTGGCTCTTAAGGCCCCGGCATGAATTTGATTCAGGTTATCTCGAAATGGATCGCCTTCAGGGATATCTTCCAGCAGCATTTCAGTATGGCCTAACACAGGAAAAAGAATATTATTAAAATCATGGGCGATACCCCCGGCAAGGGTGCCGATAGATTCTAACCGTTGAGAACGGGAAAGATATTTTTCCACCTCTTTTTTTTGTTGCTCAATGTCTTTTCTCCTTTTTATTTCATTAATCAGGTCCATATTTTGCGATGTGATTTTCTCCTGGCTATGTCTTAATTCAGACAATGTTTTGAGCAGCCTCATTTGCAGAATTCCAGAAGTCCACACCATGCAGACAGTTAACACTGAAAAAACAGCACCCGCAATAAGCCAGGAAAAAACAGACGCAGAATTCCAAACAATATCCGGGTCAAATGGAAGCAAATGATGCACCATGGACAGGCCAATGCCAATGATGGCAAACAAAGACATAGCAATTGCCAACAGCCCGAATTTCAACCCGATTAATGCAGTAGACATAACGCAAAAACTGGTAAGAAACAAAATCCCCCCCCCGCTCAACCCACGTGTAGCAAGGACAAAGCTTCCTAACAAAAAGATAATGAGCAGGATTAATATTGACCGGACCTTATATTTTATCTTTTCAATTAAAATCACGCCAAACAACAGCCAGACAATATAGGCAATAACATATACGACTGCCTCAGTTAAGACCTTGTTTTCAACCGATCCCTTAACCGCTATAAAAAGTGCCGGCAGAATAAGGACACTAACCGTGTAAGTGATGGCCCTCAACATTTTGGCTTGGGTTTCAGCAACGCTTTTCAGGGTTGCCTTTAAGTAATGGTCTTTCTCATTCATTTCAGCCGCTCAAAAGTTCTTTCATATAAATCAAAGATGATAGATCAGAGACAAAAAAATCATATGGTCGTCCAAGCAAAATACGTTCACTCTTCCGCACTTTTTTTCAAACCCTAAAATTATTTTGAATGCGTTTAACTGTCTGGTCAATTTCAATAAAATAACAGTACAATGGATTATGTTAAAGGACAAATAAAATTTCATCCTTTTTTATACGGCATTGTCATGGGTTGGGACAAATCCATATTGCAAATGAACATCAAATGATATAATTATGCTAAGCATATAATGCAGCCATATTGGGGGCATGCTATTACCGGAATGGAGAGATCTATTTTGCTGTATTTTTTGAAAAATTTCTTACGGATGGGGCTGAAACGCAGAGGCATCTCCATTGTTTTCGCCTATTTGACGCTTTTATTGATCTCCAGTGTGCTGATTCAGGTTGTTGAACCGCCGGATTCCGCGTTAAACCGTTTTGACCAGGCGCTCTGGTGGAGTATTGTGACCAGCACCACCGTTGGTTATGGGGATCTGTTTCCCGTCTCCAACCCGGGCAAGATTGTGGCGGTTTTTCTGCCCATGTTCATGGGTATCGGTCTGGGGGCTGCTTTTATTACCCATTTCGCTTCATCGCTGATTGAAAGGAGAGATAAACGAATGCACGGAGAAAGAGACTACAAGGGAAAGGGGCATATATTGATAGTGGGTTTCACCGATGAAACAGGACAATTGATCGAGGAAATCCATAAAGATGAAAGCGGTTCTGGACAGGATCTTATCCTGTTGGCCGATATCACACGACACCCTTTTCCAGACCTGCCTTCTGTTTTTTTTATCAAGGGAAGCCCCGACACCCTCAACGCCCTCAATAAAGCCAATATAAAGGAAGCCGCAAGGATCATCATTCACACAGGCAGGGATGAAGAAAGTCTGTTTGCATTGATTAATGCCCTTAAGCTGAAAAATGAGGCGTGCGAGATTACCGTTCGTTGTATTTCAACCCATTCTCTGGACACCTTTTCCAGTGTTCCGGGTGACTTTCAAATCATCATGCAGATGACGGTTGAGATGATGGTGCAGGCCATGCAGGACAAGGTCCATATCCCCTTACAAATTCTACTGAGAAATAATGCTGCTGAAGAAATCTATTATGCCGTTGTCCCTAAAACCATCCAGGGTCTCACCTGGTGGGCCCTGCATGAGTATCTCAAAGAAACATACAATCACCTGACCTTTGCCATGCAAACCACGGACAACACAGTGACCGTCAATCCGTCAAAAGAAATGATGGTTTCAAAAGGAGACGGTATCTGGCTGATGGCTCAAAAACGGCCACTCCATATCGCATGGCCCGCCTAAAACCGTCACGGCCTGGTCAGGGGAATGCCCCCTGGCAGCGATGGAACAGGGTAGACGGTTTTTTTACTGTTTTTTGTTAACAAACGTATGGTTATCGACCCCGATCCAGAAAAAAAGAGTTCCAAAGGCCATGATGAGCATACCGCAGGGAAAAGCCCATCGCAAGCTGAAGAAATCCATGGCCAGCCCGGCAGCCATTGAACCGGTAAGCATTCCTAAACTGTGGGCGACGGTCATGATGGAGATAACCGATCCCATGGCCTTTTTTTCATCTCCCTTTATAACACCATAGGCCATAATGGAAGGCATGGAAATACCGCCGCCGATACCAAATACGACAACCGCGACCACCAGATCGGAAAACGTCGACGCCCGGAACAGCAACATCATCCCTGTGGTTGACATCATGCCCCCCAAAATTACCATCATCCGCTTGTTTACCCGGTCTGCCACAACCCCCATGGGAAGATTAAGCGCCCCGGATACAAAAACGCCCAGCATGACCAGCACACCGATTAAAGAACCGGAAAGGCCGAATACCGTATCGGCATACAGCGGAAGAAAACACCAGATGACCCCGATACAGGACGTATAGGCATACCGGAATACAGAAATGGAAATAATCCCTTTATCTGTTAACAGATGCATCCATGGGGTCACTTGGTGTTTTGAATTTTTTACGGTTTCGTCACCGGCGGCCGGCAGGAAAACAACGCACAGGAACAATCCAATGCAGGACAGCAGTCCCATGCAGATAAAGGCCGCATCAAGGGACCACAGATCTTTTATCCCACCCCCCATCAAAGGCCCCAGACTCAAGCTTAAAAACATGGACAGGTTAAACAATCCCATGGAATACCCTTCCGATCCTGCCGGGGTGATCTCCCCCACATAGGCCTGAACCACCGGCATGATCATGGCCGATCCTGCCCCCTGGATAAATCGCAGTAAAATCAATGTTTCTACATTTTTTGAAAAGATAAAGGCAATGGATATAAGTGTATAAACCAATAAGCCGGTCACAATAAACGGTTTTCGGCCCTTTTGATCAGACAGCCGCCCGAAAAGCGGCATCAGAAAGGTCCGGGACAGGGAAAACGATCCGAATATCAATCCCACATATACCCCTGTCGCCCCCAGGTCATTGGCATACACGGGAAGAAGCGGCACCACGATGCCCACGCCGGTGACCGTTGAAAAAATGGCAAAAAACAAGGTAATAAAAATACTTTTTTGATCAGTGGGGATGATGTGTCGCCCATTCTTGAACAGTTTTACCGCAAGTTGTGTCAGTGGCGCTTTAACAGAGAAAAAAAAATCTGCCATTCCCTTCCTTTTTCAGCATCAGGATAAACACGCTTGAATTTGATCAATAAATCGGCTTTGGGTTGCGAATTCACCTTTCCGATAACTGGTATGGGTCAGGTATAAAAACCTTTCAGCCCGGGTCATTGCCACATACATCAACCGTCTTTCCTCGAAAATGGCCTTATCCCCCCCATCAATGGATCGCCAATGGGGAAAGAGGCGCTCTTCGCACCCCACAATAAAGACCGTATCATATTCCAGGCCTTTGGCGGAATGGATGGTCAGAAGGGAAACTCCGGATGAATCAGATTCATCCTCTTCTTTCTTATCCTCCCTGATGAGTGCCGCCTCCTCAAGATATTCCAAAAGATCATTTTTAGATCTTGCCGTATAAATCAATTGTTCAAGGTTTTCTTTTTTTGAAACAAACTCTGCCTTTGTTTTTGTTTTTTTCTCCAGATAGTCAAAATATTCGGTTTTTTCCAGAACAACTTCCATTGCCCGGGCAGGTGCCAAATCCACTATTTCATCCAGAACCTCAAGAACCCGGGAAAGGTTTTCATGAATTTTCTTAGTTAACACCCGATCTTTGACCATGATTCTGGCGGCATCCTGGAGACTTGTCTCCGGGGTTCGCATGGCGGCTATTCGCTTGATCATAGAGGGTCCGATGCCCCTTTTGGGCGTGTTCACAATCCGCTCAAATGACACATCATCATTGGGGAAAAATGCAGCACTCAAATAGGAATTAATATCCAGGACTTCCATTCTTTCAAAAAAGCCCTGGGAGCCTTTCATACTATAGGGTATCCGGTATTTCCTGAAAATTTTTTCAAAGGGAAGAGAACAAAATTTTGTTCTGTAAACCACTGCCATTTGATCAAACCCAATGCCCTGACCCTGGCGATTTAATCCCTTGATTCTCCTGGCAACCCATTCGGCTTCATGGGCGTCTGACAAAAAATCATAAATTTCAACCACGCCACCCTTTTTTTTAGAAAAGCATTTTTTTTCCATTTTATCCGGATTATGGTCGATTAAATCATTTGCCACCTGGACGATTTCATCTGCAGACCGATAATTTTCTTCAAGCCTGAAGATTTTTGAATCCCTGTATTTTTTCGGAAAATCGATAAAATGGTTAACATTGGACCCCCGGAATCCATAGACCGACTGCCAGTCATCCCCCACACAGAAAAGGTTCCGATGATCTCCCAGCAGCAGGTTGGTTAAATCTTCTTGAAGATTATTGGTGTCCTGGTATTCATCCACTAGAATATAGGAAAAATAATTTCGATAATACTCCCGGATGTCTTTGTAATCCCTTAACAGATCCCTTGCCTTCAAAAGGATATTATCAAAATCCACTGAATTCATTTCTTTTAATCGGTCTTCATATTGGGCATACAGGTCTTCAATGTTGAGACTGAAAAAGGTCGGTTTCAAATCAAAATATTTTCCCGGGTTCCCAAAATTTTTTGCCCGGGAAATAGCGGATAAAATCTTGTTTGCATGCTTTTTTTCAATATTATTTTTCACACAGAGTTCTTTGACCAGTTTTCCCTGGCTGTAGACTGAAAACACCTGTATGGGGGGGGTGTACCCCAGTTTTTCGCAATGCTGTTTCAATATCATCAGGCAGGCTGAATGATACGTTCTGACCCACTGGAAACTATGATACGGAAGACGCGTCATCTCAATGAGCCGGGACTTCATCTCGTCGGCAGCTTTGTTTGTAAAGGTAATGGTCAGTATCCGTTTGGGATCATAACCCAGATTGACAAGGTGTGAAAACTTGGCAGTCAGGGTGCGTGTCTTACCGGAACCGGCCCCCGCGACAACAAGTGCCGGGGAGCCGGTATGATTGACTGCAGACTGCTGCTGTACCGATAACTCCATAAAATGGTAATGATAAGATTTTATCATTTCAACTGTAAAATCTTATTTTATCTCCTCTATAATGGTTTTTAATACAGACTCTATTTCATGTCTTATTTCATCCCGCCTGGGTTCACTCAAGGCTTCAAATCGAAGTACCAGGGCCGGCTGGGTATTGGATGCCCTGACAAGTCCCCAGCCGTCATCATAAACGGCTCTTAACCCGTCAATATCAATGACATCCTGTCTGGCCTTAAAATGGGCAACGATTTTCGCCACCACATCAAATTTAATCTCATCCGGGCAATCCACACGAATTTCAGGCGTTGTAAACGTTTTGGGAAGATCCTGGATCAAGTCATCAACGCCTTTACCGGTATCTGCCATGATTTCAAGCAGGCGGCAGGTGGCATAGAGCGCATCATCATATCCCAGGTACCGGTCCTTAAAAAACATATGCCCGCTCATCTCACCGGCCAGAACTGCCTTTTCCTCTTTCATTTTTTTCTTGATCAACGAATGGCCGGTGCGCCACATGATGGCTATACCGCCATGGTTTCGAATATCATCATACATGACCATGGAACACTTGACTTCCCCGATAAAGGTTGCACCTGGATTTCGTTGAAGAATTTCCCTGGCATAGATCACCATGAGCTGATCGCCATAGATCACCTGGCCATTTTTATCCACAACCCCTATCCGGTCCGCGTCTCCATCATATCCCACTCCCAGATCAAGGTGCTTTTCCTTCACCAGTTGTATCAGTTCGAGCAAATTCTTTTTCTGGGTGGGATCTGCTTCATGATTGGGAAAGGTGCCATCCATATCGCAATAAATATCGTGTACCTCACACCCCAGTTTTTTCAAGACCGGAAGCGCCGTGATCCCACCTGTGCCATTGCCGGCATCAATCCCGATTTTCAGGGGGTGGTTGATCTGTATGTTATTCACAATATAGTCTTTATAGGGGGTAATCACGTCTTTTTGGGTCACCTGCCCATTCCCATGAACAAAATCCTTTTTTTCTATGACGATACGGATATCCTGCAAGCCCTGACTGTGGATGGAATCATTTCCATTCATCAATTTAAACCCGTTATATTCAGGTGGATTATGGCTTGCAGTCACCATGGCACCCCCGTCAAGATTCAGATGCTGTATGGAAAAATAGAGCACCGGAGTGGGACAAGTGCCAATATCAATGACATCGCACCCTGTAGAAAGAATTCCCTGGATAAGCAGATCTGAAAATTTTTCAGACGTCTGTCGGCAATCCCTTCCAATGGATACGATTTTTTTATTCTGCTGTTGTAAAAGAGTGCCGTAGGCCTTGCCAATACTGACCACATCCTCTTCTAAAATATCCTGGCCTGCAACACCTCTTATGTCATATTCCCTGAAAATCCCCGGATTCATACCGCCTCCTTTAGATAATTTTTGATAAAAGGACCAGTGAGCCTAACAGCCAACAATACGGGGCAAACAGATGGAACCTGCCCGAATGAACCAACCTCAAAAGAATTTTTAACGCAATCAAGCCGGTTATAAATGAAACGATTGTCGCATACAGGGTCACAGTATCAATGATAAGCCCCTCTGTTAGGATATCCTTTAAGCCTAACATTTCCGCCCCCACAATGGCAGGAATGGATAACAAAAAAGAAAATTTGGCAGCGTTGTGCCGATCCAGTCCCATAACCATACCCGCGGCAATGGTGGAACCTGACCGGGAAATACCGGGAATGACGGCAAGTCCCTGGGTCACGCCAATAAAAAGCGCCTTTTTAATGCCAAATTTTTGTTGTTTATTTTCATTATAATAATAATTCCGGGAAAGCCACAAGATTGTCCCCGTCAGAATCAACATAAACCCCACCAGCACCTCGGAGCTGAATAATATCTGCTCAAACTGTTTTAAGACAAGCCCAATGACGGCTGTTGGAATAGACGCCATCACAATTAACCCTGCCATTTGAAGATGGTTATCTTCCTTGACCAGGTGTGCCACCGGCTTGAAATGGACAGCCTTTGAAAAAAAACCAGACAACGATGAAAGCATGGCCAGAATATCCGCCGCATAAACCACCAGCACCGCCAGGAGGGTTCCCACATGGACACTGATATCAAAAATCAATTGAGACTGGGTCATTCCAAAAAACATCTGTCCCAGCACCAGGTGGCCAGAACTGCTTACCGGTAAAAATTCTGTAAGTCCCTGTAAAATGCCAAGAATGATTCCCTGATAAAGTTCCATGTTTGGTAATTTTCTTTTTATTTATTATGGTCAACAAACAGCACTCGTATATAATTCCTGGCCTTAAATTGCAAGATATTAAATAAAACACTGAAACATCGCCTTGCCTGTTTTCTCTGTTTTTCTTTCAGTGGCTTGACCTTTTCCCAATCGTGAGTAGTTTTAGGCAATCAGTTGAGGAAAGGGTATCTAAAGGGTATAAAATCAATAAAAGAAAGGTTGATTTTATTCTTGTCATCGTGTAAAAAGGAGTATATTTTAGTTACACCATCTTCATAAAAACACTGCATAAGTACTAACAAAATCAAAAGGAGAGAAAGAACCATGAGACTTTTAATTAGAGGCTTACTAACATTTTTTGCCTTCCTTTTTTTATTCGGATGTGCATCAAAACAGATGGCGACGATGCCCTCATTTCAAGCAAAACAATTTAACACCAACAAGTATGAATCCAAAGTGGATAATTTCCTGATCATCTTTGATGCATCCAGTTCAATGGATGAAAAAATTAATGGAATTAAAAAGTTTACGACAGCCCAGACGCTGGTGCACAGGATGAATGACACGATTCCCGAAATGGGTCAGACAGCAGGCGTCAGATCCTTTGGGCACCTGAATTCAGTATCAAAAAAATCCAGTGAACTTTTTTACGGAATGGAAAAATATTTTTCCCACAATTTAGAAAATAACTTTGAAAAAATCACCAAGCCGGGTGGTCCCAGCCCCATGTATCAAGCACTTGATGCCGCGGGCACTGACTTTGAAGGGCTTTCAGGCGATATGAATGCCGTTGTCATCATCACCGATGGACGCGATTTGCCCGGCAACGTTCTGGCATCTGCAAAAAAATTAAAAGACCTGTATGGTTCCTCCATCTGTTTTTATCCGGTCCTTGTTGGTGATTCTCCTGAGGGAGAAGTCCTTCTGAAAAAAATGGCCGCCATCGGCGGATGCGGGTTTTATTCAACAGCAGACGCATTGTTAACCAGTGCCGGCATGGCCAATTTCGTTGAACGCGCCTTCCTCTCCAGAAAAGCGGTCCCGATGGTCGTTGCTGCCCCTGTTGTCAAAGCGCCCATCAAAAAAGACACGGACAAAGACGGCGTTTATGATGAGAATGATCAATGCCCCGGAACGCCAATAGGTGCTAAGGTTAATGCCGTTGGGTGCTGGACCCTGGACAATGTACTGTTTGACTTTAATAAAGATGTCATCAAAGCCCAAGCCTATCCATTATTGGATGATGTGGCCAAAATCCTCAAGAAAAATCCTACCATGAGCGTTGAACTTCACGGCCACTGTGACAATATCGGTACGGCTGAATACAACATGGATCTGTCCATGAGACGGGCACATGCCGTTAAGAATTACCTGATAGGAAAAGGGATATTAACGAACAGAATGGCAACAGAAGGATTTGGTTTTACCAAACCCGTTGCATTGAACGGCACTGAGATTGGCCGCGCAACCAACAGACGGGTTGAAATTCATCCCTATTAAGTGACAAAAAACCTGGGAAGAACGAGGCTGTATAGCCTTTCTTTCCAGGGTATTCAATGGAAAGGCCACAAAAAAAATAGATTTTTTTTGTGGCCTTTCAGGTTCTAGTTACACCGGGTCGACAAATTACACACTACAACCATCGGATCGATACATTATCTTACCCGTATTTTCAATGCTGTATCCGCCTAGAGACATGACCCGATCCTGAAATTCCTTTGTATGAATGGTTTCAAGTAAAACCTGAATCTTCCGGGTATGATAAAACCTGTCCGGAATCACCAGATCATACTCTTCCGTCACAACCGGTATAAAATCAAGTTCAAGGGCCCGGGCAGCGGCATGAATACCCAGGCCGGCATCTGCCCTTCCGGAAAGCACCGAAACAGCCACAGACATATGGGTGTATTCATCATTTTCATATCCGGCAATATCATCAGGGGACAGGCCAAGGGTTTTGAGTTTATAATCGAATAGAATCCGTGTTCCGGATCCTGGCTGGCGGTTGATAAACTGCAGGGTCTTGTCTTTCAAATCTTCAATGGACCGGATGGTTTTTGGATTTCCCTTTGGGACAATCAGTCCCTGATCCCTCATGACAAGATTAATTAACCAAACCCTTTGATCCGGCAGATATTTTTTAACATATGAAATATTATAGCTGCCATCGGCAGGATCCAGGAGATGGGCACCGGCCATATGGCAGGCGCCCTTTTTAATGGCCATCAAGCCGCCCATGCTGCCCACATGGCTTGAGGAAACACTCATATCGCCATTGAATCCTTTTATCTGATCCGCGAGCATGTCCAGGGTGTTATCATGGGAACCGGTAATCACGATGGTATTTTCAATGGCCGTTAACGGCCGTAACAACTGGGCCTGAACACTCTCTTTTTCCGATATCCCTTCGACATTTTGTGGAATCCTGATAATGCCATCCGCTTCTGTCAGCGTGGTAATATTGCCGGATCCCCTCGGCAGTTGGGACGACATTAATCGACCATCCACTGAACCGATTTTTACCCTTAAAAATTCTTCCTGTCCCAATTTTGAAGCAATTTTCCGGGCCGGGGAAACAACCGCCGTTGTGATCTGTTTTTCGGGAAGTTTTTGCATTTTTAACAGCAAAGGACCTGCAAACTGTTCAAAAGCGACAATAGCGGACACAGGGTATCCCGGGATGCCGAATACCGGCGTATCAAACACCCGGCCAAACATCATGGGTTTGCCGGGCATCATGGTCACCCCGTGGACATACACAACCCCCAGGTTTGAAATCACGGGTTTTGCAAAATCTTCTGATCCGGCCGAAGATCCGCCAATGATACAAATCATGTCATACGCTTGTTTTGCAGCAGCCTCCACAGCGCTCTGAATTGTATCAAGATTGTCTCTGAGCATGGGATGACAGTCAAATTGGGCCCCATGATCTTCACACAGCCCCCCCAGTACGGAAGAATTGGACTCCACCACATCCCCGGGTTTGAGTTGATCAATATTGATCTCCTGCCATTGTTTGAGTTCCGATCCTGTTGGGATGATTAAAACGTTGGGACGTTTGTAAACCTCCACGGTAAAAATACCGGCGGCCAGGAGCGCACCCAGAGAATATGCAGTGATCTTATGCCCCCTGGGAAACAACAATTGGGTGGCCACAATATCCTCGCCCATTTTTCGGACATACTGCCAGGGGAAGACCGGGGCTTCAATTTCAACACGCTTTTCATCCAGGATATTGAGATGTTCAATCATTATCACGGCATTGGTGCCCTCGGGCATGGCATGACCGGTGTTGACCCAGAAGGCATTCTCGTTGGGAACAAGGGTTATGGGAGCGTCTTCACTTGCACCAAAGGTGACCTTTGCCGCCACAGCAATGCCATCCATGGCAGCGGCATGAAAATTCGGCGAAGAGATGGCCGCAATGGCCGGTTTTACCAGAACACGGCCCTTTGCCTTCACCACATCAAGACGTTCACTTTTCGTCACATGGTGTCCAAATTGCTCAAAAAGGATCTTTTTTGTCTCTGCGATACTTTTCATATCAAGGTATACGTTTCGTTTGGAATTCATTGGTCTGATCTTCTTTCTTGGTTTTTTCTATAAAAGGATAATCTCTACCATGGCATCTTTTTCCAGGCCTTCAACATGATCACCGATTTCAAGGAGTCCGTCGGCATGAATCATGGTCCTGATCAATCCTGATTTACCCAGGACCGGTTTTGCCATCAGCTGGTTGTTCTTCTTTTCCAGCAGGACCCTGACAAAATCTCTTCTACCCTGTGCCGAAGAAACATTTCGGGTCAATTTGGCTGGAATCCGAATTGTCCTGTCCTGCTGCCCGAGGCCCTTGAGCGTGTTTAAAAATGGAATGACCACTATTTTAAGGACCACCATGGCAGATACCACCTGACCGGGCAGCCCCCATATGGGTTTGTTCCCGGCCCGGGCAAGAATCGTTGGTTTTCCGGGACTTATGGACATGCCGTGGACCAATATGCGCGTATCAGGCAAAGACGATAATACGTCAACGGTATAATCCCTTGTTCCCACAGAGCTTCCCCCGGAAATGAGGACCATGTCCGTTTGTTGAACCGCTTTTTCAACAGCTGTTTTCAGGGCGGTAATATCATCTTTAACAATGCCATAACGCACCGGCACGGCATGGGCTTCCCGGATAAAGCCGGACAGGGTATACGAATTGATATCCCGGATTTTGCCCGGAGCCGGATCTTCGTCAATGGGAATTATTTCGTCCCCTGTGGAAATAATTCCCACCCTGGGTATTTTATAGGTTTTAATCTGTGTGACCCCAAGCCCGGCGACAAGTCCTTCTTCCTGGGGCCGCATGAAAACGCCCCTGGGTAACACGGTCTGATCTTTGGCAAAGTCTTCGGAGACATCAATGACATGCTGCAGCGGGGCCACACTTTTATAAATTTCAACGGAGGTATCATCAATGAGTTCTGTATGCTCCACCATGACCACACTGTCCGCCCCCTGGGGAAGCATGCCCCCGGTTGAAATTTTAGCGGCTTTCCCTGGTTCCAAGTCAACATCCGGAATATCCCCCATCCGAATGGTTCCCACAACATCAAGCCAGGCAGGACTGGATTCAGAGGCCCCGAATGTAGAACTTGCCACAACCGCATACCCGTCCATGGTGGCCCGCCGGAATCCGGGCAGGTCTTTCGGTGCGACCAGATCTTGGGCCAGAACTCTTGAATAGGCCTGGGAAACGGAGATGGTTTCCGATGCCACCGGTGAAAACTGCGTTGTCAATGCCATGACCTCTTCCAGACTTTTCACCTTGAAAAAATGATTCATTTTAATGCCTCTTTAATCCTGTCCATGGCCGACATTACATTTTCAAGCGTATTAAATGCACTGATGCGGATATAGTTCTGGCCACATCTGCCGAACCCTGCTCCCGGTGTACAGACAACGCCGGCTTTGGTTAAAAGCAGATCAAAAAAGTCCCAGGAATCCCTGTCTTTTCCATCCACCCAGATATAAGGGGAATTATTGCCGCCGACATAATCAAACCCAAGACTGTCAATGGTTTTTCGGATGATATCAGCATTTTTCAGATACGCATCAATCTGCTGCTTCACCTGGACCTTACCCGCTTCAGAATACACTGCCTCGGCAGCCTTTTGAACCGGATAGGAGACCCCGTTGAATTTGGTGGTGTGCCGACGATTCCACAGGGAATGAAGAGATGTTTTTTCCCCGACTGAATTAAAAACCCTGCAGTCTTTGGGCACAACGGTAAACCCGCATCGCGTACCGGTAAACCCTGCTGCTTTTGAAAAACTTCTGAATTCAACCGCCACCTCTTTGGCCCCTTCAATTTCATAAATCGTTCTGGGAAGATTTTCATCGCGAACAAACGCTTCATAGGCAGCATCAAATAAAATCAAGGCCTTGTGTTTTTTTGCATAATCCACCCAACCTTTGAGATCTGCTCGTGTGGCGGTGGAACCCGTGGGATTATTGGGAAAACAAAGATAAATCAGATCCACCTCTTCATCCGGCAGGTTCGGCAGAAAATTGTTTTCTTTCAAGCAGTCCATGTACACCATGCCGGTATATCGACCATCTGCAAACTCACCGGTGCGGCCGGCCATGACATTGGTATCCAGATATGCCGGGTAAACCGGATCAGGGATGGCCACGCGAATATCTGTTGCAAACAATTCCTGGAAATTTCCCGTATCGCATTTTGCACCGTCGCTGACAAAAATTTCATCCGCAGATATATCCGCCCCCCTGTCCTGGAAATCATTTTTAGCAATCTTATCTCTGAGAAACGCATATCCCTGTTCCGGACCATACCCCCGGAAGGTGGCATCACTGGCCATTTCATCCACGCCGTCATGAAATCCTTTAATCACTGCCGGGACAAGGGCCTTTGTCACATCACCAATCCCCAGCCGGATAATTTGTGTACCGGAATTTTTCTTTTGGTAGTCATCCACTCTTTTGGCAATATCTGAAAAAAGATAAGATGCTTTTAATTTACTGTAATTATCATTTGCTCTGATCATAAAACGTCCTTTCTATGCCTCCATAATGCTTTAAAAACGATTTCAAACATAACAAAGGGCATATTGATTTTTAGGGTCGTTCGGTTATTTTTTTTATATAGGGAGGAAGAATATCATATACATCCTTGGGCGATTTAACACTTCTTCTGCTATCAATCTTTTTTGATTCTTCAAGTCCAGGCGCACCGATATTGATCGGATCTGATTTATGGCCCAAGGTATTTTCTGTTTCATCTGTAAACGGAATGACAAGGGGTCCCTCACTTTCAAGGACATAGGCCATCTGCCCATTCCTTAAAAAAACAATACTGCCGGGAGGATAGATGCCAATACTTTTGACAAATGCATGGAGGATATACTGAAGCATCTTATCTTTTTTGGCATAGGTTCTGAACAATTGTGTCACCACATTGATGGGATTGAAGGCCTCTTTATAACACCGCCGGGATGTCATGGCATCATAGATATCTGCAAGCTTACAAATTCTTGCATACAGCGGCACCTGCGTATAATGTATATCAACGGGATAACATCGTTCCTCACCCTCATACAGCGGTGCATGATGACAATATATAATATTTTTGACCACGGAATTTTTCAGATGATTTTTGTCAAGCAGCTTGATACCGTATTCATAGGAATGCTTTTTTACTTCTTCAAACTCTTTTGCTGTCAATCGGCCTTCTTTATTTAAAATTTTCTCGTCAACCATTACTTTCCCAATATCATGAAGAAAGAACCCAAGGGAAATATCACTCAGGTCTTCGGGATAATAACAGGTATATGATTTATGCAATGTTTCGCTCTTTTTTTCAAAAGGATTATAAATATCCGATGTATTTCCCTTGAGAAAGTCATCCACCAGCTTTGAAAACGTCTGGTTAAACCTTTGAAGAACGGCTGTTCCAATTGCACAGACATTAACAGAATGGTTATACAGATAATCGTCATATGAAAATATTTCCTGGGTCAGGTAAGAAAAAGGGTTACCAGAAACAACCAGAAAATCTACCAGGTTGGAAACATTACTTTCCACCTCATCATAATCAAATTCACCGCCGGTCCGCTTAATATCCGCTAAAACCTTTTTAACGCTATTTTTCGCTTCTGCATATTTTTTGCCGGCCTGTTGTTTTATCTCTTCAATTTCCTGAAGCCGCATCTCAATTTTATTTGCAGCAATATCCGGATAGATGGCGTCGATTTCGGATAATGTCATGGCAGGATCTGCTGTTTCATGAGACGCTGTTCCAATAATCAGATTGCCATTCTCATCCCAAAGGCCGCCATTAGCAGCTATATTGACCGGAACAGAGTGGATACCGTTCTCTTTGATGATATCTAGAATCCTTATTTTTTCTACCAGGACATCCTTGTCCAGAAGTAAAACCCCTTTTGAATTATAGACATCCACACCTGTCTTTATTTTTCCGCCGGTCTTGACAATTTCAATCAGATCATCAATGGAAATTTTTTTATTCATCATCTCCTTCTCTCAGCTTGTTTCCCATACCGCCCGGGTGAGAGCCTTAAACTCTTCCACAGTAAGTGTTTCCGCCCGTCTTGTGTCATCTATGCCGGCCAGTTCCAACGCCTGAACAACAAAGTCCTTTTTAAAATCAAATTCGCCCCCACCTACCATTGCGTTTTTTAAAGATTTTCTTCGTTTTGAAAAAGCCGCTTTAATGACATCAAACAACATTTTTTCCTGTTCTTGATTAAACGATCGGGTTTTATAAAACTTAAAGTTTAAAATAGTTGAATCTACTTCAGGTCGTGGAAAAAAAGATGCCGGACCGATTGTCGCTACAAAATGAACCGCTGCGGCATATTGAACCACAGCGGACAGCCTTGAATATGCTCTTCCACCAGGAGGCGCAATAATCCGGTTTGCCAGTTCCTTTTGAAACATTAAAAATGCCTCTTCAATACAGTGTCTTTCTTCAACTAATCGAAACAAGATTTGTGAAGAAATATTATAAGGCAGATTCCCTATGACCACAAGCTTTTTGTCTTTGGCCAGCGCATTAATATCAAGGGTTAAAACATCCTGATTGATGACCGTCACATTTTCCAATGCTTCAGTCTCAAGGGCTTTCTGTAAAAGGGGTATCAGACGGGAATCTTTTTCCACTGCCGTCACATGGGATGCGATCCGTGCAATGGGAATGGTCAGCGCTCCCAGCCCGGACCCGATTTCCATAACCCGTGTTTGTTCGGATATACCGGTCTTTTCAACAATCATACGGGCCGTACCCGGATTTGCCAGAAAATTCTGCCCCAGTTCTTTGCCGGCATACAATTTATTTTCTTTTAACAACTGACCGGGATGTACCATATTCTGGCCCTTTATTTCTAATTTAATCGATTCAACACAGGGGTAAAAAAATACCTTTGCTCATAAAACAGGCGATCAAACTGGATGACAGCCCTGAAGCGGCCCACCAACATTCATTAGCAGAATGGTTTAAGCTTGGTTTGTATAAAGCTGATTATTATAAATTATTTTTTGATAAAATTCAATATTCCTTTCAAAATAACAACCATCCTCATTATGGCGCGTTGCGGTCAAAATGATCACCAATGCTGAATCGCGTCCATTACTTGAAAAGAATTTTGAAAAAAATACGCGGCCGGATACCCGTAGAAATAAAGAAAAAATATCCTGGCCAAATTACTTAAACCAGACATCACAAAAATTTACTACTTGACTTTTTAAGCCCAAAAAAGTAATTATTTTAGTGTATATCAATAAAAAACTAACTCAATTGTCAATTAATTCAAAGCTGTTTTTTCAGCTTTTCGATGTTTTTATCTTTTTTTCATATCAAACGCCTGGCGTTGATATTTTTGATATCTTTACGTGTCAACAATAACCCTTTTCTTTGGGAGGCTTATCATGGTAGAAAAGACAGAACAAGGAGTAAATTGGGAAAGCTTTATAAAAATGGTGTTAAGCAAGCTTGATATCCCGTCAAAAGAAGATCTTAACCTTTTACATGGCCGGCTTGACAAACTGGAGCAATTATTTTTTCAAAAACAACCCGCAGTCAAAAAAGAGGGAGCACCCCCCACGGTCAGGCGGAAAAGTGCCTCTTCAATTGTTCTGGATGTGATTGCCAATCACCCGAAAGGCACCAATTTCAAAACCATTAAAGCGGCCACTGGATTTGAAGACAAGAAACTGAGGAATATCATATTCCGGTTGGACAACATAAAAAAAATCAAACGGGTAACCCGGGGTATCTACAAAAAAGTTTAAGGGACACATCATACATGGAAAACATGGCATTTAAACCAGGACAGGAGCTTTGCGGCTATACGATAAACAAAATCACCCCCATCGAAACCATTGACTCCCTCATGATTCAACTTGAGCACATTAAAACAAACGCCCGGCATATCCATATTTTGAACAAAGACAAAGAAAATACCTTTGGTGTGTTTTTCAGAACGGTTCCCCAGGACTCATCCGGTGTCGCCCATATCCTCGAACATACGGTATTATGCGGTTCCAAACGATTCAATGTCCGGGACCCGTTTTTTTCCATGATCAAAAGAAGCCTGTCCACATTTATGAATGCATTTACGGCATCTGACTGGACCATGTATCCTTTTTCCACCCAAAATCCAAAAGACTATTATAACCTGATGAATGTTTACCTTGATGCTGCCTTTTTCCCAAAAATCGATGAACTGAGTTTCAAGCAGGAAGGTCACCGTCTGGAGGTTGTTGAACGGGAAGATAAGGGGGTTGAACTTGAATACAAGGGCGTTGTCTATAACGAGATGAAAGGGGCCATGTCATCCCCGGATCAGGTTCTGGGCAGATCCCTGCTGGCAGCCCTCTACCCGGATACGACCTACCGGAACAATTCAGGCGGTGAACCATCAGACATCCCGACCCTCACCTGGGAAAACCTGAAAGATTTCCATGCCAGGTATTATCATCCGTCCAATTCATATTTTTATACCTATGGCAATCTGCCCCTGGAAGACACTCTGACCTTTATTTGTGAAAACGTCCTCAATGAATTTGACCGGCTTGACATTGATTCAAAGGTGCCATCCCAACCCCGATGGAGCACCCCTAAAAAAATAACACAGGCCTATGCGTATTCTGACCCTGAAGACCTGTCAAAAAAATACCAGGCGTGTGTGGCCTGGTTGGCCTGTGATGTCAAAGATTCTTTTGAGGTCCTCGTCCTCACTGTTTTAGAACAGATCCTTCTGGGCAATTCTGCGTCCCCCCTGAGAAAAACCCTCATCGACGCCAACCTGGGATCGGCGTTATCCGATTCAACCGGCTTTGACCCGGAAAATCGAGACACCCTGTTTTCCTGCGGCCTGAAAGACATTGCCAAAGCGTCTGTTGACCAGGTGGAAAACCTTATTTTTTCAACCATTGAAACGCTGGCCGATAAAGGAATTGATCAGCACCTGATCGATTCAGCCATCCACCAGATAGAATTTCACAGAAAAGAAATCACCAATACCCCTTACCCCTTTGGCATAAAATTACTACTCTCCTTTGCCGCCACAGTTATCCATGATGGTGATCCCATCTCCTGCATCAATATTGATGATGATTTAAACAAACTAAAAGAGAACATAAAAAACGGCCCTTTTCTTGAAAACAAATTAAGGCAATATTTTCTTGAAAATCCCCACAGGGTCCTCTTCACCCTTGAACCGGATTCAACGCTTGAACAAAAAAACCGCGAAAAAACCCAAAAAGAATTGTCTGTTCTGTTAAAAAACATGACCCCAGATGACCTTGAACAGATCAGAAAAGATTCAAAAACCCTTGAAGCGCTTCAGGAAAAAGAGGAAGATGTATCGGTTTTACCGACCCTTGAACTCGTGGATGTCCCCCATGAAATAGAAATCATCAAGCCCGACACGATCAAAGATGTCAATTTTTCAACCTGTTATAATAAGGCGACATCGGGTATCCTCTATTTTACCTGCCCTTTGGGGGCCGGCAGTATCCCGCCCGATTTGTTTGCCCTTATCCCCTTTTTCTGCCAATCTTTTACAAACAGCGGAACAAAGAAGACCGCTTATGACAAAATAGCGCAACTCATGGATCTGTATACCGGAGGGATATCGGTCTCTCCATTCTCAGGATCTTACTTTTCAAAAGACGCTGAATCCCATTCCTTCCTTGCCCTTCAGGGGAAGGTCCTGGATCGGAATGTTGAACGATTGTTTGACTTGATAAAAGAGTTTATCGAAGCGCACAGTTTCCAGGATTTCGACCGGCTGAAGAGTCTTTTGCTGCAATACCAAGCAGGGATGGAAGCCTCCATTGTATCAACCGGTCACAGGTATGCCATCTCCCTTGCGTCCCGGCATCTGTCCCAAGCCTCTTATATTAATGAACTCTGGCACGGTATTGCCCAGTATCAATTCATCAAAAGCATCACCGAACAACTCCACACAACCGACAACAGGCATAACACCCTTGAAGCCCTTTCGGAAAAAATGACCCGGATTGCCCAGTCTGTTTTAAAACAGGGAAACCTCAAACCCGCTTTGATTGGGAATAAAACAGCTATTTCAGCTGCTGACAACAGGGTCCGTTCCATTCATGATACGCTTTCCAATGATGTGGACACATCCTTTTTCACACCGGACATATCCTTTCAACACGACCTGCCCCATGATGGCTGGTATACCAATACCTCCGTCTCTTTTGTGGGTCAGTCCTTTAAAACGGTTCGAATGACCCATAAGGACTCCCCGGGGCTGGCCGTGATCAGCAAACTACTCAGGTCAATGTATCTTCACCGGGAAATCCGGGAAAAAGGCGGCGCATACGGTGGGTTTGCCATTTATAACCCTGAAGAAGGCCTTTTTTCATTCGGCTCTTACAGGGATCCCCATATCAACAGAACCCTGGGTGTCTATAAAAACGCCTGTGAGTTTATTATCAATGGCGACTATACCCAAACCGATGTCAAAGAAGCCATTTTACAGGTCTGCTCGGAAATCGACAAACCTGAAACGCCTGGCCCTGCGGCCATGAAAGCCTTTTACAGGGATATCATCCGACTGGATGATGATATCCGCAGACAATTCAAGGATGCGTTGTTGCAACTGGACAAAAAAAGAATCCAGGACATTGCCCAAACGTATTTCAGCATTGATGACGGGCTGAAAGGAACTGCTGTCATATCCAGCAAAACAAGCCTGGAAAAAGCGAACCGAGACTTTGCGGCAGAAGACAGACAATTAAATTTATTTAAAATTTAAAACAGGGCTGCAAGTTTTTTTCTGGCATCATCACTGATCTCACCTCTATCGGCTGCAATATCAAGGGTGTGTTTTCCCAGCAACCGGTACAGGCTTGAGAATTGCGGTAATTTTTTATCAATGTCCAAAAGATGCCTGGAAACAATTTCATCATCTCCCCGGGCCACAGGACCTGTCAGGGCATTGATGCTGCCCTGGGTTTTGATATTGTTCAAGGTTCCCATGATCAGCGGCTCTAAAATCTCATAGGCATTTTCCTCTGAAAGATTGGCTTCTTTCAGCAATTCAAGGGCAAAATGCTCCAGGGTAACCAGATAATTTGATGCCACAACAGCAGAGGCATGATACATGGTTTTGGCATGGGTGGGAATGGTAAATGAGTTGGCCTTTAACGCATTGACAATCTCTTTGCCCAATTCAATGGCGGCATCATTCCCTTCTATGGACATATTAATGCCCTTAAACGGGGATTTCTGACCTTTCTCATAGGGTGCAAACGCCTGCAGCGGATGAATGGAGCCTGTACTGGCCCCTTTTTGCTTTGCTGCTACGAGGATACTTGAAGACAGGGCACCGGACAGGTGATACACCATTGAGGCGCTGTTAAACCCGCCCTGGGCAGCGATCTGCTCACACACCGGCTCAATAAGGGTGTCAGGTGTTGTAATAAAAATAAGGTCACAGGTTTTTACCGCGTCCACAGCTGTTTCATATACCTTTCCCTTACCGGCAAATCCAAGCGCTCTTTGGGCGGACTCACGACTTTTGCTGGAAAAGGCTTTGGGAATAAACCCCTGCTTGGAAAGAAATACAGCAAGGGATATCCCCAGTCTGCCACACCCGATAACACAGAATTCCAGGCTTTTTTTATTTGTATTCATAATCTTTAGAGGGAAATTCCCCACCTTTTACTTCTTTGATGTATTGTTCAAGACCTTGTTTGGCAACACCGGCAAGATCTGCATATTTTTTGACAAACTTGGGTAAAAACCGGTTATTGATACCGATCATATCATGGAGAACAAGGATCTGGCCGTCACATTCAACACCGGCACCAATACCAATGGTGGGAATTTGAAGTTCGTTTGTGATCTTTGCTGCAATCGGTGACGGAATCCCTTCCAGCACAACGGAAAAAGCACCGGCCGACTGGACATCTCTGGCATCTTTTAGCAGCCTTTCTTCATCTCTTTGAACTTTAAATCCGCCCATTTGATGAACCGACTGGGGCGTCAGGCCAATATGGGCCTGAACCGGAATGCCTGCCTTTGACAGGGCCGTAATGACCGGACAGACATCGGCACCACCTTCAAGTTTTACAGCAGCGGCACCGGCTTCCTTTAAAAATCGCCCCGCATTTTCAATGGCGCGATCAAGGGAACCCTGGTAAGACATAAACGGCATGTCACCGATGACCATGGAAAACGTACAGGCCCGGGATACCATGGAGGTGTGGTAAATGGCTTCATCCATGGTAACCGGAAGGGTGGTTTCCTTTCCTTGTACCACCATGCCAAGGGAATCCCCCACCAGAATAATCTCAATGCCTGCCTGATCCAGCATGCTGGCAAACGGATAATCATACGCTGTCAAGGCTGTAATTTTTTGCCCTTTTTGTTTCATTTTAATCAGTGTTGACGTTGTTACTCTGGATTGCATTTTTTTTTCTCCTCAAATTAATGATTCATCTTCATTAAGGACCGCAAATTTTATGATACCCTAGTCTCGCAATAATAAAATAAAACCGATCAAGTTACAAGGCCTCTTATGGGTGCTTGTTCCGCCAATCATTATACTGACACATTCCCCAAAGCGCTTTTACCGCTCTTTCCGGGGAAGGGAAAAACACGCTCTTATACTCATATCCATCCAGCCGATACAGGGTCCTGCTGATTTCATCGGTCATCAGGCTGACCCCCAGCACCGGTTTCTCATATTTTTGAGTTAATTTGACCACATATTGGGCATACGCCTCTTCAAACTTCAGCACCGAATCCTTAAAAGATTCTGCCTGGGCCTTGTTAATGTCGGGATCTGTTCTGCATATGGATTCAATCATGTTATTGACCAGTACCCGTTTCCCATGAATGCCCAAATGAATGACGGCATCACACCCATCCCAATTGAGCAGTTCCTCCAGACAGGTTTTGGGAATACTGGGATCATCTTCCCCCACAATATCAACGGGATTTCCATGACTCCAGAAGGAGGGCAGAATCCTGTTGAGCCGTTCAATGATTTCCAACGAAAGGTCAGGGACTTCAAGTCCGTTTTCCGCACAAAGATCTGTTGTGATCACCCCCCACCCGCCCCCCAGGGTCATGATGGCCACCCGGTTTCCCCTGGGCAGGGGCAGGGATGAGAAAACAGCAGAAAGGTCCAGCAATTCCATGGGTTGATGCACCTGGATAATCCCTGACTGCCTGCAGGCGGCATCAAACACCCGGGAATCAGCCGCCATGGCGCCGGTATGGCTTGAGGCGGCCCTTTCGCCTTTTTTTGTCCGGCCGCCCTTTAATACGACCACGGGTTTTTGTCGGGAGACCCTTGCCGCACTTTTAAAAAATCTTGACCCATCCTTTACACTCTCAATATACAGCACCACGGTTCGTGTCAGGTCATCAATCTCAAATGCTTCCATATAATCTTCAATGGTAACCATGGCCTCATTTCCCGAGCCTGAAAATGCCCGGATACCGATATCCTGCTGCTCGGCAAACGCCAGAAGCTGGGTCCCCATATTTCCGGACTGGCAGACAAGGGCGGTGGAGCCGGGTATGGGGTATGCATGGGCAGCACAACAATAAAAATCAATATGGGGGTTACATATCCCCATGGTGTTGGGGCCAAGGATCACGATTCCTGCTGCATGGGCGAGTTTCATCAATTTCGCCTCCAATCTTGCCCCGTCATCACCCACTTCCCTGAATCCTGACGTGATCAACAGGATGCCTTTAACGTGTTTCTTTTTTAACGCCGGTATCAAATCCATGACTTTGTCGGCCGGAATGGTCACGACAGCCAGTTCAACGTTTGCCTCAATTTCCGTCACAGATGTATACACGTGCCGGCCGGCTATTTTCCCCCCTTTGGGGTTCACCAGATAAACCTTTCCCTTGTACGCCCGGGACAAGGTATTGGTTAACAGCATATGTCCCCATTTTCCGGGGGTGGCCGATGCCCCGATAAAGGCGATGGACTTTGGATAGTAACAGGAACCCAAAACCTTTAAATCAATGGGGTAGGGCTTGTTTTCCTCTTCGGCTGTCTGTTCCAGGACAATCAAACCGTCCACGGCAACAGGCGAACCATCCGGTTGTATCATCAACGGATTGATATCGATCTCCTTCAGGCTCGGGAAAGCCTGTGCCATATCGGACAGTCCTTTGAGAATTTTTTTAACAGCCATTCTGCTGACTGCTTTTTCACCCCTGAAATCATTCAGCAGTTTTTTTGAAGACAATTGTTCAAACATGTCTTCCATATCGGCATCATTCAACGGTGCTATTTTAAGGACAACATCGTTTAATGCCTCGGTATATATTCCTCCCAGGCCAAAAACAATAACCGGTCCAAACTGGGGGTCTTTGAACATGCCGGCTAAAAATTCCCTTTTTCCGGTCACCACCGGCTGAACGAGAAAGGCCTCGATCTTCCCGCCCGCAGACGCGTTCATTTCCGTTATCGCCTCCCGGGCCTGATCCGCCGTATTCACGCCCACACGGACAAGTCCGGCTTCTGTTTTATGCAGAATCGTTTTACCTATGCCTTTCAGCACCACAGGAAACCCTATTGTCCGGCAGGCCGCCGGAACCCGGTCCATATCGGATTCCCTGATTTCCTGCACCACCGGGATATGAAATACTGAAAATATTTTTTTTGCCTCATCTTCCGTCATGACGGTTGAAGAAGATTGTAACCTTGCATTGATCAGTTCTTGAACGTCTGTTTGTTTCATTTATGCTTTTACTCCGTTAAATACAATTTTTGCAATGCCGGTGGACATGCGCTCAATATCAAGTTCTTTGTCAAAAATAATTTCTCCGAGGCAGGCATGTTCAATGGCCCCTAATATCACTTTGCGCAAAATAACGGCATCCACATCCGGCTTGAGTTCTCCATTTCTTATGCCTGTTTCAATAATTTCAAGCAGGGTTCGTGAATATTCCCGCACCATTTCATACGCACCGGAATCAAAAAACGCCAGAGAGTTACGCACTTCCAGCAAAAGGATTCTTGAAAAAACCCTGTTCTCTATATAGCTTTCAAGACTTGAGAAAATAAGGATGCCAATTTGTTCAATACAGGAAGGCGCATGGGCTATTCGGTCTTGAATTTTTGCCTGGAACTCAAGAAAATGTTGGTTTAATACCTGATATAAAAGGTCTTTTTTATCTTTAAAATATTTATAAATCAGTCCTTCTGTGACCGCGGCATTCCCGGCGATTTCCGCTGTGGTAATGGAATGAAAATCTTTTTGAGCCATCAACCGGGAAAACGCGGTCATGATTTTTATTCTGCCGGGGGGATTGGTGTTGCCTTTGTGCCTCATACACCGCCTTTTGTAAGCGAGTAGTGCGTTATGAGTTTTGAGTCGTTATACCTGCCTCAATACGCATGCCTCCCCTTTCATGTGTTGTCGTGCCCGTCAGGGCATGGTCGTTATTCAAAATAATATCATTCAGCCAAACAACCTGTTTTCAAGCAGGTAAGTAACACTTACTCAAAAAAGTGATTTTTGTCAAGTCCGCCCTTTAATTCAACCACTTCTGACCGGTCTCACCGATGTATACCTTCGATAAGTTACTTTTTTATTTTATGATTGACAGATATTTTTTTGTTTTTTATCGTTGAGAACGATTTTTTTATCTGGGCAGTGGGGATCAACAACCAGATAAAAAACCATCATTAAAGACCGATATTCATTTTTTAAAGGAGATCACAAATAAAACAGAAAGCAAAGTGTAAGTGTATTTGCTATCATACGGGTCAATACTAATAGAACAGTTGAATGGAAGGTGAACAATGACAAAATTTTTAGAAGGCTTCGTCCCCTATAAAAAAGAAGATGTTGAAATTTATAATAAATTTCGGTGGTGGGCAGGGTTAACCCTGGGCGATATCCTGGACAGGGCAGCAGACATCCATCCCCAGAAAGAAGCCTTTGTGGATAAAAACACCCGCATTACCTATGCAGCGGCCCGGGATAAGGCCAATCGCCTGGCTATTGGATTATTGGACCTGGGGATTAAACCCCTGGACAGGGTCATTGTTCAGATTCCCAACTGGAATGAATTCGTTTTTAGTTATTTTGCACTTCAAAAAATGGGGGCAATCCCTGTCCTGGCCATTGATCGGTACCGTCAATTTGAAATTAACCGTTTGGTCGACCTCTCCGGTGCCACAGCATGGATCGTGGCTTCCAGATATAAAAAAACAGATTACCTCCCGATTATTCAAGATGTTATGAAAGACCATCCGACACTCGAACATATTATTACCGTTCGCAATGATGAAAATACGTCTGATTTTTCAACCCTTGAAACATTAATCACACACACGGAATTGACCCAGACCCGCCTGGAACGTCTGGCCGAACTGAGGCCGGACCCGATGCAGGTCGCACATATGGGTCCGACAGGGGGGACCACCGGGGCACCCAAAATAGTTCCCCGCACACACAACAGCCTGATCACCAGTGTAGACTATTGCGCTAAATCGTGGGATCAGCATACCGAAGACATTAATTTAATCGCCGGTCCCATCGGCCATGACCTATCCATGACAAAAGGGTTTCTGGGAAGTATGATCACTCTTGGAAAGACGATATTTCTGGATTCAACAACGGACAAGGACATCTGCGAGACAATAGAAAGGGAAAAAATCACTTCTATTATCTGGGTTCCGGCCCTGGCCCAGAGACTGCTCCAATATGAAGACCTGGGCAAGTATGATTTAAGCTCCCTTAAAAAGATGCACAGTGCAGGGGGGGCAAGCCACCCTGAGCTGGTAAAAGATGTAACAAAAAAATTAAACATGACATTTTACAATGGCTATGGTGCCACAGAGGGAATGACCTCCATAACACGGACAACGGATGATATCGAGACCATCTGTACCACCGTGGGAAGACAAACCTGCCCCTATGACACGTATACCGTCATTGATTTTAATGGGAACCCGCTTCCCCCCAATACGGAAGGAGAATTGGTCCTTAAAGGGCCGGGTGTGTTTACGGGCTATTACAATAATCCGGAAGAGAACCAAAAAGTCTTTACCCGTGACGGTTTCTTTCAAACCGGCGATCTGGCCAGGATTGATGAACACGGCTATATCACCCTCACCGGCCGGATCAAAGAAATGATTAACCGGGGCGGTGAAAGTATCAGCACCAGGGAAATTGAAGGGCTGATCCTCCAGCATCCGGACGTTGTAACGGCGGCGGTCATACCCATGCCCGATCCCAAACTGGGGGAAAAGGCCTGCGCCTATATTCAGTTAAAAGCCGGGATTCATGCAACCTTTGATGACATTATTTCCTTTTTAAAATCAAAGCAGGCTTCGGTACTCCAACTCCCGGAACGGATTGAATTTATAGATGCCATGCCCTATACTGCCGCCCAGAAATTGGATAAAACCTCCTTGAGGAAAGATCTCGAAAAAAAAATTCAGGAAAAAAAATGACGATTCAAAAAAACACCCCCCCGCCATTAAGAGACGCGTCAACGGTCATCCTTGTCAGGGAAAACGACAACGCCCTTGAAGTCTACCTGTTGAGAAGGAGCACAAAATCAGGATTCATGGGGGGGTTCTATGTTTTTCCCGGAGGGGTGGTGGACCCGGATGACAAGGGCATGGATGCCTGGGCACCCCATATTGATCTGTCCGGGGATCAAATTAAACATCAACTTGCCGGGGATACCTTTTCCAATGAAAAAGCCCTGGGTTTCAGCATTGCGGCTATCCGGGAAACCCTTGAAGAATCCGGTGTTTTCATGGCATCCGTCAAGGGCAAGACACAAAAAGATGTGGATGCCATCTGCCGCTATCGGTTAAATAAAGGACTGCCAGCGTCCTGGTTCAAAACAAAAATAACCAGTGAAGACTGGACCTTGTCCCTCTCTTGCCTTGGCCGGTGGTCCCACTGGATTACCCCTGAATTAATGAAAAAAAGATTTGATACCCGTTTCTTTATTGCGTTTATGCCGGAGAATCAAACCTGTGCCCCGGACAACATGGAAACCCGGCATGGCATATGGGTTACCCCCAGAAGAGCCCTTGAACAAAATCTTGAGGCCAAACTCCCCTTAAGCCCGCCGGCTGTTGTTACACTGACCCAGATGTTAGCATTTAAAACCATGGATGCCCTCAAACAGGAGATTCACTCCCGTTCCTGGGGTGACCCCCTGGCACCGCGTCTTGTCCCTTCTGCCAACGGCCCTGTCATCCTGGAACCCTGGGATCGCCTGTGTGATACGGATGGTGACATTGACACGTCCGATTTATCAAAAAAAGTGCTGCCCCCGGGGTCATGGTTTTCAAGGATCTGGTGTGACAACGGTGTCTGGAAACCAGTGGATGTGTAGTCGGCGAGAACCACCAATGGATGAAAACAGCCTTCATTTGCTCTTGGAAAATTACACCGCACTTCTGAAAAGAGTCGACGGCCATATCCAGCACATAGAAAAAAAATACGCAGCAGCCATTGTGTGTAAAAAAGGATGTGACACCTGCTGTAAATTTCTCACGATTTTTCCGGTTGAGGCCTTTGCCATATCGGCAGCGTTTATCAAGCTGCCAAAAAAAATACAGGCAAAGGTTATTCAACGCCTGAAAAATCAAGACGATGCCTGTCCCCTTTTAATTGACAAGGCATGTGTTTTATATTCTGCCCGTCCCATTATCTGTCGAACACATGGCTACCCCATCTATATGGAACGTGGCAAAAAACCCCTTATTGACTTCTGCCCCCAAAACTTTAAGGGCATGACGTCTTTTCCAAAGGATGCCTTAATCAGTATTGATCCATTAAATACCCTGCTGATTGCTGTCAATCGCCATTTTCTTGACAGTATTGAAGCCACCCCCCCTTTTCCTGAACGAATACCCATGTCAAACGCACTTTTCATACTCAATGAAATAGACTAGTGCCGTCCATGGCACAAGTTATCCCGGAATCGTTGTCAAGTCGCTTGCCCGGACAATCTCCACGGTATTCTTCAGCTTTGGTAATTCCCTTGAAAGGGTCTTCAGGGTTGCTTCGTAGGGATGTCCGATACCAATGGCAGAGCCATGCTTCTTGGCCAGATTGATCAAGGTTTTCAATTGTCCGGTGATATAGGCTGTTTCCTGGAGATTATCTAAAAAAACATCTCTCTGGGCAAATTTAAGTTTGAAAAGCCTTGCCGATGCCTCACACTGGGATTCCGATGACGTCCGGGAATCGATAAAGAACAAGTGCTTTTTTTTCAAAATCGTAAAAATCTGGTTCATCTGGTCTGAATGGGAGGTCAGCCTTGACCCCATATGATTGTTCACCCCCACAACATAGGGGACCTCTTTAATATCTTTTCTGAGCTGATCTAAAAGGAGATCAGGAGACATCTCCGACAAGATGGCCCCGGGTCCGGGATTCACCTGGGGATATTCCATGGGTTCCATGGGCAGATGAAGCATTAACTGGAACCCCATTGCATTCAGTCGTTCAGAAATAACCCGCCCAAATGGGGCAAAGGGCAGTACTGAAAAGGTAATGTTTGAATTTAAATCCCCCAATGCCCACGCAATTTTTTTATCATACCCGATGTCATCAATAATAATCGCTATTTTGGGCGTATGATCCATTGAAGGGGGCATTGGTTTTGGTATGGTTGTGTGATCAATATCCTCAAATACCTCGTATGTGATGGGCTTACCTGATTTTTTTTTCAAGCCGGTGACCATTCTTTTGGACGTCACCTCACTGAGACCTTCCTGGATGGGCTTGATTTCAGGTTTGGCCGGCCGCCGTATAACCATTGGTTTTTTTTTCTCAAGGCGTCCGGGCTGTAAGAAAATATCGGCTATCATCGCCACGGTTAAACACAATGACAACAGGATGCCAATCCCCACCAGTATCTTTTTTAATTCAGTGAAGATAATCGGTTTTGGGCTTTTCCGGGGGGATGTCGATTTCTTTGATACAGCCTTTTTTTGAGGCGCACTCTTCTTTTTAGGGACACCCTTTTTTGGAGGTGCCCCCTTTTTTTTAGCTGCCATTTAGTTTGCTGAAGACTCCATAGCTTATCAGAATATCAAGGGCCCTTTTAACTTGCGCGTCTTGTTGCAGCTGATCCGTATCAAGAAGTCTCTGATGCTTCCTGGGTTGTTTTTTTACTTTTTCCGGTTGTTTTGTCCGTTCCGGTTTTAAACTGTTTTTTAAATCTTTCTCTCGTATCATCCTGTCAAATGTGGATACCTTTTTTTCTTTTTTTTCAAGGATCTCATATTCCACTTCAATATCCGGTTCTATCCCCTTTGCCTGGATAGACTTTCCATTGGGCGTATAATATCTGGCAATGGTGTATTTAATGCCAAACCCTTCCTTTAACGGCCGAACCGTCTGCACCGATCCTTTTCCAAAGGATGTTGTTCCGAGAATCAATGCCCGGGAATGGTCTTGAAGGGCACCGGCCACAATCTCCGAAGCAGACGCAGACCCGCCGTTGATCAGAACAACAATCGGATACTTCCGGTCTTCATCATTGGGATATGCCTTAAACTCCTGTGTATTTCTTGCCTGCCGTCCTTTAATGGACACAATATTGCCCTGGTCCAGAAACAGATCAGATATTTTAATCGCCTGATCCAAAAGCCCCCCGGGATTATCCCTTAAATCCATGACAAGGCCTTTTAATCCATTATTTTGAGACTCCAGAATCTCCAGATGCTTTTTGATATCATCCAACGTGCTCATCCTGAAATTGGTAATCCGGAGGTACCCATATCCCGGTTCCAGCATCACACTTCTGACACTTTCGATGGGAATCAAATCCCTTTTCAGGGAAAAGTCAATGGCATCCAGTTCATCTTGTCTGATAATGGTTATCAGGACGGGTTTATGCCTGGGGCCCCGCATCATGTTGACGGCCTCCCAGAGGGCCATGTCTTTTGTTGATTTATCATCAATCCGGATAATGATGTCGCCGGCCTGGATACCGGCTTTATAGGCCGGCGTACCCTCAATGGGGGAGACCACGGTTAAAATAGAATCTTTCATGGTGATGACAATACCAATACCGGAAAATTCACCCTTTGTATCATCCTGAAGTTCATCAAAGGCCTCGGGCGGCATAAAGCTTGAGTGGGGGTCAAGATTTCCCACCATACCTTTAATGGCATTATGGATCAATTCTTCAGCATCCACATCATCCACATAATTTTTCTCCAATTCTTCCAGCACATCCGTAAACAGCTTCAGTGACTTATAGGCATTCTCATCGGCCCTCACCGCAGTGGAAACCCCTGCAACAAAGACACACAAACAGGTCACCATCACCACGGAAAACACCGATTTGAATCCCCTGAAACATCTGACGTTCATCTTTACGCTCCTTTTCTTAACCACTTCATAGGATTTAGAGGTTTCCCATGATGCCTGACCTCAAAATGCAGACACATCCCTTTGATGGATCCGGTATCCCCTGCAGTTGCAATCACTTCACCGGTTTCAACCGTCTCCCCTTTGTCTTTAAAAATTTCTTCAACATGGGCATACAGCGTATAATAATGGTCGCCGTGATTGATAATCAATAAATTTCCATACCCCTTGAGCCATTGGGCAAAAATAATTTCTCCCTTGAACACGGATTTTACGGGTTCACCCCTTTCCACCCTTATATCAATTCCTTTTTGAAAAGTGAAGACCTTGTAATCCTTTGGCATAGACGGTCCGTATGTTGACATGATCTCACCCGATACCGGAATCATCAACCGCCCTTTATATTGGGAAAAATCGCCCTCTTCCGCTGGAGCCACCGCCCCCTTTTGTATCTGGTCGATACGCGCTTCCAGCTGACGGGCTGCCTGTTTTAAAGCGTCAACTGCTGCCAGGGACAATGCCTTTTTTCCACGTATCTCTTTTAAAATAACTTCTTTTTTCCGGATCTCTTTTTCATTCATCCGGATTTGATCCTTGATGTCTGTTTCAAGGGCTGTTTTTGCCTGAATCTCTCTTTGAAGCGATTGTTCGAGTATTTCAAACTTTTCAAGCACCGAATCTTGTCGCTCAAGGAGTTGGACATCAGAGGTAATGATTCGTTTCATTGAATTTTGCTGAAGAACAAAATCAAACACAGAGGTGGGCCGTCCCGGGACATCCAATCGGCCAATCCGACTCATTTTATAGAGCGCTGTCAGCCGTTTCCCCGCATATTCTCGATTGAGCGTCATTTCTTTGGACAATCGATCCCGCTCTTGTTGGTATTGCGCTATTTTCCCTGCCAACTGCTCACTTTCCCTGGACAATGCCATGATTTTTGTGCGGGCTTTGTTCACTGCATAATCAATTTCATTTAATCCCTCTATGATTTCAACCTCTTTCTGGGAAAAGGTTTCCACCATTTTTTCCTGGGTTTGAAGTCGATCAAGGATATTGGCACCGCCCTCCGGGTTTGTTTCATTGGACCGGTCTCGGTTTTTTTTCACCTGTTTTTTGACCTGGATTTTCCTTGGCACCAGGGTCAGGTGAATATATTCAGGGCGATTTCTGACATAGCCTTTCTTGCCTTTAACGGCCACGGTCAACCATCCGCCGATATCCCCTTGTTTTTTCAGCACATCAATCGTCTCACCCTGTTCAACCACCGCCACAACAGAAGCGGTATTGGCGGGTGTTTCCCGAATGTTCAATTTAAAGGACGTCACAAGACCTTTATAGACCACCCGGTTGTGATCGGCACCCCCGACACTGGAGAATACCATTACCATAACCCCGACAGACACCATTATTTTAATATTTGTTTCAAGGACAGATAACATCCAAACCACCCTAAAAAAGTACTGCCAAAAACAATTAACACGATGATTTTTACCGACAAAAACCGGATGTCAACAAACACATCCGCGGCAAGATGCTGGGTCATTCCCGATGAAAACGTCAAATAGCTGATCGAAAGGGCCGTCAGTCCCAGAATACCTCCCAAAAAGCCTTGAACAAGCCCTTCCAGATAAAAGGGGGCTTTGATGAATGTTTCTGTCGCCCCCACGAGGCGCATGATTTCAACTTCAAGTTTGCGGGAGTAAAAGGCCATCCGCACGGTATTTGCGGTAATAAACAATGCAATTAAAAAAAAAAGGCTGCACAGGGAATACCCGGCCATCTTGAACAGGTTGAAAATCTTTAAAAACTGTTCCAGCCATCCCTGCCCATATTCAACCGCTTCAACGATGTCAATGGCCTGTATTGCCTGGGCAAGTCCCTTAACGTCTTCAAAATTATGATAGGACGTCATTCGTATTTCCAGGGCATCCGGCAATGGATTTTCTTTTAAGGTTTTTAAAAAGGCCGTTCCGGTTGACAATTTCTTTTTAAGGTCCTCCAAGGCCTGGGTCTTTGAGATATAGGTGATCCGATCAATCCCCCCCAGGGCATTGATCTTTGTTTTTAATTCAGGCAGCATCTCCGGATGAAACTCTTTTTTAAAATAAATCATGGCCCGTCCGCCCTGGTTCCATGATTCAATCACCCGGCTGGCGTTCTCAAAAAAAAGCAGAAACACACTGACCACTAATATGGAAAGGGAAATCGTTATAATCGTAATCAAATTCAAAACCCTGTTCGAACAAATATCTGCCAGCGCTTTTTTCAGAAAATGGTTCATTTGAATTTCTTTCCCTGTTTTATAGCATTGTGGCAGTCCGTTTTATCGTTCCATCACAGATTTCAACATTCCTGCCGCGAACATGTGTTTCCAGAAGATGCAGATTATGACTGGCAATCAATACGGTTGCCCCTTTTTTATGGTAGTCCATTAAAAAATCAAGAATGGCCTGGGCTGAGGTTGCATCCAGACTGCCCGTAGGTTCATCGGCAAGAATAACCGAGGGGTTCCCCACAACAGCCCTGGCAACCGCCACCCGCTGCTGCTCACCGCCGGAAAGTGTTGGCGGCAGCGCTTTTTGTTTTTTCTCCATGCCGGTGGTTCTCAGCACCTGCATGACTTTTTTTCTGATATAAGACCGGTTTTCCCCGGCAGCCTCCAGAACAAGGGCCACATTTTCATAGACCGTTCGGTTGGGAATCAATTTAAAATCTTGAAAGACCATACCGAACCGCCGCCTTAAAAAAGGAAGCCGGGAAGAAGAGATCCGTGCAAGGTTCATTCCGTCAATCAGGATCTGGCCTTCCGAGGCCTTTTCCGCAAGGCCCAATATTTTCAGCAGCGTGGATTTCCCTGCGCCGGAAGGCCCGGAAATAAGAATAAATTCACCCTGCTCAATATCAAGGGTAATGTCATTTAAGGCCAGGATTCCGCCATATCTTTTGCGGACATTAAACAGCCGCATAATTAAATTTTTAGTCTTCTTGTCGTCCATATCTTCGCAATATCTTATCTACACCGTCCTTGAATTGACTGAAACTGAATTTACTGTTATAAATTGCATGTGTCAAGGAGTGCTGAAAACAGTTTTTCTTGCATTTAAGCCTTCACTGTTACCGTAAAACGGCTTCTTCCATTCAGTGAAGGCTTAATCTATTAAAATGAAGCGATGACCCATTGAAAAAGGTAAAAACAGTAAAAATGATATTATTTGATTCCCATTGTCATATTGATGACAGTTGCTATGATAACGACCTGGGCGATGTGATTGACCGGGCGGAAAATGAACAGGTCCACGGCATCATGATTGTCGGCGTTGATCATCAGACATCTTTAAAAGCCATTCAAATCGCCCAGACCCATGACCATATCATCACATCCGTGGGTATTCATCCCCATGATGCAAAACACTGTTCAGCAGAGACAATGACTCAATTAATCCGCCTGGCCCGGAGAAACACCTGTGTAAAGGCCTGGGGGGAGACCGGCCTGGATTATAACCGGATGTTTTCTCCGGCTAAAGACCAGGAAGACTGTTTTAAAACCCAGCTTGAGACGGCAGGAAATCTTGACCTGCCATTGATTTTTCATGAACGGGATTCAAACGGAAGGTTTTATGATATTTTAAAATCCGACGGTCCCAAAAGCCGTAAAGGTGTTATACACTGTTTTTCCGGCACCAGAGAAGACCTGTTCAACTATCTTGATTTGGGATACTATATTGGCATTACCGGGATAGTGACCCTGAAAAAACGGGGGGAATATCTAAGAAGCCTTGTGCCGCTTATTCCTGAAGACCGGATCTTAATTGAAACCGATGCCCCCTACCTTACGCCGGCCCCCCAGAAAAATAAGGTCCGGCGCAATGAACCGGTCTTTGTTAAATCCGTTCTGCTCAGGATTGCCGAAATCCGGCAGACAGACCCGGAAACCCTTTCACAAACCATATTCAACAACACCCGAACCCTTTATCATGTTACCTCACCTGGTGTTCCGCTTTAATGGACGGGATCAGGCTTTTTTTAGGGTGCTTTTTTATCATTATTTCATGAATAGACAGGTAAAAAGAACCCTAAAAAAAGCCTGACCCCATGTGAATTCCCCACCCCTTATGTCTTGCTCATGAGCCGGGACACTGCTTTTTCAAGGCCATCCAGGGATAATTCATACATGGAAAAAATTTTTGAAAGGGCGATGATGGTGTGCGTATAGCCCCACATGTTTTCTGAAACCGGGTTCAGCCAGACAGAATGGGGAAAGGTCTCCACCAGGAAATTAAGCTGATCAATGCTGGGCCTGCCGCTTCTTTCCATCATATGGATGGAACCGTCATGGGCCAGGAGTTCATAAGGTGCCATACTGGCATCCCCGACAATCACCAGCCGTGTTTCAGAATCAAGCCGGGCAAATTCTATAATTTTTTTGGGTTTTTTATACCGGGAGGGATCTTCCCAGACATAATCATAGATGGTGTTATGAAAGAAATAGGTCTTCACTTCCTTAAACTGGGATCTGGCATAATCAAAAAGGGTTTGAACCACCTGGATATACGGATCCATGGACCAGCCGCCGTTATCAATGAGCAGGATAACCTTGAGCCTGTCCTTTAAAGCCCTGTCAAACACCAGCTCAATCTCACCGGCATTTCTCATGGTCTCCCGGATGGTGTCATCAATATTGATGGTGTCCTTGGGCCCGGATGGGATCATGTTTCTCAATCGTTTTAAGGCCTCACCGATCCTGGCCTGGGTCAGCGGCCCATCGGTTGAATAATCTTTATACCGACGTTCATTGGCCACTTTTACAGCTGATTTATTTCCGGATCGTCCGCCAACCCGCATCCCGCCGGGATTATAGCCTGAATGCCCCACCGGGGAATATCCACCGGTACCAATCCATTTATACCCGCCGTGGTGCTGGCCTTCCTGATCTTTCAGTCGTTCTTTGAAATAATCGATCAATTCCTCTGGTGACATTTTTTTGAGTTTTTCTTCATCAACACCCAATGCATCAGCAACCATTTTGGAATTCTTCAGCCATTCATCCAGCATGCCCTGGGCAATTTCATCGATTTCAAACCCATCATTTTCCGGCAACGGAACGCCTTCAAAATGATGGGCAAATACCTGGTCATACAGATCAAAATACCGCTCGCTCTTGACAAGGATAGATCGGGCACAGGTATAAAAATCATCCAGGCTGTTAATGACCCCCTGGTTCAACGCCTTTTGCAGCGTGAGAAAAGAGGTGGGCGATACGGGAATTCCGATCTCCTTTAATGTATAGAAAAATTTTACAAACATGGCATCCCCAGTTAAAACATTCGTTTTCTTGAGGCGATATTGGTTGCCCTTTCATAATCCGGGCTCTTCTTAAACAGAACACCGAGAAATGGAAGCTTGCCCTTAACAAGGTCCTTTGCCCTGAAATCCGGATCCGCATTCAATGCCCGCATCCAATTGATCAATTCCCTTGTTGCCGGTTTTTTCTCAATGGAATCAATCGATCTCATGCTGTAAAACGCATCAATTGCATTTTCAGCCAGTTTGGCATCAATGTCTTCAAAATGCACCCCTATGATTTTGCGCATCATCTTGGGGTCGGGAAAAGCGATGTGATGAAAATTACACCGGCCTAAAAACGGGTCGGAAAGATCTTTCTTGGCATTGGAAGTAATAATGATAACCGGCCGGTGTCTGGCTTTTATGGTTTTATCGGTTTCAATGATATCAAACTGCATCTGGTCCAGAACATCCAGCATATCATCCTGAAAGTCCGTATCGGCTTTATCGATTTCATCAATCAGCAAAACGGTTTTTTTGTCAGCACAAAATGCCTGTCCGATTTTCCCCATTTTAATATACTCATTGATATCGCTCACATCCCTTTTGGAATCTCCAAACCTGGAATCATTTAAACGGGTAAGCGTATCATATTGATACAATGCATCAACCAGTTTCATGCTGGATTTTACATTCAGAACAATCAACGGCATGTTCAAATTTTCAGTAATGGCATGGGCCAGCATGGTTTTCCCGGTTCCCGGCTCACCTTTGAGAAGTAGCGGCATCTCAAGTTTCATTGAAATATTAACGATTGAGGCAAGTTCCTGATCCAGAACATACTTTCTAGCACCCTGAAATTCATTGACAGCTTCCTTATTCATACAACTCTCCATATATATTTTTGAAGTTTTTGTTATCAGTTAAGCGCTAATGTTAATCACAAAATAGCATTGCACAAGTCTTATCTTTTAAAAAAAAACGGGTTCAAAATCATATTACAAAAATGTAACTCAATGCCTTATCCTAATAAATTCTAAAATATTGACACTTTAAACACTTAGTGTTAAACCTTTTTAATTGATTTAATAACAACATGAAGTAAAGAGGAGTATGCCATGATGGGACTTGGAATGCCGGAACTGATAATCATTCTTGTAATTATCCTCATTATATTCGGAGCAGGAAAACTTCCGGAAATCGGTGCCGGCCTGGGTAAAGGAATTAAAAACTTCAAAAAAGCAACCAAAGAAACTAAAATTGAGGACAAAGAAGACGAGCCGGAAAAAATTGAAAAAGACTGATAAAAAACCAGTTATACTAATTTCCTTCGCAGCTGCCTTCCCATAAAAGAGTGGCTGCAACACGCTTTTTCCCCTCCTGATTTTCTTTTATTTTTTTATGTCACCTCTGCTGTAATCTTAGTTCCAATTCGTCAAATTACAAAAATGATATTTATTCTATGCAAAAAGTTGCATTTGTGCTATTAAATCATCTTATAAGGCAATATTTTTCTCGTATTTTTAATGCCGAACCGGAAAACCCATGCCAGACTTACGCTGGCACGCCAATTGCTAATTCATACAACCATGGACAAATTAAACACCGACATATTGATCAAGAAGAGAGAAGCGCTGATAAAAAAATTTCTTGGCGGTGAAGAACCCGGCTTTCTTGAAAAGCACACCGTTATCCTGGATGAATACTTTTTTACAGTGTTTGAACAAAGCATTGCTGCAAGAAAATTAACCATTGCAGGCAGCCCTTTTGCCATCATTGCCCTGGGCGGGTATGGCCGAAAAGAACAGTGTATTCATTCGGATATTGATCTTTTAATCCTGTTTGAAAAACATATCCCTCCTGATGTTGAAGCATTTGTCCAGGAGCTTCTTTACCCTCTGTGGGATGCCCGGTTTGAAGTCGGATATGCTGTAAGAACGGTTGATGAATGCCTTCAGATGGCCTTTGAACGCTTTGATATCCTGACCACTGTTCTGGATGCCAGATTCATCTGTGGTGCTTCATTAATTTATACCGCCTTCATGGAAAGATTCAGAAAAGAGCTGTCCACCAAACATCTGAAAAATACGCTGAACTACCTGTTCGAACATGGTGAGAAAAGACATTTTGACTTTGGCGACTCAACCTATCTTGTTGCCCCGGATTTAAAATCAGGATTTGGGGGTCTCAGGGATTATCACACCCTTTTATGGTATGCAAAAATAAAATCCGACATCAAGACCAGAAGGGATCTGGAATACTATGGATTTTTATCCAATTTTGAATATTTGGCCCTGGAAGATGCCCTGAATGATATCTGGAAAATCAGAAACGTTTTACATTATATTACAAAAAGAAAATGTGACACCCTTCATTTTGAATATCAGACCGAATTAGCAGGGCTTTTGGGGTATCGGTCAAAGAGACAACAGCCAGACGTTGAACGGTTTTTAGGCGAACTCCATAACCGGTTGGATGTGTTAAAACAAATCAACCAGATCACGTTTGAAGATATCATGGCCTCCTGCCGTATCAAAAAAGGCAGCACCAAAACCCGTCCCACGAAAACAGAGGGATTGCTCATTAAAAAAAGACGACTCAATTTTGCCAACACCGTCGTTATCCTTCAGAAACCGGACCTGCTGCTCAAAATATTTCTTGAAAGCGGCCAGCGAAAAATTCCCCTGTCCAATGAAGCCAGGAGAATCGTCAGTGAATTCTTACATCTTGTGGATGATGAAATGCAGAAAAACAGGGACTGTATTAAAATATTTAAAAAAATCATGGCCCTGTCTTACTGGGAATTTAATGTGTTAAATGTCATGCTGGCAACCGGCATCCTGGAAAAATTTATTCCTGAATTTTCTGCCATTATCAACAAAATTCAGTATAACCATTATCACCTGTTTCCAGTGGACAAACACTCGATTCGATGTGTCCAGATAATCAACAGCTTTAAGGATGTTGTCTCTCCCCCCATGAACACCCTTTATCCTGCCGTATTCAAAGAAGTAAGGAATAAAAACGTCCTGCTGTTTGCCGCCCTGCTCCATGATATCGGCAAGTCTGACCCTGCAAAAGAGCACTCAAAAACCGGCGCAAAAATTGCGGAGCCGATTCTGAAACGATTCCAATTCAATTCAACGGAAATTCAGGATGCTGTCTTTTTAATTGAACATCACCTGGCCCTCGTAAAAACCGCCACCCGAAGAGATATTTCGGATGAAGAAACCGCTGTTTACATGGCCAATAAAATCGGTAAAATCAGATTGTTAAGAATGCTTTACCTGCTGACAGTGGCAGATTCCAAAGCCACAGGACCCAAGGCCTGGAACGATTGGACTGAAAACCTGATAAAAGATCTCTTCTTAAAAACAATGAGCATTCTTAAAAAAGGGGAGCTGGCATCAAAGAAAACCCAGCGCCTCATCGACAAGAAGAAAACAGATGTTCTAAAACTGCTGAAAGAAAGTTGGCGAGAAGATGAGATAAACCATCATCTTGAATCCATGTCTCGAAGATATCTGGTCTATGTTCCTGCACAGGGTATTGTTGACCACATAAACCTTTTCAGGAATCTTGGCGACAAAGACTTTATCTGGCAGATATCAAAAGAAAACAATTCAGATATCCGCACCGTGTCCATTTGTGGAAAGGACCAACCCGGCCTGTATTCAAAAATTGCCGGGGTCTTTTTCATGAACAAACTGGACATTGTGGCATCCCAGGCCTATTCTCTTGGCGAAGAGCATATCATGGATATTTTCAAGGTCACCCCCCCCAAAGACAGACTGTTTGAAAAAGAAAAATGGGAAAAAGCGGAAAATGATCTGGTCCAGGCCCTTAAAGATGACCATTTCCTGGATAACGCCCTCAATCAAATCCCCCGAATGATACAGGTATCCTCCGGTAAAATGCCAAAACCCAATACCGTAAGGATCGACAATGAAACGTCCAGTTTTTTTTCCATCATAGAGGTATTTACCTATGATTTTCCAGGACTTTTATTTTCAATTACCAATGCCTTGTACAGGAGCCATACAAATGTGAATGTGGCCATGGTCGCCACAAAGGTGGACCAGGTTGTTGATGTATTTTATGTCAAAAGCATTGAGAATGATGCAAAAATTGAAACCGAAAAAGGACTTGAGCAGATAAAAAATGCCATTTTGAAAAGTCTTCCACATATAACTGCAAAGGAGATTACCAATGAAAAAAATTGAGGCCATTATAAAACCATTTAAACTGGATGATGTAAAGGAAGCCTTAAGCGAAATCGGGATTTATGGAATGACGGTTACGGAAGTTAACGGCTATGGCCGGCAAAAAGGACATAAGGAAATATACAGAGGCGCAGAATATGTTGTTGATTTTGTCCCCAAAATCAAAGTTGAAATCGTTGTCAGTGACGAAAGAGCTGATGAAACCATTAACACGGTGAGAGCCGCTGCCAACAGCGGAAAAATCGGTGATGGAAAGATTTTTGTCATACCGGTTGAGCAGGTCATCCGGGTGAGAACCGGTGAAACTGGAACAGAAGCGCTTTAACATATATTAACACCCCTTATTAGGAAAGGAATTAAAATGACCCCCAAAGATGTACTTGCAATGGTAAAAGAGAATGACATAAAAGTTGTCGATATCCGTTACATGGATTTCATCGGCACCTGGCAGCATTTTTCAGTCCCGATTTGCGAACTCGGAGAATCCGCATTTGAGGACGGATTTGGATTTGACGGATCCAGCATGCGCGCATGGCAGAACATTGACAACTCTGATATGATCGTTATCCCGGAAGCCAGAACCGCTAAAATCGATCCGTTTTTCAAGGTTCCGACCCTGGCCATCATCGGGAATATCCATGACCCTATCACCCAGGAAGCCTACAGCCGTGATCCAAGGGGTATTGCCCAAAAAGTGGAACAATACATCAAAACCACCGGACTTGGAGACACGATTTATGTCGGTCCCGAACCTGAATTTTTCATCTTCAGCAATATTCGGTATGCCTCCGACCCCCATGCCTCCTTTTTCGAAATTGATTCTCCTGAAGCGCACTGGAACACGGGTTCAGATGAAATGCCCAACCTTGGGTACAAAATTCGTCCCAAACATGGGTATTTCCCTCTCCCCCCGGCTGACAAATACCAGGACATGAGAACCGAGATGATGCTGACCCTGGAAAACCTTGGCATCGGCATGGAATGCCAGCACCATGAGGTGGCGTCTGCAGGTCAGTCTGAAATTGATCTTCGATTTGATTCCCTGCTGAACATGGGAGACAACCTTGCCTGGTTCAAATATGTCCTTAAAAACGTGGCCGCCAAATATAATCACACCGTCACGTTCATGCCCAAACCCTTATATGGCGACAATGGAACCGGTATGCACACCCATATGAGCTTCTGGAAAGATGGCAACCCGTTATTTGCCGGCAACAAATATGCGGGCATGTCCCAGGATGCGCTTTACGCCATCGGCGGTATCATGAATCACTGCAAAGCCCTTTGTGCCATCACCAACCCCACGACCAACTCATACAAACGGCTGGTTCCGGGGTTTGAAGCACCCATTAAACTGGCCTATTCCAGCCGGAACAGAAGTGCGGCTATCCGCCTGCCCATGTATTCTGCATCGCCAAAAGCAAAACGGCTTGAATTCCGGACACCCGATCCATCCGCCAATGGCTATATGGCTTTCTCCGCCATTGCCATGGCCATGATTGACGGCATCCAGAACAAAATGGACCCGGGCGATCCCATGGATAAAAACATCTATGATCTTCCACCGGAAGAACTTGCTGAAATCCAGTCTGCCCCCGCCTCCCTGGAAGAAGCATTGGCTGCCCTGAAAGAAGACCATGACTTCCTGTTAAAAGGAGATGTGTTTACCAAAGATGTTATTGAATACTGGATTAACTATAAGATGGAAAATGAAGTTAAGCCGGTTATCAGTCGTCCGCATCCCCATGAGTTCTATCTGTATTATGACATTTAACCCTTTTTAACCCGTCAAAGCCCAGCAGCCCCCCGGCCACTTCTCGTGACCGGGGGGCTTGTTTGTATGGAAATCCTTTTTTTTAATGCAATCCCCAAAAAAATAAGATATAACAGGTAAAAATTGAGACCCAAGGCGGATTCTCAATACACGATAATAAAAAGGGAGCAGACAAAAAACCCATGAGAATGAAGATGCTGTCATTACAAAAAAAATTGATTACCTCTTTTATTTTCATCCTTTTTTCAATTCTATCTTCCCCTTTATCCGGGCAGGAATTAAACAAAGGCAATGAGTTTGACAAATTGATCCAATCTCTGGTCAAAGATGGCTTTGATCAAGAAAAGACAGAACGCTTGTTTGCCAGCAAATCTGTATTTTTCGATCCTTCCGGTGTTTCCCTTTTTTTTATGCATACCGAATCAAGCCTTAACTATGATCAGTTTACATCAGAAAAATCCATTAAAACCGCGCAGGGATATATCACTGAGCATAAAACAGCCCTTGACCAGGCCCAAAAAATATCTGGCGTTGACCCAACCATCATCACGGCTATTCTGCTCGTTGAAACCCGGCTTGGCACCTACCTGGGGAAACGAACCGTCATCAACACACTTTCCACCATGGCGGCATTGACGGATGATGCCTTGAGAGAACGAATCTGGAATGCCATTCCTGACAAGAAAAAACCCAAAAAAGAGACCTTTTTGAAAAAAGTTAAACAGCGATCCAAATGGGGATATGAAGAACTCAAAGCCCTTATCAAATATTCAGAACAAGAAAAAATTACCCCGGAAAACATCAGGGGCTCGTATGCCGGTGCCATGGGAATTTCCCAATTCATGCCCTCCAATGCCCTCCGGCTTGCCAAAGATGGAAACAACGATGGAAAAATCGATCTTTTCAACCATGCAGATGCCATTTTCAGTGTTGCCAACTACCTGAAACACCATGGCTGGAAGCCGGGAATTGCCCGACAAAAACAACACGAGGTCTTGTTCAGGTATAATCACAGCAATTATTATGTGGACACCCTTTTAAAAATCTCAGACAAGTTAAAGGGATAACCGTTTAATCCATGGACCAAACCATTCTGTATATCCTGCTTGTTTTTGCCATATCGCTAGGCCTGACCATGCTGGCATTGATCGACATTATCCTTAAAGATTTCGGATCAATAAAAATGAAATTTTTCTGGCATTTTATTGCGATTATTCCCATCATCGGCTGGTTGATCTATTTGATCTTCGGGTTCAGGAAAGGGCAAAAAAAGAAGCCGGTTTAAGCTGTTAATTTTGTTTGACAATACCACCAATTTAATATACATATAGGTACTTTTTTGTGGTCCCATCGTCTAGCGGTTAGGACGCTGGCCTCTCACGCCGGAAACTCGGGTTCGATTCCCGGTGGGATCACCACTCAGACTATCAAGGCTTTCAGAGTTTTTCTGAGGCCTTTTTTTATGTGTATAATCTTAGCTCCCCGCACTTAAGCCTAATTTGCAGGTATTGGCAGGTAAAGGAAGTGGGCCCTAAAATCAAGAAATCCTTTTAAACAATAAAAAACCCAGCCAAAATATGACCGGGCTGTCTGATCAGTACCTTAGCACCTCTTCTGGGACCAAGAAGGGGTTTTATGGGGTCGTCCGGCCTGTACTTCCTTAAATCAGATTTTCACTTCTTGTTAATTGAAAACCCTTTTCGACCTGACATAGAAGGGGCCAATGATTGATTATTTACTTTTCGGGATGAGTCCTTCCCTGATTAGAAGAAGGGTATCGGGGTTTGAGGCTGGCAAGCCCCTGTTGTCAAGTTCAACCCCCAGATTCTCAAGACCCAGGTCCCGGATGGAAGGACGGCGGCCCGTAGCCAGGAGGATCATATCCACGGTCTTTTCCCCTGAGCCCCATCCCACATGGATTTGCTCTCCGTCTCTGCCCAATATATCGGCTTCGCCTACACGGATGCGGGTTCAACTTATCTCCAATCAAATTGAATGGAAGATTTGGCGATTTTATTTTGCCCTCCCCCAATGGAATTTTGAATCTGGGAAGAAAAATAATATAGACACAACATCTTGTGCCCGGAAGAATTTTTAAAAACGAGAGATACATGTTAGAGGCAGTTCTAAGTTGAACAATTTATTGATAAACTGAAAAATCAACTCCTCTATCGATGCTACGTTGCTTGTTCCAATCAGCTTCATCAACCGGAGGGGTGACGATCTTTTCCTCTTCTTTCCTTTTTAGGGAAATAGCCTCTTCAGGGCAAGTGCTTATGCAAAGTCCACATCCAATACATTTGCTTTGTACAATTTTGTAAACACCCTCATTCTCCTCAATTGCATCAATCTGACATCTTTCATCTGAACATATTCCACAGCCACTGCATAAGTCTTCCTCTATTTTAGCATAATAATGAGAATTAACACCTTCTGAAAAACCAAGTTCATTAATAGATCTCAGTACACCACAGCAACAACCACAGCAGTTGCAGATATAGAATTGTCCTCCTTGGACATTGCTCGTCAAATGAACAAGACCGGCTTCCTCAGCTTTTTCAAGAACACCATAAGCTTCTTCTTTTGAGATCACTCTTCCACCCCATGGATGGTTGCTGTTAAGCAGCGCGCTAAATTAAACAAATGAAGTACGAAATTTTCAAAATAAATTGACCATTCTGAAAAAATATCAGATTAAATGAGACTCAGGATAGGGTCTTTTTTTATGAAAA
>NZ_JAQYWD010000007.1 GCF_030145145.1 Desulfobacula sp. | reverse complement strand
GCCCTTAAGCCGCCTGATGCCAGTCTTTTTATGACCCTGTAATAAATGCTTATTTAGTGCCTGACCGAAAACCCGTGTTTGGGCAAAAACTATTTGACCCCTCTCCATTCTTTGATCATCTGGATCGCTTTTGCAGAGGCAGCATCTCTCGTTGCCACCTCGTCCCAGATTTCATGGGCTATTTTTTTGTGTTTTTCGATGGCTTCCGGTTTTACCCGGCTGACTTTCAGGGTGCCTTTTTCTACCATTTTTTTTGCATTTTCAAATTCTGCACCATACCCTTTTACAGTGGCCGTCCAATAATTCTTTGCTGCTTTTTGCAGGGCTATCTGTAAATTTTCCGGCAAAGACTTCCAGGATTTATCGTTGATGAGCATGTGACCGATGACATGATCGTTGTCTCCGGCTTGTACCCAATAGGGCGCCACTTCATGCCATTTAAGACCGGATATGGCACTGATGTCCCACTGGCTGGCGTCAAGCGTGCCCAGTTTTAATGCCATATAGGCTTCGCCACCGGATACATAGGTCCCTCTTGCACCGATCATGTTGTGGAACTGGGTATAGATTCCCTCGTCCCTGATTTTGACACCTTTCCAATCATCATAGGTATCCAGGGGTTTGGTTGAGAGGACAAACGGTCCGCCATAGGTATGCATATCCAGCCAGTAAAGACCATGTTTTCCATATTCCTGTCGTAACAGGTCGACAAAGCCTTTTTCGTAGTAAAAATCCCGGATGACTTCCCCTTTGGCTGCAAACGTATCTGCTTCGTCTATGGTATAGGCAAACGGGATGCCAAACTCAATTTCTCCCACAGGAACAATGCCGCCCCAGAACGCTCCCATACAGTGCAGGATATCCAGCACACCTCTTTGAGTGGATTCAAACAATTGCTCCAGGGGCACAATCTCCGCATCGGCAAAAACAGAGATCACAAGTTTGCCGTTACTGAATTTTTTTACATCTGCAGCAAATCCCTTTAACAGCTCAAACGAAAGATCGCCATGGGGATACCCGGATTGAAGTTTCCATCGGTATACTTTGTCCCCGGCAAATGAAGAACCAATCGTAAACACACTACAAACGAGTAAAACCATTGAAATGAGTGCCAATTTCTTTAAAATTGTTTTTCCTGTCATTTTTTTCTCCTTACGGTGTTAAATTAATTAAACCTTAATGCGGTATTTATTTTATTTTTTTTCTTTTCTCTGTTCTCATCTGATGCATCGTTTTTTCATGATTACAAACGTCTTGAAACCAATCATAACCTGTTGTAGTCAGCAATTAACCCGGTAATACAAAAAAAGTGCCATCTGTAAAAAAATAAAAATAAAAATATATAACTATCTGTTTTTTAAATAAATTTATATTTAAACATACAAAAATAAACTTGTCATGGGGGCCGGTAGTGTAGGGTAACGTGTTTTTTATTACATTATCGTATTATAAATATTTCATATTTGCATTATAAGAAAAGAACGGTTAACCTGTTTGCGTCAGATTTCTTATTTCATAACCAGACGGTTAAAAACTGCCATAAGGAAAGCCTGACCCCATGTAAAAATAGCCAACTCCTAAAGTTGAGGAATATATAAACCCATCTTAAAAATGGTGTTGATAATTAAAACAAAATTGTAACTTTTAAGAATTCAGGGGACAGGATCTCGGGTGTTTAAATTTACTCAGAGAACATTGATGAAACCCCATTGAAAAATAATGACATACCACCTCTTTTGATGATATTTCATTAAAATCTTTTTGCCAAAAGGGGAGGGTGCCGCCATTTTTTACCGGTAAACCAGTGCTCTTTCCCATCCGACCCATCAAATTATCAAGATGGCCCTGATTTTGCAATACTTTGGACGGATCAATGATTCCAGCAATGACCTCCTGGGATAAGGGCGCTGTCAAATGGCGCTGCCCCCGAAAGAGTTACTTAATTTTTCAAAGAAAGGACGCCTGATGACCTATATTTCTGCTGTGAAAGATTCCACCTGTTGTATTGACAAGGCATTTCAGGAAAAAATGCTCATCAGGGAAATCATGCCCTATTCAAAGGGGTTGAACCTGAAAAAAGGCCAGGACCTGAACATAAGGGACGACATCTCCCGGTCCCTCTATTATATTGAATCCGGTGCCATGGATGTCTCTTATACCATGGATGACACCAAAGTGGTGGTGGCCATTCTGGGGGCCAATGAATTTTTCGGTGAAATCGGTTTTTTTGACGGTATTTCCCGGGTCAGGGATATCAGTGCGGTTGAAAACACCTTTGTAAATGTCTTTCAGGGTGAACTTGTGGATAAAATGCAAAAGGAGGATCCTGAACTCTATGGCCGGTTTATCACCTTTATCACAACGGGTATCTGTAAAAAATTCCGCAACATCTTAACGGAGAGATCCCCCCTGAAAGCCTATGCAGCATCCCTTTCCACGGGCGCCCACAATTTTGTCGAGTCCAAACCCCTGCCTCTGGACTTTTTCAACTCCAGGGAAGGAAGACTCAGCAACCGGATTATTGAAGATCTTAAGGCGGAGCTGTTTAACCTTTCTCTTCGCCTGCAGCAGGAACCAACCGACACAATCCAGGACAAGATTCAATCAGATTTCACGGATGCCATGGATATTTTTTTCAACGAACTGGAAGCCTTCCATCACATCCTTGCGGATTCTGATCTCAAGGATGACGTCTGGGGGTATCTCTTTAAAGAGACCTTTCCTTATTTTATGCGCTCCAGCCTTACGGAAAGAGCTTATTTCAAACCCAATGGATATGCCGGGGACTTTAAGATGATTGAGATGATGTACCAGAACACACCTTCCGGGGATGGAAAAATCGGAAAACTGGTGGATGGGTGGTTGCTCAACCGTCCCCCATGCAGGGCGGTCAGGGGCAGAAGAAAATTTCTGGCCCACATGCTTGAAGAACAGAGCAATCGGGTGCTTCGGCACAAAGACCATGTCAACATCATGAACCTCGCATGTGGGCCCAGTCGGGAACTGTTTGATTTTATCAAAGCCTTTGACCAGGACGACAAGGTGACGGCCACCTGTCTTGACATCGACCCTGAAGCGTTGAAATACACGGATGACATCTCCAGGTCCTTTTCTCACAATGCCACCATCAGGATCATGAAAGACAACCTGATCAAATGGGCCCTGGGTACCTCATCCCAGCACCTGGAAAAACAGGACATCATCTATTCGGGAGGCCTTTTTGATTATCTGGATGAAGACCTCTTCGTGATGCTGGCAAACCGGTGCCATGAATTCTTAAACCCGGGGGGCATCCTCGTAATCGGTAACTTTCAACCCAACCCGGACAAGATATTCATGGACCATTTGCTTGAATGGCGATTGATTTACAGGAACAAGGAAGACCTGATTTCAATATTTTCCAACACTTTTTTTGGCAGCAATGTCGATATCATGATGGAAAAAGAGGCTCAAATCCAGCTTTTTGCCATGGCAATTAAAGAATAACGGCCATGGGTACGATCTATAGGGAATGAAAAAAACCGGCAGTGACTATCAAAACACCCTGGACTTTAAAAATGAGCTATTCCATTTTTTCAACAAACGGCTCTCTCTTCTTTTCTGGGTTGGAATTATCCTTTTCCCAAGCTTTCTGGTGCTGGATTATTTTGTCATCAATGAGTTCTACCATTCTTTTCTGATATACCGGGGAGTGGTATCGGCTGCCCTTTTATGCCTGTTTATCCTACACAAGCATACCTGTGGCAGGCGATATCCGTTTCTTTTTGCCCTTGCCGGTTACATGTGCTGCGGGACCGCTATCTCCCTTATGGTGGTGCAGACCGGTGGATATGATTCGTTTTATTACGTGGGGATGATCTGCGTTGTCGTGGCCTTTGCCTCCATACTCCCATTGAATTTTTACCAGTCCATCGGATCCGGCATCCTCATGTATCTCATGTATCTCGTTCCGGTCCTCTTGTTTAACGAACCTGAAAAAAAAAGCCTCTTGCTGTTCTTTAACAATAATTTTTTCTTTCTGTTTTTTTTCATTGTCAGTGTGATAAAAAGCCGGGAAGATTACAAATCCCGGAAAAAGGAATTTTTGCTGCGAAAAGACCTGGATTATTATGCGGGCCATCTGGAGCAGGAAGTTAAACTGGGCATCCAAAAGTATGCAGACTCAGAACTCAGGTACAAAGCGTTGTATGAAAATATCATGGACAGTCTGGTCCTGATCGATACAAACGGGATCATCATGATGGCTAACCCCCGTTTTTACAAATTGATCAAAGCGAAATCTTCGAAAGAAAAACAGCCTTCCCTCCTGGAGTTTATCCATCCGGAAGATGTGAACGCTGTCAGCAATTTAATGCTCGAACGACTTTTCCAGCATATTGAAATAAGAGATTTTCAATTCCGGATCATTAACAGTAAAAATGAAACCCTCCATGTGGAATGCAGTGCAAGGGCCATGCAGAAAGCCCGTAACGGCATGGGGTATCAACTGGTATTAAGGGATATTTCATCCAGGAAAAAGTTGGAGAAAGATCTGATCACCTCTTTTGACACCTTGAAAAATACCCGGGCCGCCACCATCATGGGGCTTGCCAAATTGACCGAATACCGGGACAATGAAACAGGATCCCACCTTGAAAGAATTCAGGCCTATTGCCGGGTACTGACAACGGAGCTTGGCAACCTGCCCGGATTTCGCCATATAATCAATCGTGAATATATTGAAAACATCTGCCTTTCATCCATTTTACATGATATTGGAAAGGTGGGAATTCCCGATTTAATCCTCCTGAAACCCGGCCGCCTTACCCCGGAAGAGTTCAACATCATCAAAAACCATTGTAGATATGGCGGAGATGCCCTAACCGCCGTTGAATCAAAGATAAATGGCACCTCATTTTTATTACTGGGCAAGGAAATTGCCTACTATCACCATGAAAAATGGAATGGGCAAGGATATCCATTTGCGGTAAAAGGACTTGATATACCGTTATCTGCAAGAATCGTTGCCGTGGCAGACGTCTATGACGCACTCACCTCAAAGCGTGTTTATAAGGAGGCCTACTCCCACAAGACGGCCATGGAGATTATACACAACGAAAAAGGACAGCATTTTGATCCGGATATTGTGGATGCTTTTTCAGCCGGTTCAAACCGGTTTGATGAGATTCGCAGGCAAATTTAACCGGATATCCCATCCCTGGTCCAGGCCGGACGGGTATAAAATACTGACCGTACAAATTTTCTCTTTCTTTTCACAAAAAATGTCAGTACGGTTAAGACACACCTATTACGTCTGGTTATAAAAACATAGGTAATACGCACTGCTTTGATAAAACTTTCCACAATTGTTTTTATCTGGCCTGAAAATTGCTATAAAATTTGTGTTATAAATGAACCAATTGATTCTTTTCAACGATTCCAGCCTTTATGGTTGGAATACAATGCCATATAACGGGAGGTGCCATGTCTTTTTCCATTCATACGAACACGTTAAGCCAGTCTGCAGGGAATGCGTTTAGAACATTTTCCTATGGGTTTGACAGCTCCCTGGAGAAAATATCATCGGGTAAAGCCATTAACCGGGCTTCGGATGACGCATCCGGCCTGGTCATTGCCGACAACCTCAACAGTGCTGCAAACAGCATGGGGCAGCTAAGTCGCAACGCCGTGGATAATATTTCCATGATCCAGATCAAAGAAGCCGCCCTGGGCCAGGCCACCCAGATCATCCAGAGCATTGGTGAAAAAACGGTTCAGGCAGCGTCCGATGCCCAGACAGCTGAAACCAGGAAGGCTATCCAGGCGGATGTGACAGGTTCCCTTGGCGCCTTAAACGACCTTTATCAGAATACCCGCTATAATGGAACGTCCCTTCTTTCTGATGTACCGGGACTGGCAGCGCTTTCAGATATTGATCTCTCTTCTGTTGCGGGGGCGGAAGCAGCCCAGGAAGCGGTTGACTCAGCCCTTGATACCGTCAGTGCTTCCCGGTCAGCCCTGGGCTCAAGCCAGAACCAGCTGGAACGGGAAATTTCCAATCTGAAAGCCCAGGAAATCGCTGCCAGAAGTTCAGAGTCCCAGATCAGGGATGTGGATATTGCAGAAGAGGTCATGAACCTGAACCGGCTGGACCTGCTCAAACAGACATCGGCTTTTGCCCAGAAACAGGCAGGAAACTTGAATACCCAACGGATAGCTGCCCTATTGGGGTAATATACCCTCTGGCTGTTCGCCCCGTTGGCCCGTTTATTCCGGTTGCCGGGTTGTCATACCAGCGACAGCCCGGCAACCGGAATAATATTTAACATGATTCTAAAATTATTTTTGAACATTTTACCTTTCCCGGTGTCAATGGTTAATAGACGCGCAAACGGTTTTAAAATACGTCTTTATTAACCCGAAAAAGGAGAATGGACAAATGAAAAAGATAACCGCCATAACAACTGCAATTCTTTTGTTTGGATGCTTTTCAACCGTATCTGCCCATGCCGGTGCCGCCAGGCGGCATACCGTGGAAGGATTCATGCTGGGTACAGGTGTCGCCATTTTAAGTGCTGCCATCATCAACGGAATACATCGGGATTCAAAGAGGCACTACGCGGAAAGCTACGCCCGCCCAGCCAGACGTCACCCTGCCCGATATGATGATGGCTGCAGAGCTCAAAATCACAGTAAACTCAAATCCCATGGCCCCAGAGGATATTGGGAAATTGAAAAAATATGGATCGCTCCTGTTTATAAGAAAAAATGGAACCCGGGGCATTATAACCGCAAGGGAATATGGGTCAGTGGCAGACATGAAAAATTTTTGATAAAACAAGGCTATTATCGGGAAGAAAAAGTGTGGGTGCGGCGGTAAGATAACACGGCCACAATATGTAATTCACTGTGAACAAACCAGAAGTGACCATGGACAATATTGATGAGCAGACCCTTGTAGAACGACTTAAAAAAGGTCAGCAATGGGCTTTCACAGCTCTTGTCTCCACATACCAGGGCCGGCTGCTGAAAATAGCCTATGGCATCACCCTTGATCGAGAGGAAAGCCTGGAGATCGTGCAGGATGTGTTTGTCAGTGTGTTTAAGAATATTCAGACCTTTCGGCAGGATGCCAGTCTTGCCACCTGGCTTCGAAAAATCACGATTAACCATTGTCTGAACTGGAAACGCAAATGGAAACGAAGATTCAGATGGCATCATGATGCCATTGAATCAGAAAACGATAAATACCTGTTAAATGAAAACAAAAAAGGGAATGATCCGGAAATGCTCTTCCAGGAAAAGCAATTGGAGGAAAATCTGATGCAGGACATCAAAGCCCTGCCGAAAAAAATAAGGCTGGTTTTTGTTTTGAATGCCTTTGAAGGTCTTTCATATGACGAGATTGCCAGGACACTCAAGATCAAAAAAGGAACGGTCAGTTCACGGCTTCACTTTGCCAGAAAAACGCTTATCGCGTCCTTAAAATTGGGTGACTGAAAGGGAAAACCATATGGGAAAAATATGCAACTTATATAAACCCGAAGAAATCAGCCGGTTTGTTGATAACGAACTTCCCCCGGATCACTATCAAAAAATAGCACAACATCTTACCCATTGCAGGGATTGCAACCGCCTTGTTGAACAATACCGATCCATATCACTGGCATTTAACCGCCATGCAGATCAACAAAAATTAATGATTGACCCTGACCAGCTAACCCATAAACTGGCGCTGTCCGTAAAACCGTCACCCGAAAAATCATATAGACCTGTCTGGGGGTACTTTGGTAAAAACATTTATATAAAATTCGCCTCCATTGCTGCCATATTGGTGATCAGCCTTTTTATGTTCCAGGGAGACCTCATGGGGCCGTCAGGACCAAGCGCAATTGTAAAATCTGTTGACACAGATTTTGCTTCGGTTATGATTATTGAAACGCAAAGGGAAAAACATACCATCATCTGGTTTTCAGAAACCTGATGCAAAGAGGGGAAGCATGGGTAAATTGATAAAAATAATATGCCTGGTAGCAGGGCTTTCATTGTTGTGCTGTTTTTCTCAACCAGCCATGGCAGAGAACCGGGTGTTGACGAATGTAAAGGTGATTCATGCTTCAACAACATCAGAAACCGTGGATGCAAGCCTGAAAGACATCATTCCCGAGCTAAGATCGGTATTCAAATATACCTCATACCGGCTCTTAAATGATCAACAAATGAACCTGGGCTTTAAACAGAAAGGCCGGGTAACGCTACCGGGAAAAAGAACCATGATCGTTATGCCGGCTGATATGGAAGGCCGAAGAATTCGATACCAGATCAATATCCTGAAAAACAATCGTTCTGTTTTCCAGACCCGGGTCTTGTTGAGAAACAATAGCAGCATCACCATTGGCGGGCCGCAATTCAAAAATGGGGTCCTGTTGCTGAATATTTCCGGATCAATCCAATAATTTTTTCCTCTGGTGAATGCTCTGGCCAGGGACTCGTGTTTTTCGATTTTGTCGAATTATCCTTATTGCTCTGTCATAGCGAGTTTTATTCCAAGCACTGCAAAGGTGAATGCAAATGAACGTTTTAACCAAATAACAACCCGGGGTGAATTCACTACATACCTGCGAACACCATTTGCCGAAATACCATAGAGTATGAAAACAACTAAAGTCATGGCCATGAACATTAAACTGAGAAAAACCATATTTAAAGCTGGCGATGAAGCATTTGGATTGATGAAAAGAGGTAAGAATGCCAAGAAAAACATGGAAAGTTTTGGGTTGAGAATGTTGATCAAGAATCCTCTTCTAATGATCTGCCATAATCCAATTTTTGAGGAAGGCGAGTCGAATTTTAATGCACCGGTTTCTCTCCACATTGCCCACGCTAAAACCATCAAATAAGCAGCGCCTGCAAATTTGATGACTTGGAATGCCAGAGCACTCATGTGAAGAATAGCAGATAGTCCAAGTATGCTGGCAGATAAGTGGGGGATAATTCCTGCTGTGCAGCCAAAAGCGGCTGCAATACTGGCCCGCCACCCAAGAAAAAGACCATTCGAAATCGTATAAATCACCCCCGTACCGGGTATCAGAACAACTATCAGTGACGTTATCAAAAATTCCGTACTAAACATTTCATTTTCTCCTCAAGTATTCTGTAATCTTTGATGCTCGGGCATAAATAAGTTTACCCGTTTTTTTCTGTTGAACATACAAACATAACAAATTAAAGCTAAAGCCCGAAAGTTGAGTATTCAATAATCCGAAGATCAGATATGTATAATGGGAATTATTTTGTTCGAATAAATCTGCCGTCCTGATACTCCTGAAATGCAATAGTTAATTCTTCCTGGGTATTCATGACAATGGGACCTCTCCAGGCCACTGGCTCCTTTAAAGGTTTGCCCGTGAGCAGCAAAAACCTCAGGGATTTATCAGAAGCGGTTACTGATAAATGATCCCCGCTTTCAAAAAGGACCAGATTGCCATTCTCGATAGCTTTGTTATCAGCAGACCCTTTGCCGCCGATCACATAAATAAAGGCGGTATAGGATGGATCAACCTTATGGGTAAAGGATTGCCCTGGCGGCACGGTACAGTCCAGAAATTCCGGATCAATAACAACGTCATTCATGGGGCCTCGTGCGCCATTAATATTACCAGCAATTACTTTGATTCTGACCCTGTTCTGCACTCGGACCTCAGGAATTTTATCTGCCGTGATATCCCTGTATTTCGGGCGGGTCATTTTCTGGGCTGCTGGTAAATTTGCCCACAGCTGAAAACCGTACATAGATCCGTTTGCATCTCCTTTGGGCATTTCCTGGTGGACAATACCACTTCCTGCGGTCATCCACTGCACATCCCCAGAGGAAATAATCCCTTTGTTGCCCAGGCTGTCGCCGTGTTCCACGTCTCCTTTCATGACATAGGTGATGGTTTCAATACCCCGGTGGGGATGCCAGGGGAACCCTTTCAGATAATGCTCGGGGGTGTCAGACCGAAAATCGTCCAACATAAGAAAAGGATCAAATGTCGGGGCTTCATTGTATCCGAATACTCGATTCAAGTGGACTCCGGCACCTTCCAGGGTCGGCTGACGGGTTAATATTATTTTAATTTTTCTTGCATCTGGCATGACTTTTCTCCTTTTTTATTGACGTTGACTGATATTTCAAATTGAACGGTACAACGGATACTTTAGAAGGAAAATTTCACTATACAGGAAAAAGGATAACCAAATCAAGATGCCATTAAAGTATATTGAGTTGAAATAATTCCCATTCTGATATGGTGCGGACGATCTAAATTTTCAAAAACACCTTCAAAATTAGTTTAACTTTTTGTTAATTTCCCGAAAGAGGGTCACTTTATCCTTGTATACGGTTTTTATATTCACTATATCTTTGAGGGTACGATCGTATTTAAGAATGGAGGTTACCAGATGTCATTACAAGCTGTTATTGAATATTTTTCAGCATACAATATGGATCACCGTGTTATGATTTTAGAAAATTCCATCGCAACCGTAGAAGAAGCTGCCCAAGTCCATGAAGTAGACCCTGATCAGATAGGAAAGACACTATCGTTTAAATTTGACGAGGAACCGATTTTAATTGTTGTTGCTGGAAAAGCGAAGATTGATAATAAAAAATATAAAAACTTTTTCTCCAAAAAAGCCAGGATGCTCAATAAAGAGGAGGCCCTGGAGCATACTGGACATGCAATAGGCGGCATTTGTCCTTTTGGATTAAAGAAAACAATTGACGTTTACCTGGATGTATCACTTAAAAAACACTCGGAAATCATTCCAGCTGCCGGAGACCGGTATTCGTCAATACGATTGACCATAGAAGAACTTGAAAAATATTCAAACTGTAAAGAATGGGTGGATGTCTGCAAATATGATTAGACGTCTGCCACTGCTCCGATACTTTTGAGTGTATTAACAGAATCATCACGGGCACGGACCATATCCCGGAGTGCTTCATCTTCCATGGCGGGCGTATAAACGGCAGTTAGCTTTTCCGTGGCGGCTAAAAGAATAGGCAGGACTAAGCATTTCAGGAAAGAAAGCGCGGCGCTTCAACTTGCAGTGAAACGCCGCGCTCATAGGGTAAAATGGCTTTTGTGCGCATTCAAAACTTCCGTCTAATCCGTGGCATTTATCGCTGCCTGATCATCGGGTCTGCTGTTCAGAATACGCTTTAGAAACCATGGAAGATCTTCATGAGAGGATCAGACGAGGTCAAAGCGGTCAAGATTCATTACCTTGTTCCATACCGCTACAAAGTCCTGCAAGAACTTCTCCTGGCCGTCCCCGCATCCATAGACTTCCGCCACAGCCCGCAGCTGGGAATTCGAACCGAAGATGAGATCGACACGGGTGCCGGTCCACTTGAGGTTGCCTGTTGTGCGATCACGACCCTCAAACACATCCTGGTCTTCCGAGGTTGCCTTCCACGTCGTGCTCATGTCCAGCAGATTCACAAAAAAGTCATTGGTGAGCGTCTCTGGTCGTTTGGTGAAAACACCGTGCTGGGACTTTTTAACGTTGACATCCAGGACGCGCATACCACCAAGGAGAACCGTCATTTCCGGCGCGGTCAGCGTCAGCAACTGCGCACGGTCCACCAGCAGCTCCTCTGCTGATACGCTGTATTTGGTTTTAAGGTAGTTGCGGAATCCGTCCGCAGCCGGTTCGAGCACGTGAAATGACACATCGTCGGTCTGTTCCTGCGTCGCATCCGTGCGTCCCGGTGTAAACGGAACGGTCACTTCATGACCGGCATTCTTTGCCGCCAGTTCAACGCCTGCGCATCCGCCCAGGACAATCAAGTCAGCCAGCGAAACCCTCTTCCCGCCTGACTGCGCACTGTTGAACGCCTGCTGGACTCCCTCAAGGGTCTGCAACACAGTGGCAAGTTGTTCAGGCTGGTTGACCTCCCATCCCTTTTGCGGCGCAAGACGGATACGAGCCCCATTTGCCCCGCCGCGCTTGTCGGAGCCGCGGAACGTGGATGCTGACGACCAGGCAGTCGAGACCAGCAGAGAGACAGACAGGCCCGAAGCAAGGATCTTGGCCTTGAGGTCTGCGATGTCCTGTGCGCCGATCAACTCATGATCGGCTGCGGGCACCGGGTCTTGCCAGATCAGTTCCTCTGCCGGGACCTCCGGGCCGAGATAGCGCGATCGGGGGCCCATGTCGCGATGGGTCAGCTTGAACCACGCCCGGGCAAATGCGTCCGCGAACGCCTCGGGATTCTTGTGGAACCGCTTCGCAATCGGTGCATAGATCTGATCCATCCTCAGTGAGAGGTCCGCCGTGGTCATGAAGGTCGTAACCCGCTTGGACGGATCGTGGGCCGCAGGCGCAAGATCCTTTTCATCCGGATTGACCGGAACCCACTGGTTGGCGCCTGCAGGACTTTTCACCAGATTCCAATCATAGCCGAACAGCATGTCAAAATACCCCATATCCCACTGGGTCGGGTTCGGCGTCCACGCGCCCTCGAGGCCGCTGCTGATCGTATCGTCGCCTTTTCCGCTGCCAAAGCTGCTCTTCCAGCCGAGACCCTGCTCTTCGATGCCGGCAGCTTCGGGTTCAGGACCAACCAGCGCAGCATCGCCGGCACCATGGCATTTGCCGAAGGTGTGTCCACCGGCCACCAGTGCCACGGTCTCTTCATCATTCATGGCCATGCGCGCAAAGGTTTCTCGAACGTCACGGCCGGAGGCAACCGCATTTGGTTCACCGTCCGGGCCTTCCGGGTTCACATAGATCAGGCCCATCTGAACAGCGGCGAGTGGATTTTCAAGTTCCCGGTCACCGGTATAACGGCTCTTGGGCTTGTCGCTCGTAGCCAGCCATTCCTCTTCGCCACCCCAGTAGATGTCTTCTTCCGGCTCCCAGATGTCCTCACGTCCGCCACCAAAACCAAAGGTCTTGAATCCCATGGACTCAAGGGCGCAGTTGCCGGCTAGGATCATGAGATCTGCCCAGGAAATCTTTTTGCCGTATTTCTGCTTGATCGGCCAAAGCAGGCGGCGCGCCTTGTCGAGGTTTACGTTGTCAGGCCAGCTGTTGAGGGGCGCCAGGCGCTGATTGCCTGTCCCTGCACCACCGCGGCCGTCTCCCATGCGGTAGGTTCCTGCACTGTGCCAGGCCATCCGGATGAAGAGTCCCCCGTAGTGACCGTAATCGGCTGGCCACCATTCCTGGGAGTCGGTCATCAGCGCATAGAGGTCCTTCTTCAGGGCTGCAAAGTCAAGTTTTTTGAATTCCTCAGCATAGTTGAAGGCCTCGCCCATGGGATTGCTCATGCGAGAATGCTGATGAAGGATTTTGAGATTCAATTGATTCGGCCACCAATCACGATTTGAGGTGCCACTACCGGCAGTGGGTTTGTCCACCATTCCCGTTACCGGGCACTTGCCATTTCCATTCGACATGTTACCTCCTTATTTTCAGGTTAATAAAAGTTTAATATTACATGATAACAATTGTTGATTATGGGCAAATAAATAGATTAAACTTTCTTTGCCATACAATTGCTGCAAATACCAAAAAAATCCAATCGGTGATTTAGAATTTTAAAATTAGTCGCTGCCGCGACTTCCTTTTGCAGACCTTCCAGACTATCCAGATCTGAATCGACAATTTTTTTACACTTGATACAAATGACATGTGGATGGGGATAAGGCTTATTGCCATCATATCGATTGCTCCCATCCGGAAATCCTAACTCAAGAATTTCACCCAGTGATTTAATTAATACAATATTTCTGTATACCGTGGCAAGGCTCATTGTTGGAAAATCTTTTTTGATTTGATCATAGATATCTTCAACACGGGGATGACCTAAACTTTTGGCAAGAATTTTAACGATAGCCATCCGCTGAGGTGTTATCTTGTGGCCATTATCCCTTAATTTCCGAATAATGATTTCATCTCTTTTTTTATGGTCTGCCAATTGATGTCTCTTTTTTTAAATAATAATAATTATCAATTAACATTTATTATTTTCTTGGTCAACATTAATATAAATTGATTAATTTTTTTTAAACTTGTATGCAGTAATAGTAATGATATCTTTGACATAAAAATAAGGTGACATCGTGAGAGTATTATTCTGGTATTGTGAAAAATTTGCCTGGACACCGACATTAAAAACCCTGAAAAATGTTCCTGCTGCTTTACCGGAGGAGCACAAAAAAGTGGTGGTTGCCTTTATCCATGTGGAACCCAAAGACCTTCAAAATGACAGTTCAGCGGAAACAAAACTTGTAAAAAATGCAAAATGGCTGGCCCGCAAATGGGATGTAACAAAGATCCTTTTGCATTCCTTTACTCATCTGGCAGAAGAGAAGGCTGAACCGGATCAGGCAAAACCCCTTTTGGACCGGGTACAGGAGAGGCTTGTAAAAGCAGACTATGAGGCTTCCCAGACTGCCTATGGGTATTTTAATGATCTTCTCATAGATGCCAAAGGCCACCCCCTTGCCAGAATTTTCAAGGAATTTTAAATAAAAAAGATGATAGAAAAAACCCTTACAAAAATAATTTCAGATTTTATACCGGAAGGGCGGGTTGAAACCACGGTTCTCCCCCAACGAGATGACATATCACTGTATCTATTGAATCCGGATTATCCCGAACACGAATTGAGCAGGGAACAGGGGCTGCGTTTGATGGCGGAACCGCTGTTTTGGGTATTTTGCTGGGCAAGTGGCCAGGCTATGGCGCGATACCTGTTAGACAATCCACAGTTAATCAAGGGTAAACGCGTGTTGGACTTTGGCTGCGGCTCCGGGGTGGCAGCCATCGCCGCTTCGAAAACAGGGGCGGCAAAAGTTTGGGCCTGTGATATAGATCCATATGCAGTTCATGCAACAACGCTTAACTGTCAATTTAATTCAGTTTCGGTTGACGTCATTGAAGACTGGGAAGCCTGTGCAGAAGAGCTGGACATTATTTTAGCCGCAGATGTGCTGTATGACAGGAAAAATCTGACGTTGCTCGATCAATTTACTGCACGGGCGCCTGAAGTTCTTGTGGCGGACTCCAGGGTTAAACAGTTTAACGCCCCTTTTTATCGAAAGATTGCAGAACTCGATAGTTTTACGATCCCTGATTTGGGCGAGCCGGCTGAATTTGGACGTGTGAATATATATCACGCCCATCAGAAGAAAGAATCCAGCGCCTCTATTGATAAGTTTTCTGGACCTCAATTATAAGTGTAACCCGCTTTTGCTATTTTAAAATGGGTTATATGTCTTTGTCTAAATAGACGTAATCTGATCGGATTATTTTTCAGTATTGATAAATTCCATTATTCAGGTTTAAAAAAGATCATTATCTAGAATCAAAGAGGATAGAGAAATCATCCCGACAATTTCCCCTTTATCCTCAACCGGTGCTCTTCGGATACCGGCACGATAAATCAAACGGGCGGCATAGCGAATATCCATATCCGCCGGAACGGTGATAATCGGTTTTGTCATGATTTCATAGACATTCACATCGTCAGGGGAGCGACCCGGTATTATCACCCCTTTAACAAAATCCTGAACAACCAGTATACCCCAGGCATCATTCTCATGCCTTTTCGTGACAAGAAGAGAGAACACTCTTTCAGAACGCATGATGGCAGCAGCTTCCCTGGCTGTAGCCATACCGTCAACGGTCAAAATCTGCTTGTTCATCACGTCCCTTGTGCGAACGATTTTAGTATTGTCTGTTTCCATACCTATTTCCTTTTATAAAAAAGCAGTGTTTAAAAATAATTTTTCCGAACCTCTTGTTTGAATTTTTCCATCTGACTTTCCAGGCCCACAACATGTTCAACCGGAAGCACAAAAGCAATGCCTGTGCCAGGCTTATGGAATTCCCCCGCTTGTTTTATTGAGTCCAGAATTTTAGTAATAATATGCTCTTCAACAAGGAACATGATAATGTCGGTTTGTACCTCCAGGGTGAGACCGAAAAAAGTTTTTGCCTCATGAATACCGGTTCCTCTGGCAGGTATGATCGTTGCCCCGGTGGCCCCTGCCCCTTTCGCGGCATCAACAACCTTATCGGTGATATCCGTCTTTACCGAGGCTAATATAAGTTTAAAGAGCATTTTTTTTCTCCATGTATTTAATTTTGCGTTGAGTTGACCAATTCATTAACTGAGCATACCCCATAACGGCTATAATTGGAAAGAGGCTGGCAAAAGCGATGAGCCCAAAACCGTCCAAAGCCGGATTTCGTCCAGGTACGGTGGCAGACAATCCAAGGCCAAGCGCGGCTACCAGAGGTACTGTAACTGTTGAGGTTGTTACACCACCTGAATCATATGCAAGGGCAATAATATTTTTGGGGGCAAAGATGGTTTGTACAATAACAATCATATAGCCCACAAGAATGTACATATAAAGTGGGGTGCCTGTGACAATCCGAAACGTTCCAAGGCTGATTCCAAAAGCAACACCTATAGCAACTGTGATTCTTAACCCCCATTGCTTGATAGTCCCGGCAGATACCTCGTTGGCTTTAAAAGCCACTGCAATAAGAGATGGCTCAGCAATGGTGGTTGCAAAACCGATCATGGCTGCAAACAGATAGACCCATCCATATTTCGTCCAGTCCGCCTGGGTAACTATTTCTCCCGGACCATAAATAAAGGCCGGATCCGACAACTGCGTCGCCATAATATTCCCAAGAGGGAAAAGTGCTTTTTCAAGTCCTGCCAGAAACAGGGCAAGTCCAATGACAACATAGACCCCACCCACAATAAGACGACGCAGATGAGGGATTGGCTGTCGCAACACCAGGAGCTGAAAACTGACAATAAGAATAATAATCGGCAATACATCTCTACATGTTGCTATCAATATTTTGCTGAAATCATATATGAAGTCCACGAATACAGGCTCCTTTTTATCCGAAAAGAATTAATCCATACCCCATAACGAAAATCATGGGGAGAAGAGAAGCAAAAGCGATGAGTCCAAATCCATCCACAAGAGGGCTTCTTCCTCTGATGGATGAGGCCAAACCTACGCCAAGAGCTGCAACCAGAGGTACGGTGATGGTGGACGTGGTGACGCCGCCAGCATCATAGGCGATGCCAATAATTTCTTTGGGAGCAATAATGGTCATCAGCATAACAAGGACATATCCGCTGATGATCAGATAATGAATGGGCCAACCACGGAGAATGCGTAAGACACCGATAAGGATTGCAAGTCCCACTGAAAAGGCAACAGACATGCGTAGTCCAAGGGCATAGTTGTTTAAAGATTCTTGACTTGGGTCAATAAGGCCTCCCTGACTGGCAATTTCTGCTGCTTCCCAGGCCACGGCTATGAGCGCAGGCTCTGCCACAGTGGTTGAGAACCCTAAAGCAAAGGAAAAACAAAGCAGCCAGAAAAGACTTCCCTTCCTGGCCAGGGCATGAGCCATTGACTCACCAATGGGAAACAAACCCATTTCAAGTCCCTCAACAAACAGGGTAAGACCGGTCACGACAAGAAAAGCACCAAAAAGGACATCTCCCATTTGTGGTAATGATTGTTTTAAGACAACAATCTGAAAAAAAGCAATCACCAGAATAATTGGCAAAAGATCAGTAAAAGCACGCGTAATTTTTTTTAAAATTATTGAGATGATCATTATTTTCCTTATGTATAGGATGGCATTACAAGCCATAGGGGCCTATCCTCTAAAAGGGCGGCTTGGGATGTAAAAGAAAGCCCTTGTGTACGGATCATTATTGCTTCTATTATTGGTAAATTTACATGTTCCTTGGATTCCCATCTCACAATAAATTTTATACCAGACCCTCCGGTTTTATCTTTACTTTAAATAACATAGCGAATTGAGGCAAGGGTTTTTAATTTTATAGGTTGTTCCACATAGTTTTTTAGAAGGTTTCCTCCAGAATCATAATAATCAGCAGAATTGATAATGATCTCATATTTAGGATCTGTATTGCGAATACTGTGTGTGATCGCTTTGACATCTTCATTTTTCCATCCTTTTTTTGTCCAGGTGTTCAGACTTCTTCGTGTTTATAATGGGCACAGAATATGACAGACTGAATGAAATAGACGTGAAAAAAAAGTAAAATTTTAAGTGGTGGGCGGTACAAGGATTGAACTTGTGACTTCTACCGTGTGAAGGTAGCACTCTCCCGCTGAGTTAACCGCCCGACATTTGATATTGCAGCTGAATCAAAGCATCAATGATTCCATTTAAGGGTTTTTATATAAGATGTCAATGAACATTTTTGATTTTGAACCATTGATGAATTTTTTATTGGATCATCAGGAAATAAAATCAGACGTTTCTTTACCGCCATTTTTGCCTTTTTTTCTCTCCTAAAGCACTGTAAAAGACTGCCAGGCAAGCATAACCTGCCCAGTAGGCAGGTTGGCGTTTAATAAGTTTTTTATACATTTCAATTGTTTTTTTATTGTCCCTTTGTTTTTATAAGGCCGGTTGGGGTGGAAAAATGGTTCCGGAAATGGTGAATTTCATGGCAGAAATATTTGCCAACAAACAATCGGTTTTGTTTTATGACCTCACAAAAAAAATATTAAATTGACAGGAGGCTGCAATGGCAACACTCAAAGAAGCTGTGGCACAAAAAAACAATCGGTTGAACCGGTCCATTAAAGCTGAACACCGAAAGTTGGGTGATTAACGAGAAATCGTTTCAGGCAGTACAAACCGAACATGCTGGTCAATGACGTGCTGATGAATCTCTTCATTTGCTTCAAGATACCGCAGATGGGACAATGCTTCCCCGGTTGCAAACCACTGCTGGGCAACGGGAAAATCATCCCAGGTTGCCGCTTTGATGTCCCAGGTCATCCGGGCGGCGGTTTCATAAGCCGTTCCAGGTCCCTGGTCAAGAATGTTGCGGATTTCATTCAACCGATCCTCGTGGTGGGATATCAACTCATCCACCCGGGATGCCAGATCTGTAAAACGACGTCGGTGACCCGGCAAAACAAATTTTACATCAAAATTCCGGACTTTTTTGAGACTCTCCATATACCGCATTAACGGATTTTCATGATCCATCCACCCCTGGATATTCGGTGTAATGTCAATGAGCACATGATCCCCTGAGACAAAAATTTTATTTGCCACATCATACAGGCAAAGATGGCCCAGTGTATGTCCCGGCGTTTCAACACAGGTGAAGGTGTAATCACCATAGGTCAGGGTCTGGCCTTCGGACAGAATATTCAACTCCGGGGCCCAGTCCGCTCCGAATTTACTGCCTGGATGGGATTCCAGGGCAGCTTTCAGCTTGCCTTTGGGGAATCCATGCCGATCGGCATTTTTCAGCATGGGGCCGAATCCTTGCCAGTTTTCCAAAATCTCGGCTTCCAGTCGATTAAAATATACACGGGTGGTGGGGGTCCTTAATTTGGGAACCAGGCTGAAATGGTCTGCGTGAAAATGGGTAACAAAAATATCTGTCTTTGCCAGGTTTATCCCCAGGGTGTTCAACCCCTTGGTCATGGCTTCCAGACATACCTTGTGGTTGAAACCGGTATCAATAATCAAACTACGATCAGGCGTGCGGACAACATAGGAATTCAGGGTTTTGAGCGGGCTGTCAGGCAGGGGCACCTCAATGCAGAACAACTCAGGGCATATTTCTTGTACCATATGGATTTTTCCTTGTGTAACATAGAGAATGTTGAAGACCTGTTTTTGAAAAGGTCCTCAATAAACGGTTAAGATCCCGGTGGGGCAGGGGATTGTTGTTTCTGGAGCGGCGGTGGGAAACCTTGTTCGGCAGCAACCCGATATTTTTTAAAAACATAGGACTCATAAACGGTTGGGTTGTCCTGAAGTTCATGTTCTTGCAACCTTCAAACTGAAGGAAAGTTTTAACCCGCTCATGAAGCGCCCTTGGGAAACGTTGTGGCACACTTTCCCATACTGGCCCCCATAAAACTTGTGGCACTCATTTTTTTTATCACATCCTTGCTGGTGCAGTTTGGGCAGGAAATATTTTTGTCTTCACCGGCAAAAACCAGTTTTTCAAAGTCCTTTTTACATTGATTGCATGTATACTCAAAAATCGGCATGATATATCCTTTCGTATCATTACTAATGGGTTTGTTCTACCGTTAACCTAAATAGTATAACGCCTTTTCCCGTTTAATCAATTGATAGCAATCAAAATTAAACGGGAAATGCAAAAAAGAAGACAAAAATCGGTAATTGACTACACACCTATGCGCAAACAACCCATTAAAATAACAAATAAAACGTCAATATTATCCAGATCAGTTATCCGTACCGATCCCCCATGTGTGGAAAATAGGTTGACAACAAAAGGGTAATGCTGATTTTAAACTATTGTGGTGTGAATTAAAATGCCCATGGACAAAAAGACAATATATTTGCCTGTCCCGGGTTTGATATATGGAAATTTAAAGAAGGAGATCGGTTGAATGAACCCAATGGCAACAAAAGCAAAACAATGGATTGATGAAAAAAAAGATCCCAGGAGCGCCTATTGGCAAGCCGGTCTTGAAGCGGTCATGGACCTGTTTGCCCCCCATCTGGAAAAAGGAAAACTGACACCTGTTCGTCCCCTGGAAGAACAGGATCTGCCCGTATTCAAGGCGGCCCTGGAAAAAGTGGACCTGAGCCCGGGTCTTTTGGCTGCCTTTTTACCCCCGGTTGTTGCCGATGCCATTATTCCACCCGATTCCGCAGAAGAGCTGGTGCGTGTTGAAGAGGGCAAACCATCCTATAAAATCATCATCCTGAGACCGGGCAAGGAAAACCGGATCGTTTGTGTAGAGATTTCAGAACATGCCCATCGACCCGGCATGGAAATTTTCCAGTCCGGTGCCCTTTTGGGAACCTTTGATTATCCCACCCATGATGTCTGTATCTCGGAATTGACAAAAGCCATCCGGGCCCATATCTGGGAAAAAGACAAGTGGCAGCGAAAAGATTACCTGGCGTATACTTTGAACTGGTTTGAAAAAACGGAATATCTTGATAAAGCAGATGTGAGTGTGGATGAAAACTTTTCTTTTTTCCATCGCCCCACATTGATCAAAACCAATCGGGTTGACGCCTTGTTTTTAATGATTTACGAGGTCTTGCACCATCGTTTCCAGGAAGATGCAGATACCCTGTGCAAAGGCCTGACTGAGGCAGGTAAAACCGCTGACGACAAAAAAATGAGAGATTCGGCCATCCATAGCGTTGCTGAGACCAGTATCCTTGCTCTGCTTAATCTGGTGAAAAAATTTCATCTGATTGATTTTACAAAATTCACACCCGGGGAAAACAAGGCATTTGATCACGAATTTTCAAGGGCTGTGAGGAAAATTACTTCAGACCTGGATGAAATATTAACCGCATACCGTTACAAGAAACCGAATCCAGCTGATGGATAAACCAAGATAAAAAGGGGAAAGGGCCCAAAGGGTTTGATCGCTTGAACTTGGGGGACGAAAATCCCCCAGATTCAATGGGTAAAAATTTAAAAATTAATTGACGTGAGCATGTTCTAAAATATCCGGTACAATATCTGTCCACCCCAGGGGCATGATATGGACACCCTGGACCATGGCTTTGGTTTCTTCTATAAACCGGCCGGCCATTTCGGCAGCCTTTTTCTTCCGGTCTTGCTTGTCAACAGATCCGATTTCATCAATCCAATCCTTGGGAACATGGATACCGGAGACATTTTTGTTCATAAACCGTCCCATTTGTGGAGATTTCAAGATAACGACCCCGACTTGTATGGGGCAGTTGAATTGCTGGGCTTTGTTCATAAAGGCTTCAAACATCTTGACATCATACACCGCCTGGGTTTGAAAAAATTGCGCTCCGGCATCAATTTTTTTCTTCATTTTCATCACCTGCAGGTCAATGGGATCAAAATTGGGATTGACCACTGCGCCAAAGGCCATATCCAGATAATTTTCAATGCGGTTGCCTGAAATATCATAGCCCCGTTTAAGACCTTTTGCCATTTCGATCAATTGCACCGAATCAAGGTCAAACACGGGTTTGGCCTCCTTGTGATCCCCCAGTTGGATATGGTCCCCGGTCAACAACAGAACATTGTCGATGCCCAAAGAATAGGCTGTGAGCAGATCAGACTGCAATGCCAGCCGATTCCGGTCCCGGCAGGTGAGTTGATAGACCGGTTCGATGCCATTTGTTTTTAACCGCACACTGGCGGCAAGAGACCCCAGTCTCATGACAGCAGACTGGTTATCGGTGACATTTACCGCATGCACATGCTGCTGCAGTTGAAGGGCTTCAATGGCACAGCTGGGTTCAATACTTTTATCTCTGTGAATGGCCCCTTTAATGGGTCCGACTTCACCGGTGATAACAAACTCGCCTTTGTCAAATAAGGTTGTCAGCTTCATTGGTAACTCCTTAAAAATTAAACGGTTGTCCTGGGGGAGGGGGATGAACATCCCCCCTGGGCGGATTAATCCTGGTTACTGACGGTAACGCTGCCACCGGCAGAACAGAACGTGGCTTCCGTCGGACTGACCTTGAGGGTCCGGGGACGGCTCCATTTTGAATTGTTTTTCGCCGGCTGGTAAGGATCCAGAAGGTCCAGGCGCCCCAGTTTCTTCAAACGATCATAAATCAGTATCCAGCCGCAGGGACGGTCCGGATCCACTTCACAGTGACCGTTTTCCGCACCACCACACGGACCGTTCAACAATTGTTTGGCGCAAAGGGTCATGGGGCAAAGCCCCCCGGTGAATTCAATAATACAATCGCCGCAAAGGGAACAGAATTCTTCGATCTCTGTATCTGAAACAGTTTCTCCACCAAAAATCGTATCGCACCCGGGATGGACCATTCCGCCGTCCGTGGCATCGATCACGGTGTGAACCCCTTGTCCACACCCCAGGATTAAAAAAGAATCTGATGCGTTAACCTGATCCGCATACTCTTCCATCAAGACTTTACGGGTGTGGGATAATTTGCACAAAGACATGCCCTGGGGCCCCGGCACGGTATAGCCGGACACTTCAATCCCCCTGTCAGACAACCGTTTGGCCATCATGCGGGTTTCATCTTCACCTCCGGAATGGCATTTCCATGCACAATTATTGCAACCAACAACAAAGACGCGTTCGCCAGGTTGGATATGACGCACTATTTCATTTATGGGTTTTTGAATGGTGGCATGCACGTTATTTCTCCTTATTAAAAAAACAGGCTTGATAATGAATCATTGCATCATCAAATTCACTGTACAAAAGGGTTAACCGATCATTGGCAGTGGTTATGGCCCCCGGTTTTTCCCGGAATTCATGATCGGTTTGAAAACAGGAAAAGCACCGTTGGAAAGAACTGGTTCGTCCAAGGGTGGTAATGGCGAAATCTCCCATGAGAAAGGTCTGTTTATTTTTTTGATGGGCAAAATGTTCAACCGCTGGAATGATTTCAAGATCAATTTGAATGTCCACACGGTTTCCTTCTTTTGCAATGTTGATATAATCATGAAGGGTTAGAATACCGCCGGTGTCAGCATTTTTTTCCAATTCAATCCCTTCGTATTTGACCATCATGTCCTCAAGGCTGAAAAAATTTTCTGCCAAAACGATTCCCGCATCCAACAGCCGTTTATAATCTCTTTTCAAATACCGGTTGGCAATCATCACCGCCTGGGATACATGGGGACAAAGATTGTTGGGACATCCTCTGGCATAACATTTCCTGAAAAAATAGGGGCTGGACCCAACAATCCCGGAAAATTTGCACAGAAAAATATATGCTTGAAAGGCGATGTTGCCATGGGCAAAATCCACCGGGACAATTTCAAAAACCGTTTCGCAGGTAATGTTCTCACCCGTATTCATCAGGCCGATAAGATCGGTTATCCTTTGGGGCACTTTGTTAATGGATGATTGTTTCATTTTCTTCCCTTTATTAAATATGCTTAAAAGAAAATTTAATAAACCAGATGGGCATCAGATTCCAGGGCCAGTAAATTTAGCGTACCGGCAGCGGTGATCTCGGCACCATCAATAAGATCTGTTTCCTCTATGTTTCTTTCTGCTATGCAGGGTTTGCACACCAGCAGTTTTCCCCCCAGTTCCCTGAAATCACTGATCATCTTGGACAACGGTGAAAATCCCCCTGCCTGGGGGACATGATCTGTATATCCTTTTTGGGCCAGGTAGACGGCACTGCCCTGGAGGGCGACGGTGGTGTCAAGATCAAGGGCAACGGCAGCGCCTGCCATTGCAAAACAGATGGATGCCTTTTCAGCGTCTTCTCCCCCATGGGTACAATAATAAACGATTTTTTCTACTTTTTCAGGCATTGTATTCTCCTTTAAATAAATAGTTTAAACACTAGGTGACAATCAAGCATGTCTGACAAGCAAACTGGATAAATCCTCAACATTGGCCCCGGATTTTTTCAGGTTTCCAAGACAAATGGGACAATAGGCAATAATCGGCTTTCCGGTCGTTTCAAGTTCTTTGACTCGCTTGTCCATGATGTCATTGGAAAGCGCGGGAGAAATGGATTCGGCCGGTCCACCGCAACAACTGGTAAATTCGCCCTGATTCCTGATCTTTGATGTTTGTATCCCCAGATTTGACAGCACTTTTCTGGGGATATCCGACACGTGAAGATATCTGCCAAAGAAACACGGGTCATGGAGGGTGACCTCAATACCGCAGTCTTTGGGGTCGAGATCCAGCAATTCAAAATAAGGGGTGACCTCAAACTGGATGCCGGTATATTTAGGAAAGAGTTCCTTTAATGCATAGGCTGTGTGAGGATCTATGGTAATAATTTTTTTTATCCCTGCCTGCTGAAGGCGGTGGGCCACTTTTTTCGCATGGGCCACAAAGCCTGCCTGGTCTCCCATATCATAGAGCAGTATGCCCGAATAATGATCCAGATCAGGTCGGTAACAAAAATCCACCTTGGATTGTTCCAGCAGAAAGGCGATGTTTTTAAGGGGTTGCCTCGCCTTTTTTTTCTCTTTTCCCGGGGTCATCAGGGCAAGCCCGATACCGGAAAGATAGGCAGGAACATATTTGGCATATTTCAAATAGTCTGCCATGGGGGTGTCCTCATATTTTTCCAGGTATTGAGTGGACGTTTCAATATACGGGGCGAACTGGTACATCAATCCTGTGAACAACAGATATTCCCCTTTTTCCGGCAGGGCAAGGTCTTTGAACCATGTGTTTGCCATGAACTTGGGGATCCCAAATGGGCTTTGGGTTTGTCGGACATTATTGGCCAGGATGTGGATGATTTCTTTCGGATTAAACATTTTTCAAGCCCTCCAGTTGGCAACAACAAATCGTTTCAACCCCAGAATAATTTCACCCGGATCTGCCTGTCTCGGGCAGGTGTGGGTACACAACCCGCAGTGAAGGCAACGCCAGAGGTCGTTGGCATTTTCAAGTATTTTATCCTTTGCCCCCACCTGGATATACCGGATCATTCTCCTGGGAAAATTATCATGGACAAGGGGGCAGATAGCGGAACATGTTCCGCAGTTAAAACACTCAAGCGCGGTATCTTCACTGTATGCTTTTAATTCTTTTGCAAACGCCAGGTTGACTGAGCTCATATCACACCTCTTCTTGTTCTGTGTTGTTCGCCGGTTCATTCAGAGCGTAATTAAAAAAAGCACCCGCTTTACTGCCTTCCACAATCCGGCCGTATTTTTTCAGGCTGGCAATATACCAGAGGGTTTTGTCCGTGGGCAGTCCGATCCCCTGGGCGATATCAGGGATGGTGGCCGCCCGGCCGGTTAAAAACGCTTCAATGGCCTTGATATCCTTTTTCTGTTTCTTCATTTGCAAAGATGCCGCTTCGATCAAGTCTTTTCTCTGGGCACGCAAGTCTTTCATGGCTGCTTTTTTTGCCGCTTTATCGGTATCCATGGTTTCCATAGTGTGATTTCCTCTTAAAAGAAGTGTTGTGAAAAGATCAGACCGCAACGCTATCTGAGACAATGGCATCCACCATATCTTCATATTGTTTTAACGCCCATCCATTGATATCAATGGCGCCTTCGGGACAGACGGCAGCACAGGCCCCGCACCCCAGACACATGGCAGGCGTTACCTGGGCCTGTTTGACGGGGTTGCCGTCCGGGTTGATAACTTCCATAAGGGTCAAGGCTCCTTCTTTAATACAGGCCTCTACACAGGCGCCATGTCCCTGGCATTTATCCGTGTCCACTTCCGCCACAAACGGATCCAGCTCAATATACCCTTTGCTCAACAGGGCAGATGCTTTGACGGCTGCTGCACCGGCGGCATTGCAGGCTTCCCCTGAATCCATGGGGGCCTGGCAGGTACCGGCCAGAAAAATGCCGGTGATGGGGAATTCCACCGGCCTGAGTTTGGGATGAACTTCCAGAAGAAACCGATCGGTTCCAATGGGAAGTTTCATTTGTGAGGCCAGATTCGTCACATCATTGGGCTCAATGCCCGTGGCCAGCACCACCAGGTCCGCCGGAACCGTCAGGGATTCATTAAAGGTCAACCCATCTTTAATCCTGACCTGCAAAGGATAATCAGGATCATCATTTTTGCTGACTTCCGGCGGTTCATCCGCCTCATACCGCATGAAAACAACCTTGTTGGCTGATGCTTGCATATACAACTCTTCCTGTCCCCGGCCATAGGTCCGGATATCCCTGTACATTTCATAAATACTGGTTTCAGGAAAGGTTTCCCGGATCTGGTTGGCGGCATTCAACATGGCGGAACAACACGTCCTGGAACAATATTCATTGAGGGTGCCGTTTTCTTTGGGCGGATGAATGCCCGGGATCTGCCGGCTGCCCACACAATGAATCATGACCATGTTTTTAATGGGTTTTCCGTTCACTTCAAGCATAGACCTTGATGATGTATTGGCTTTTAAAAGCCGAATCAACTCCGGAAGGGTGATGACGGATTCGTACTGACCAAACCCGTACTCGCCCTTAAAAGGGGTATAGGAGACCGATCCGGTTGCCATGACAATGGCACCGGTATCCAGGGTCAATGGGATATTTTCAGGATCTGATTTTTTCAAAAGATTCAGGCTGAAATTGCCCACATATCCGCTGACCGCTTCTACCTTGGTATTGGTATGAATGGTGATAGCGGTATGACCCGTCACCTGGTCTATCAATTCTTTGAGGATGTCTGATGCATGATCTCCGTATGGAGCAAGTTGTCCCAGGGAGTTGAGCTGTCCCCCTAGAAGGGGCGATCGTTCAATAAGGGTGACATCAATTCCCTGACCTGCAATATCCAATGCGGTTTTGATACCTGCAATACCGCCGCCGATAACCGTTGCATGACGTTTGGCATCCACATGGATGGGGGCAAGGGGTTTGAGATGTTTTGCCTTGGCCGTGGCAGAAGCGATAAGGATGGCCGCCTTATCCGTGGCAGGATCGCCATGGTGCACCCAGCTGACCTGTTCCCGGATATTGGCATGCTCGTAAATAAAAGGGTTGGATCCCGCCCGTTCAATGGCTCCCCTGAAAGTGGTTTCATGGAGGCTTGGGGCACAGGATGCCACCACCACCCGATCAATTTTGCCGCTTTTCAGATCCTCGATAATCATTTCCTGGCCGGGATCGGAACACATGAACATGTTGGTTCGGGCCACGGTCACATCCGGTAGTTTCAAGGCCCTGTTTCGGACCTCTTCCACATCTACATGATCCGAGATATTGCCCCCGCAATAGCAGATATAGACACCGACTTTATTCTTTTTTTCTTCCATTTTTAATTCCCCCTGGGGCTGTTGGACATGAATTTGGCAGCTTCCATGGCTGCAGAGCCCGATTCTGTAATGGTGTCCACGATATCTTTGGGGCCTGCTGCTGCACCGGCCACGAACACACCATTTATACTGGTGAGGACCGGGGATATTTTGGGTTTTATCGAGGTGATGAAGTGATCGGTACTTTTTGAAACAGCGCAGATGGGCTCTGGATTCCAGCCCGGAACAACCCCCATGGAAAGCACCACCAGATCATGGTCCTGGCTTGCCGTACCCGACCCGTCCTGTCGTTCATACCGAACGGTGGCACTGCCATTATCCCCCTGGTCAATCCGGGCCACCTTGGCTTTGACAAACTCAATGCCCATGGCTTTTGCATTTTGATAAAATTGTTCATACCCCTTTCCAAAGGCCCGGATATCCATGTAATAAATCGTGATATCCGCCAGGGGCAGGGACCCGGACAGCAGCATGGCCTGTTTTATGGCATACATACAGCACACCCTTGAGCAGTAGGGTACCCCGTGGCTTTTGTCTCTTGAACCGGCACATTGAACATAGGCGATGGAATCGGGTTCCATGCCGTCTGACGGCCGTATTACCCTGTTATAAGGGCCATGGGGGGCCAGCAGTCTTTCCATCTGTAACGCATCAACCACATTGGGGATGGACCCATTGCCGTATTGAACAAACGTCTTCACGGGCAATAACTCAAACCCTGTGGTAACGATGGCCGTGTTTGCGGAAAGCATCATGTCTTCGGGTTGCTGAAAATAATCAATGGCATTGGTGGGGCAGACCTTTTCACATTGGCCGCACAGCATGCAGTGCTCAATATCCAGTATGGGCAGTTGGGGTATGGCATTTGAAAAAGGGATGGATATCGCTCGTTTGGCACTTAACCCGCCTTGTTCCATATCCGGCACATGGACCGGGCAGATATACTCGCATTGCCGGCATCCAATACACTTTACCGGGTCAACATATCGTGGCCGCTGAATGATGCGGCAGTTTATGCCCGACCCGTTTGCGGATTCATCTGTATCCAGGGAGACCAGGTCGCAATAGGTAAACAGGGTGATGTTTTCATGGTGTGCTGCAGCTGACATTTTAGGGGTGGTAATACAACTGGCGCAGTCAAGCGTGGGAAACACTTTTGACAGCCGGATCATTTTGCCGCCAATGGATGCATCTTTTTCCACCACTGCCACGGTATATCCCTGATCACCAAGATCCAAAGCTGCCTGCAATCCCGCAATGCCGCCACCCACAACAAGCGTGTCAAACTTTTTAATATCTGGGGAGACCATTAAATCCTCCATAAAAGATCTGTTGTCCGGGTTCACTGCCATCACTTCGGGGCAGTGAACCCATGAGTTGTCTGTTGCTAAAGTGATGGGTTAACTAAAGGGGGACCCAGTTCCCGCACCGACTTATCCATATCATTTACTTCTTTTAAAAAGGCCCGGTTACAAACGGTACAGATCGCTGTCAGGCGAAGACGTCTTAAATCAATCGCCATTTCCTTCATTTTTTTGTAAACCGCATCCAGCCGTTTTGCCAGGGCCTTATAGGCACCGTCATAGGGGCATTCTTCACCACAGGACATGATAATGATGCCACTGATGCCTTTTTTAAAGCAGTCAAAATAAAAAGATTCAGGAAACAATACCGGTGCCCTTACCCTTAAAATATACGTATTGGCAGGGTAGGGGGAATGGGCCTGGCCCACGGAATCTGCACCGGGATAGGCACAGGTTTCTGTGGCAAGGATTAAAATTTTGTTGTCTTCTTTTTCTGCCTGGGGTGACATCATCACCTGCCTATTTTTTTCGGGTTACAAAATGCCGGTCATATCCGTCGGCTTCAAGAAATCCAAGGTACTCATGTCCAACTTTCCCGGCCCAGGCCGGAATATCCGTTCTGGTGCCGCTGTCATTGGAAAGGATTTCAATGATCTGACCCACCTGGACTTTGCCGATGCCTTTTTTTGCTTCAAGAAGGGGTCCCGGACATGCACTGCCCCTTGCGTCAACCTGATCTGCTGCGTCTAATGAATTAAGATCTGTCATTTTTTTATCCTCCGTTAGGGTTTATGATGGCATCTGTCACTCTTGTGAAGATACGGTGTTTTTCTGTTAGAAACTGCTTAGAGCAAGGTTGGTGCCAAACGGTTAAAAATCACCAACACCAGGGCATGAATAACTCAAGACACCTGTTGATAAAGGATATCTAAAATTTAAAGATAAGGATCAAAAAAAGCTGGGAGTGTTAAATCGTTACCAAAAGGGAGGGGGTAACGTTACGGTTGCGGTACTTATTCCGATAACCGTTACTTTCAATGACACAATAAAATTTTAGGAAAGGTTTTTTTATGGAACTCTTTTTACGTCACCGGGGCAGATGGGGAAAAATAGAATTATGGATAGATATAAAATTTGTCTGGCACAGAGTATGCAACATACTTTTGTGTTATCAGATGCAAGTAAAGGCATTTACTTACCTCCAAAATCTGATGAACCACCTCACCGTTATCCGGGGCAGCTTAATTACCGTCACTAGCTGCCCCGGATTTTTTTTGGGGGATATTCCACTTTTTCATATATTTCCATATGGATGCCCGGCTCAATCCTGCGCGTCTGGCAACCTCAGCCTTGTTCCAGCCGCTGTCATGGAGCAGTTCAATTAATTTTTCCCGGGTCAACGGTACTCTGGCCTGAACAGGTGTCCCCGGGGCCGGTTGATACGCGGGTTCAACCGGCCGGCAGATCGATTGCGGTTCCCTGATTTCCAGGGGAAGGTCGTCTACATCAATTTGGCGGTCTGAACATAACACAAAGGCATGCTCAATGGCATTGGCCAGCTCTCTTATGTTACCCGGCCAGGCATACTCCATCAATACCTTTAGAGCGGATTTTGAGATGCCTTTGGCTTTCATCACGGATTTTTCATTGTTTATTCGAATGAAATGGTTGACCAGAAGGGGGATATCTTCTCGCCTGTTTCTCAAGGGCGGCAGAAAAATGGGAAAAACTTTCAGCCGGTAATACAGATCTTCTCTAAACCGGCCGGCATCTACCAGGGACTTAAGATCTTTGTTGGTGGCGGTGATGATACGAATATCAATTTTCCGTTTTCGGGTATCGCCCACCCGTTCTATTTCTTTTTGCTGCAGCACCCGTAGCAGTTTTACCTGTATATACGGCGTGATCTCCCCGATTTCATCCAAAAAGATGGTCCCCGTGTCAGCCTGCTCAAACCGCCCGATACGGTCCCGGACAGCACCGGTATAGGCGCCCTTTACATGGCCGAACAATTCACTCTCAAGCAGGGATTCCGACAGGGCGCTGCAATTTACGATTATCAAGGGCTTGTCCCTTCGTTCACCAATGGAATGAATGGCACCGGCCACCAGTTCTTTTCCAGTGCCGCTGTCCCCCTGGATCAGTATGGTGGCATCACTTGCGGCCGAAGCCTTGATAAACGTAAAGACATTCTGCATGATCTGACTTTTGGCAATAATGCCGCCCAGCCGATTCAATTCTCCCAGGCGGCGGGTGGCCTCTTCCATTTTTAACCGGGCATTTTTCAGTTCTGTTAAATCGGTAACCGCTTCCACAATGCCAATGACTTTTTGTTCCTGATTTTTTATCACCCGGGCATTCTTTGTCACACAAAGCGCATGCCCGTTCTTATGACTCAGCAAGCATTCCGTGGGGTCGACCTTTCCGTATTTTAAAATACCACAGTCTGCCATACCCGCCGGGCAATCCTTATCAAAACACTGACTGAAGTTTAAAACTCTACAACTTTTGCCCATTATCTCATCGACTGAATACCCGGTAATCTTTTCCATGGCCGGATTCCAGGCGATGATCCTGCCGTGGGTATCCAGAACAAATATCCCGTCACCAATGGATTCGAGCAGTAACCGGACAAATTCATTGGTTTGTATTTCACTTTGTATGTCCTGCATATCCGTATCCTTTTGTTGATTGTCGGCGCCACCCATGGCGCCACCCTGAACAGATATCATCATAGGTAACGGTTCCCGGGCTTGTCAAGCGGTTATTTTTTTTTCAGCCTCATTGGATAAAATCAAATTTAATCTTTAATTACAGATGGTTATAAAAAATAGAAGTCTATTTTCCACTGCCTGGCATACTTATTGATCTACTCTTTTTTAACTCAGTTGTTAAAATGCGCATTTGCTGGGGCACTAAAAAAAACACAAAACAGATAAAAAAGGAGACGGATCATGACAAAACTCAATAAATATATGATGGTTCATAACAACCCCGGCGTCAATTGTGAAGAGGTGCAGGACAATTGGAGAAAATTAGCCCAGGTTGAAACAGCCACCTGGATTAGAACCTATTTTAATGACAAAAAAGGGGTTCGCTATTGTTTATGGCTGGCCCCCAGTGAAGAAGATCTTAAAAATATTTTTACGGAAATCGGGATCAGCTGGGAGTCCATTGTTCAGGTTGAAGAAACCGTTCCTGATCTGTGGGGAGAAAAATGGGATGAGCATCTTGAAAAAGAGTCCATGGCAGATACCCTGGGTAACTGATGCCGTTAACTTAAGCGTGCAGGCGACAATAATAGCCTGCACTCTGCCCCGTTAATGGTTAAAAACACCGCCAATTTTCTAACAATAAGGAGGCCGCCATGTATGCATTAATTTATGATGATCATCATTTAGATCAAACTCAAAAAAAAGTTATTTCCGTTCATGCCGGCAGAGATGAATCTGATAAGGCCTTATCGAAAAGACAAAACGAACTGGGAAAAAAAGTCTGGGAATGCAATACTCGCATTGTCTGGACAGATAAAGCCGTGGCTGCCGGCGATGTGCTGTTAACAACCGAATTTGTAACCTGGCGGCCAGGTGAAGATATCCCTGAAGGTGAATTGAACAGTGATTCGGATTAATAATGATATTGAGGAGATTACCTTGGAAGAACAAACGTTTAATGAGACAGCAATCGTATCCTGTGGCACCTTGAGCCCTGAAATCAACTACCTGGTAAAAGAAGGGTTTCTTGATACCCCTCATATTTTTTTTACAACCCCGGGACTTCACCAGGATATTCCTGAACTGGAAACCCAGCTCATAAAATTTATCGATAAAGCCAAGGCAGTTGCCAAGGGAGTGATCGTTGTCTATGGTGGCAAGTACTGCTATGTGAATGCGGACAATCCCACCCGGTTAATGAAACACATTATCGAGGAACAAGGTGTGCACGTTTCCAGGATCGAAGCCTCCCATTGCATGGGAATGCTGGCCAGTGAGGCGGAGATGAAACAGGCTGTAGACGAACTGGCCGGTGGTGAACCCGTATGGTTTATGACACCGGGATGGGTAAAATTTAAAAAACAGGTTTTTGACGGGTGGGATAAAGCCCTTGCCAATGAAAACTTTCCAAGACATACCGGGGGGGCCATTGTCCTTGATGGTATCGGATACCTGGATCAATACATGGCGGAAAAACCCGAAGAATTTCTTGACTATTGTGACTGGATGGGCATCCCCATGCAGGCATATCCCATTACACTGGATCGGTTTAAGGGATTGTTAACCGATGCGTTAATCCGTTTAAAAAATCAATAACTCTGGATCAGGATCATACGGACAACACTTTTTTCAGGTCAAGTCCGTATTTTCTCATCCGGTTCCAGACCGTCACCCTGTTAATCTTCAGCAGTTTTGCCGCCTTTGTCTGGTTGCCGTTTGTCTGTTGGAGCGCTTCGATCAATTGCGCTTTTTCATTGAACGCGGCATCTTTTTTGGGCAAGGGCGGGGCAGGGGAATAGATGGGGAGGTTTGCCGCACTGATTTTCCTGGGTAAATGGTCCTGCTGGATGGCCGGGCCGTCTGTTATGACAAACGCATACTCCATGGCATTTTTCAGTTCCCTGATATTGCCTGGCCAGCGGTAATCCATGACCGCTTCCATGGCACCATGACTTAACCCGTTGATGTGTTTGCCGGTATGGATATTCAGGTGACGAATAAACGAATGGATTAACAAAGGGATATCTTCTCGCCTGTTTCTCAAGGGCGGCAGGTGGATGGGAATAACATTAATCCTGAACAGCAAATCCTGTCGGAATTCATTTTTATCGATCAGTTCCTCAAGATCCCTGTTGGTGGCGGTAATAATGCGGACGTCCACCTTGATGGGGGAGATATCCCCCACTCTTTCAAATTGTCCTGACTCGAGAACCCGCAAGAGTTTGGTCTGAATCGACATGGGGATATCACCAATTTCATCCAGGAAAAAATCACCATTGTTGGCCGCTTCAAATCGACCGATACGATTATTGTAAGCACCGGTGAAAGCCCCTTTGGCATGGCCGAACAATTCACTTTCAAGGACGGCGTCATTCAATGCCGCGCAATTGAGCTGAAGAAATGGGCCGTTCTTCCGGGAACCGCATAAATGAATCGCATTTGCCACCAGTTCTTTTCCGGTGCCGCTTTCCCCCAGAATGATGACAGGTGCTCTGCTGTCCGCCGCTTTTCGAATCATGTCAAACACCTGCTGCATTTCAGGCGATCTGCCCACGATACCGAGAAAATCATTTTCCCTGTCGCATTGCCGGGAAAGGATATGGACCTTTTCATCCAGTTTGGTCAACTCGGAAATGTCGGTTAACGTTTCAACAATGCCGAGGGCTGTCTGGTTTTCATCCCACAGCACGGACGCATTTTTTAACACCGGTAAAAAACTGCCATCCTTGCACTTCACATGACATCTGCATTTTTTCATATCCTGCTGGCCCGGTTCAAACAATTTGCACCATGCCGATTGTTTGTTCGTTTGAAGGGTGTGTTCACAGGCATCACACCCCAGCATCTCGCAGGACATGCCGATGGCTTGTTTTGACGTATATCCGGTGAGGGTTTCAAAGGCTTTATTGACCATTAAAATGGACCCTTCGGGCCCAATGAACATCAATCCGTCATTAATGGTATTGACAATTTTTTTCCAGAACGTATTCATCTCATGCTCATTCATTAACGCCCTCCGTTAACAATTGTTTAAGTGTTTAAACAATCGTTTAAATGTGACTCACATTTAAACATATATTTAAATACTATCAATTTTTCCCAGTGTCAACCGGCCCCACTTAATCCGAATATTTTATACATAAAACCAGATAGATAGGGATTTCAGGAGACCTGTCGGGTGTCAACGGTACGCCTGTTGCAACCCTGGTCTTTTTATTATTTTATTGTTTAAGGGTGGGAGTCGGTATGACATCAAAAATCAGATTGGATCTCAGGGGCGTCATTTCACCGCTGAATCTGCTCAAATGCAAAAGCCGCCTTAAATCCATGGAGAAAGGGGAAATATTAGAGGTCATGCTGGCAGACAGGGATGTGGTAAAGGATTTGATCATCATTGTGAAAAGATCCAATGATGAGGTGATATATACGAACGAGGCCGATGATGGCATTTGTCTTGGCATACAAAAAGGGTCGCGAAGTTATAATCATAAGGATCAAGTGACCCGGACAAGTTATGTTTAAAATCGGTTTTATCGCCCCGGAAGGTGAAGGTACAATTGATATGGATGGTTATTCATGGGAGAGGATATGAAACTTACGAGACGACATTTTTTTAAATTCATGGGAGCAGCCGGTGCCTCTGTGGCAGCACTGCCGTCATCTGCCAGCGCATGGGAATCTAAAGCCCCCCCGGATCCGTATGGATGTCTGGTGGATCTGACCCGGTGCGTTGGCTGTCGCAAATGCGAGGAGGCCTGCAGTGAGGTGAATGGTCTGCCCACACCGGAACGGCCCAATTGCCAATGTACGATCTTTGAGAAAAAACGGCGGCCGGATGAAAAAGCGTTTACAGTGGTCAACCGGTATTTTACCGGCAAACTGGATGCGTTTGACAACCCCCTGCCAACCTTTGTCAAGGTTCAGTGCATGCATTGTCAGGACCCGGCCTGTGTATCTGCCTGCATTGTCGGTGCATTGACCAAAGATGAGACCGGTACGGTCAGATATGATGTAAGCAAATGCATTGGCTGCCGATATTGTATGGTGGCCTGTCCCTTTGAAATTCCTGCCTATGAATATCATGATCCCATCACCCCCCGGGTGATGAAATGTACTTTTTGTTATGACAGGATATCCAAAGACGGGGGGATCCCCGGCTGTGCAACCATCTGTCCCACAGAGGCGCTGACATTTGGAAAACGCGAAACCCTTTTAAAAGTGGCCAATAAAAAGCTGAAAGACAATCCAGGCAAATATATCCAGCATGTGTATGGTGAGCGGGAGGTCGGCGGCACATCATGGCTCTACATTTCGGCGATACCCTTTGATCGCTTGAATCTGCCGGTGTTACCGGACACTCCCTCACCCAAACTGTCTGAAACCATACAACATTCGCTGTTCAGCTATCTGTGGTCGCCCCTGGCACTGTTTGGCGTTTTAGGTGCGGTCATGTCCAAATCAAATAAAACAGCTGAAAAGCAGCAAAACAAAGGAGGGGCATGATGCGAGCACGTCCTTTAAATAAAAAATTCTGGACCCCCGGTGTGTTTGTCATGCTGGTGTTTATGATTGCCGGGGCCATCTCTATTATTGCCAGATTTACCGGCGGCATCGGGTATGTCACCAATCTGAGCAATGCCCGGCCCTGGGGACTCTGGGTGGGCGTGGATGTGGCCACCGGTGTTGCCCTTGCTGCCGGCGGGTTTACGACGGCTGCCCTGGCGCACATCCTTGGAAAACATCTCTACGAACCCATTACGCGGCCGGCACTGTTAACGGCAGTACTGGGATATACCTTTGTTGTCCTGGGGCTTTTAGTGGATATCGGCCGGTCCTGGGCCATATGGAAACCCATGGTGAACTGGAACACCAACTCGGTTCTGTTTGAAGTGGCCATGTGTGTCATGGTGTATCTGAATGTGTTATACATCGAATTTTTTCCCATTATTGCAGAGCAGTTTAAAGGCCGGGTGAACCTTCCGGGTCTGTTGTCCGCATTGAATGGCCTGGTGGATATGATACTGAAAATCGGGGATGCCATCCTGGATAAAATCATGTGGATCTTTATCATTCTCGGGGTTGTCCTGTCCTGTATGCATCAATCCAGTCTGGGGTCCCTCATGCTGGTGGCACCCACCAAACTTCACCCGTTGTGGTACACCCCCATTTTACCCCTTTTGTTCCTGACATCCGCCTTTGCCGTGGGGTATCCAATGGTGGTGGTTGAAACAACCATTGCCACGTCTTCATTCAAATTGGATGCCGAGATGAATATTCTGACACCGTTAACCCGGGTGACGATTTTTCTCCTGGGCATCTACCTGCTGCTCAAAATTGGCGACATGGTTGTCAGGGGGACCTATGTGTACCTTTTCGATGGGAATTATCAGACCAATTCATTTGTAATAGAACTGCTGTTCGGGGTGATCATGCCCTGGGTGATGCTGCTTTTTGAACGGGTCAGGCATTCCCGGACCGGTATTTTTACAGCAGCGTCTTTGATTGTCGGTGGTGTGGCGCTGAACCGGATCAATGTGTTTATTGTCGGATACCAACCGCCATTGAGTGAAAACGTTTATTTCCCTGCACCCGGAGAACTGATGGTCACGCTGGGACTCATTGCAACGCTGATGTTTATCTATCGATTTGCTGTGACATATCTGCCGGTTTTACAGGCACCCAAGGAGGTCTCAACATGATAAAGCGCATTATTTTTCTGGTGACTTGCCTGATTTTGACCCCTGTCCTTTGTGTGGCAGAGGTCTGGAAGGCACCAGATCAGGAACGGGCAAAGGAACGGGCAAAGGAAGTGGTCCCCTTTGTGACAGAATACAAGAATGACGATCAGATTACACGGCGGATATCCCTTATGGATACCGGCATCTCCATACAAGATGTGACAGATACCTATTTCCTGCTGGACAGTCCCATCATCAAAAAAAGAGAAGACCATTACGAGCCGGTGCGGTTTTCCCACAAACGGCATGCAAATCTCACCAACGATTGCAGCAAGTGCCATCATTACCGGCCAAAAGATGACACTGCCCTGGAAACAACACGGTGCTCTGCCTGCCATCAGGACTCTTTTAACCCGGATCATCCGGAGCGGATCGGCCTTAAGGCCGCATACCATCAACAATGTATGGCCTGCCACCAGGAACAGGCCAAAGGGCCTGTGGACTGCAAAGGGTGTCATTTGCAGAATGTTCCCGATCATAAAGAACTGGTGAACTTGCCGGACAATGCAGATCCCTTCCAGGTGACGGCAGAATGTCTGCGGTGCCATGACACCCAGGCAGAAGACATGCTGACAACCGCCCACTGGCTGTGGAAAGGGCCCTCTCCTTATACCACAGGGCATCGAAAGGATATCATGCACGGCAAGGGCACCACCGCCCTGAACAACTACTGAATCAGCCCCATCAGCAACGAGGCTCGTTGCACAAGCTGTCATGCAGGGTATGGATGGAAAGATGCGTCATTTGATTTCACCGATAAAACAAAAATGGATTGCCTGGTGTGCCATGATACCACGGGCAAATATAAAAAAGCACCGCCGGGAGCTGGCATGCCCGAAAAAGATGTGGACTTGAAATTGGTTGCCCAGAATGTGGGTCATTCCAGTCGTGCCAGTTGCGGCTCCTGCCACTTCAATGGCGGGGGAGGGGATGCGGTTAAACATGCAGACCTGTCCCGGCAGCTCCTTGAACCCAGCCGGAGCTGTGATATTCACATGGGGGGATATGATTTTTCCTGTACCGAGTGCCATGAGACACGGAACCATAAAATTGCGGGCCGGAGCTCATCCGTCCCGGTTGCCGAAGGCAAGGTGTCCTGCCAGCAGTGCCATTCAGAAGACCCCCACTATTGCGGCAGTGTTCTGGATCACCATTTAAACAACCATGCCAAAACCCTGGACTGCAATGTCTGTCATGCACCGGTTTTTGCCAAATGCAAACCCACCAAGACCTGGTGGGACTGGTCCAAAGCCGGGGACAAAAACCGTAAACCCAAAAAAGACAAATACGGCAAACCCGATTACAACAAGAAAAAGGGTGAATTCAAATGGGAAGAATCTGCCGTACCCAATTATGCATGGGACTCAGGCTATATGAAGCGCGTCTTCATCGGCGACAAGGTGGACATCAATGCCGATATTATCAACCTCACTGAGCCTGTGGGGTCCATTCATGATCCAGGATCCAAAATAACCCCGTTTAAAATGATGAAAGCGATCCAGGCGGTGGATGCAGACCATGATTATATCCTGGTTCCCCATCTCTGGCCCCGGGACAAGGAAGACAGCACAGCTTACTGGAAACACTTTGATTGGGAAAAAGCGTTCCAGGATGGTATGAAGGCGGTGGGGCTTGACTACAGCGGATCATACAGGTGGAAAGAGACCTGGATGTACTGGCGCCTGGACCATGAAGTCATGCCGGCCAACATGGCCCTGTCCTGTGTTCAGTGTCATGACAGCCTTAAAGGGGACAAAACCTGTAACCGCTGCCACCAGGACAATCGCAATGTTAATTTTAAACAGATTGCCCACAAGGGGACAGACTTTTCCTACATGAAATCCCAGGGAAGGGATGTGGCGCATTTGATTGAAAAAACCGATTATATCAATTTTAAAGCCCTGGGATATAAAGGGGACCCCATCATCCATGGCGGTCGGTTTAAACAACTGCCCATGGGATATGAAAAAAAAGAATAAATAATTTCATTGTTGTCCGCAAACGCCTGATGTTGCCAGGAGATAATCTGCCTGGCACATCAGGCGTTCTTGTAAAAATTGGCGGTCAAATACCTGAAGAAGAATACACGATGGTCGCTTATCAATCACCATTAAAAATGGCTTAAGCATTGGTTAAATTTTCTGGGGGAGAGAATCAACAACTATCAAGAATTTCTTGACAAATCCAATCATATTAAGGTATCTAAACCTGAAAATTAAGATAATTTAAAATGAAAACTATATTTAACAAATCATTCTGGTTAATCCTTTTTTTATGGATAATCATTTCCGGAACGGCATATACCAAATCAATTTGTGATGATTCGGAAAACTGTCGATCCTATTCGGTATCTTCTTTTTTTTCACAGATCGAGACAGATAGTTCGATCTGTGCATATAATTGCCACTATTGGGGACTGCTCTCTACTACTTCCAGTAAAAAAGATAGTTGTTGCAAAAAAAAAGAATGTTCGCGTGATAAAAATTTTTTTTTAAACACTCAAAATCCTAAAACTCAGACAACATCTATTCCTTTTGTATCTACAAGCCAAAGGCAGTTGGACAGTAGGACTTTACGTCCAGTCTTTGCGCAACATAAATCAAGACAATCCATTTCTATTTACACACTAGTTCAATCCTTTTTGTGTTAAATAATCATCGTCCTTAAGGGGCTCGGAAACAAATAATTACGCCATTTTGCTTGTCTTTCAGCTCGGCTTCTGCGTTGCATCAAAGTGCACATATTTCAATATGCTCCCTTTGATTCGCCTTGAACACGAGCTGAAATCCTACGCCATATTTTGTGTAATTATGTATTTCCGAGTCCCTAAACTGAAAATTAGCAGACAAGATCGACAATTATCTTGTACTGTCGATGAATATTTATCCGATTTGATGTATCTGTATTAATACTTGAATCTAAAAAATACAATTTGGAAGATTTTTAAATGTCACAAACAATTCAAGAATCCAATAAAAACTGGGCTATTCTTTTTTCAGCCTGGGTTTTGGTTACTGTATCAACTCTGGGAAGTCTGTTTTTCAGTCATGTAATGGCGTTTGCCCCCTGTGTTTTGTGCTGGTACCAAAGGATATGTTTATTCCCTCTGGTTATCATTTTGGCCACAGGGCTTTTTCCTTTCGACAAGCATGCAATAAAATATTCGCTGCCCCTGGCAATTGCAGGCTGGATAACAGCGTTTTACCATAACTTACTCTACTCCGGAATTATACCACAGGATCTACAGCCATGCAGTCAGGGGGTTTCATGTACGGAGGAATACATAGATTTGTTTGGTTTCTTAACAATCCCCATGATTTCTTTGATTTCGTTTTCAATAATTATAATACTTTTAGTTCTATTAAAGCGGAGGATATCTTAAATGAAATATAAAATATTTGCAGGCACCTGCCTTGTTTTGATTGGTATATTTGCGGCAACCAGTTTTTATTATAAAAATCAACAAGCTCAAATGTATAACTTTATGGCCCAAAACAATGCTTCAACTTTTGTGAGGGACTATTCCCAGATACTTGGCAACGATGACGCAAAGGTCTTTCTTGTTGAATTTATGGACCCGGCATGTGAGACCTGCGCTGCTTTTTCCCCCCTTGTTAAACAAATGATGGCTGCCAATCCCGGCAAAATAAAGCTGGTTCTTAGATATGCTCCTTTTCATGAGGGAGCTGATTACTTTGTAAAAATTCTTGAAGCTGCAAAAAAACAAGGAAAATATTGGGAGACTTTGGATGTGATGTTCAAATCTCAGGCATACTGGACGAGTCATCATGTTGCACACCCCGAAAAAATATGGCAATTTTTACCAAAGGCCGGAATTAATGTAGATCAAATTAAAAAAGATATGAATGACCCGGCAATTGAAAAAATAATTGAACAGGATCTTGCCGATGCAAAAACGCTTAATGTTCGAAAAACACCGGGCTTTTTCGTTAATGGAAAACCACTCGTGACCTTTGGACGTCAGCAATTGTATGAATTGATTCAATCAGAAATAAACCGCCAATATTCGAATTGATTATTCAGGGCCCATTGCTAAATAAACGGATGGCGTTTTGGGCCTTCAGTAATAAATTTTAGAGGAAATCAAACGATATGAAAAAGTTGTTATTTCTAACCTTAACATTTTGTCTGTCCCTGTTCATTTTTGCCTGTGGACAGGAAACCGCTATTTTAAAGGTAGGTGATCCCGCACCGGATTTTTCTTTGATTGACAGGCAGAGTAAGACCTGGACGCTTTCCGAACTTAAGGGGCAGGTAGTATTTATCAATTTCTGGGCAACCTGGTGCCCCCCTTGCCTGAAAGAGTTACCTTCAATGCAGAACCTTTACACAACGCTACCTAAACATAATTTCAAAATGCTCGCTATCCTGAACAAGGACAAGACGGCCCTGGCGGATTTCGTTGCAAACCAAAAGGGTATAACTATTCCCATTCTTGATGATGCTCAGAATGTGGTGGGTTCAAAATATTTTTTAACAGGTTTGCCTGAAACTTTCATTGTTGATAAACAGGGGATAATCCGTGAAAAAGTTATTGGGGGTTCCCAATGGGACACTCCTGATTCAGTGCAAATGATTATGAAATATATTAACCAATAAAAATATGCTCAAAAAACAATCAGAAATAAAAAAAATCAAGATTGTTCCATTTGTGGTGATACTCATTTTTATCATCCTTGGGGTGATTGGCATCACTTTAAATGAGCCAGCACGGGTCCTTAATCAGGCAACACAAATTTGTTTGTCTTGTATAGGAATAGGATAGCCCTTGGATGTCATACGCAAATGGGTTCAAACCCTATTCTTTCTTATTACCAATGGCTATTGGAACTTCCCTGTTACCAAAGCAATCTACAAGGGGCCATTAAAGGTAGTTTGTTCACCGGGCCTTAATTGTTACTCGTGTCCGGCGGCAACTACCTATTGTCCCATAGGTTCTTTACAGCAACTTCTTGCAGGGATTCGGATGTCTATTGAAACCGGGCAATTTTTTATAGGGTTTTATGTTATTGGCACAATGGGTGTTATCGGTGGATTTGTTGGACGAATGGTTTGTGGTTGGGCCTGTCCATTCGGTCTCCTCCAGGAACTTCTCCATAAAATTCCCTCACCCAAATTTAACATCTGGCCTTTCCTGCGCTATGGAAAATATGGTCTTCTGATTTTCATGGTAATTCTATTACCGCTTTTTGCCATAGATGAATTTGGAACCGGAGAGCCTTGGTTCTGCAAATATTTTTGTCCGACAGGAACGCTGGAAGCAGGAATCCCAATGATATTTTTGCAGCCAGCCCTCCGCATGAATCTGGGTTGGATTTTTCTAGTCAAGATATTTATCCTAATTGTTTTTATTGTCTGGGCTGTTTTGGCAAGCCGTCCTTTTTGCAGAACAGCCTGCCCGCTTGGCGCCTTTTATGCTCTGTTCAGCAAAATAAAATTGGTCAAGTTAAGCCTTGATTACAACAAGTGCACCCATTGTGGGGCGTGCCATGAGGTTTGCCCCATGGGTGTTCGTTTCAATGAGTCACCCGAAGACATGGAATGCATCTCTTGTATGTCTTGCAGCAACGTATGCAAACTCAATGCAATCAGCCTTGAAATGGGAGGTTTACCAATTCCAGGCCATCCAAAAGAGCCAAAAACAAAACGAATATAGTTTGCTTGAATTTTGATCGACCCAAAGTTATGATTTCTTGCAACGGTAAGTCTTGCTTTTCCTGATAAACAATATACAATCATTGTAAATACAAAAAATGAATGTCCAAAATTTGCCTGTTGCTTATGATTGACATCGATAAACAGGAGTCCAAAATGCACCGCCTGAAAATTACACGTGATAAATTCCTCAAAGACATTCAGGGCCGAACGTTTTCCGATGTTGTAAACGATCCAGAGCAGCCTTTTGAAGCAGTTCTGGAGTTTTTTAATGATGACGGCAGGCAACGACGGATGGAGGAGTCTGAAATTCACCATGACAGACCTTCTTTGGCTGGCGTCGTCCGAGAGTTTGAATCACATCCAGCCATCAATCGATCCCTGGCCGACACAACCAATCATAGGAGCAAACGGTTGCGGCAGGCCGTTGGGGTTGTCGTGCGTATGGTCATGCAGGCCCGCGGGTGGCAGAAAACCGGCCGAAAAGGGTCGCTGGGTGTCCGTACACCGAGGAAGGGAGTACACTTCAACCACAACACGGGCGGGCTGGCATTCTGGTTCATTCGTGCCGAGCGCTACGTGCGTACCTCGGGGATGCCGTTCCGATCTGTGCGAGAACGCTGTATGGAGCTATAGTCTGCGGTTTCGCAGCTAACGCACAGCGAGCAATTAAAGCGGAATCAGAAAAACAAAAAAGAACAGAACAAAAGATCAGACGAAAGAGAAGAGCAAAAAGCCTGACTATTGAAGTAAGCATCGAGCAAAGAAGAAGCAAAAGACGAATACATGCTGCGATCCAAATGAACTGCAACCCTTTTTCTTAACGATGACTGCATGCACTGCGATACGAGCGAATTGCAGGTCATTTTACAATGCCAACACCGTTCACAAATCGTTTCCAAGCCTGAGCCGGTATTGTGGTTGCTGAGTGCCTACTCATCCGCACTATTATAGGTTTTGGATCGAGACTCCGATCAAAATGATCGACTCGCTTTGAACCTGGGTTTGGCCTAACTATAATTGTGCTAATGCATGATTTTAACATAAAGATAAAATTCTATACTTTCCAGAACGTTTATTGGATTTAAACTGTTTTTGAAAGTCTGGTAAAAAGAATGAGGTTAATTTAATGGCCACCATAAAAGAAACAGCTTTAGTCTACTGTGAAAAACAATTCGGCTTAGTGGATGGAAAAACTGCTACGGGGTTAGTTCGGCATTCAGAAATCTATGATATTGTTGGGGTTATAGATAGTTCATTAGCTGGCAAGGATTCAGGGGAAGAATTAGGGGGAGATAAGAGCGGCATTCCCATTTTTATCAATTTAGAAGATGCCTTGGGTAAGCTTTCTAAAGTCCCGGATTGTTACATTTATGGGAAAGCGCCTATAGATGCTTATATATCAACTGAAGAAAGGAATCTGATCTTAGAGGCAATGGAAAATGGGATGGACATCATTAACGGTCTTCATCAGTTCTTCTCCGAAGATCGAGAGTTTGCTCAGATGGCTGCCCGGAACAATATCCAAATAAAAGACATCAGAAAACCCCCGGAACTTAAAGATTTGCATGTCTTTACCGGCCAGATATCTAAAGTAACTATTCCTGTAATCGCCGTATTAGGCACCGATTGTGCGTGCGGAAAAAGGACTACCGCAGTAGAGCTCAATTATGCTTTGAATGATCTCGGGATAAACTCGGTACTAATCGCGACAGGCCAAAGTGGCCTGATGCAAGGAGCAATGTACGGCGTATCGATGGATGCCCTGGTTTCCCAGTTTGTGATCGGTGAAATCGAAAACTCTGTTATTCAAGCGTTTGAAAACGAAAATCCCGACATCATTTTAGTTGAGGGACAAAGTGCCCTTAGTCATCCCGCATTTATGAGTTCTATCGGCATCTTGAAAGGCAGCATGCCCGATGGCATTATCCTTCAACATCCACCTGCAAGGACGTTCCGGTGCGATTTTCCCGATCTGAAAATGCCCATTGTTGAAAGCGAAATTAAACTGATTGAAGCGGTTTCTCAAGCGAAAGTGATGGCTATTGCATTAAGCCATGAAGGCCTGTCGGACGAAGAAATGGTGAAAACTATCAAGCGGTATGAGATGCGGTTTCAACTACCGACAACAGATGTATTAAACCATGGATGCCATAAACTTATCCAAACCTTAAGCCATCGTTTTCCAAAACTGAATCAAATAATTATGCGAGAGGTTTTAGAAGAAATTCCTAATATAGAATCCGCTTTGGCCTAGTTTCCTAATCAGCTTTCTGCCTGATCTAGAGGGAAAATCGGTCTTGGTATGTTGCGGTAGGGCAGTCGGTTGTATTGCGGGGTGCAAAGTGCACCGCTGTCACAAATAATTATCTGTCCTGCAATTGCCTCAAACGCAGCACGGAAGTGTTGCATCGATTTTAGCGCCACGACATGCTTGTTCAGCGGATCAATACCAAATGCTTTGAATTGCTGCAAATCAAGTATTTGGCGGGCAATGGTGACCACCAATATCTCAATACTATTGACGCGTAGAACAGCAGTGGGACCGAAAGAACCGCTGAGCCCATGGATCATGGGACCATCACCGATGAAAATCCCGTCGCTGATAGAAATGAGCTCGCCTTCAACGGCGAGTGGTCCACCACCAAAACTTGGATCGGTTTTGCCCCCCAGCATAATGTGAACCCGTTCACCAACAACCGCAGCATGCAACTCCTGTGCTGCCTCACCATCCACCATGGGACCAAGACAGGCATTTGTCACACCCGCCTCAAGCAGTGCACGCAAGAGCTCAGTTGAATCGCCATAGGCGCCTGCACCGGGATTATCCGCATAGTCTGCTATGACCAGCGGCCCTTTGTCAGGCTCGTATCTATCTGCAATCTCTGCAGCCGCTTCAACACTGAGATAGTCGTTCAGCACTTCAAAGCGTCTGTTCCAGATGTCATCAGCAATCGTTTCGGCAAAAGCAATGTGTGCTGCAAAATCCCCCTGACCTGTGACCAACACGGTTGGGCCAATCCTTGCAACATCTGCACTGGCAAAACCCGCATTGATGCTCACGGCAAATACGTCTGTCTTCTCCTCATACGCCCTCGCTGCTGCAATGCGCTTGATCATCGGACCAACGTCGGTGCGCCCACCATTTACTTCTTCCAGCATAGGCTTACTCACGAGGATCGTACGCGGTTTGATCTCACCAGCCATTGTTCGGTGTAAAATCTCACCGGCATGGCGACCGGTGTCGCGCATATCAATATGCGGATAGGTTTTAAACGACACAATAATGTCAGCCAGGGCACACATCTTATTGCTGACATTTGCATGCGGATCAAGCGTGATGGCAATTGGCATCTCCTCGCCCACCACGCTGCGGATGCGCCAAAGCAACTCGCCTTCACCATCTTCACAGAAATCAAGGTCCATCGCACCATGCAACCCAAGGAGAACTCCGTTGAATGGGTGCTGCTTGATTGCGGAGATAATTGGATCACAGAGCCAGTTAAATGCTGTCCGCCTTACTTTGCCGCTTGGCCCGGCAGCTGCGCTGAGCACATGGGTGATATGCCAGTCATGCGCTCGACCGACATCGAGGAAGCCGGCAAGTTCCGTATTCTCCTGGCCGCGCTCGGCGATCGCTTGGGCGCCCATCAGCACATAACGGTTCCTGAAAGCCTTTTCATCAGTTTCCTGACGACTAAAGGAATTGGTTTCATGAGATATTTCGGCGGTCAGAACATTGAAAGACATTATACAAATTCCTCAAAACCATAAAAATTAATTTGGGGTCCGGCGCATTTTGTTGCAACAGACCATGGCACGATCATCGCTTAATTACAATAAAAATCTGTTTTTCGGACAGACGCAATCAACATCCTGTGTGCTTAAGCGCAACCAACGCAATCAACCAGATCAGTTTCATAATAAGAATTACTGCCATACAGATGAAACGATTGACAAAAAGGCTTAATTTGATTAAAAAATTGGAAAATACGCAACCAGTTAGTTGCTCCATCAGGATGATAAAATCGAAACAGACTCCAGCGGAACTTATAAAGAGGATAAAATGCATCAAAACGGGTATATTGGCCGCAAAATGCGGCTGCCGAAGCTCAAAGAAAAACCGGCCATTGTGATGGCCACTTTTGGCAGTAACAAACGGGCCAAAGCAGTGCTATCTCTTTTTCAGAAGGCGTTGGAAAACCGTTATCCGGATGAATCTGTTTACTGGGCCTACACATCAGAGATCATTCGTAAAAAACTCAACCTGCCGAGCCTGCAGCAAACCCTGTCTCAAATAGAGGCGGACGGATACCGAAAGGTCGTTGTCCAGCCATTGCATATCTTTCCCGGCACGGAATACCAACAGCTTGCGGAGACATGCAACTTTTTCCCTGGACTTCGGGTTTTCATGGGCGAGACCCTGCTCCATCGCTGGAATTTTGTCCATGAGATACTGAAAGCCATTGAGCCGGAATTTTTATCCCCGGAACAAGGATATAACCTCCTGGCCCTGCATGGCACCCCTTTGACAGCAGACCCGGTGAACATCGTCTACATGGGACTGGAGCGACTGCTGGAAAATCTGTATCCCAACGTCCTGGCAGCCACGGTGGAAGGTATTCCGGATCACCGGGCCGTGTTTGCCCGTATCAAAAGAAATAACCTTGCAACAGCGTACCAAAAAATAAAAATTATTCCCATGATATATTTTGCCGGCCTTCATGCCGAACAGGACCTGATGGGAAAAAAGGAGAGCTGGCGAAGTGCTTTAGAAGCACTTGGTTTCCAGGTAGACTGTCCAACCATTACCTATGACGGACAAGAAATCTATAAAGGATTGGGCCATTATCCGGACGTTACCAAAGGATTTCTTGACAGACTAAAAAGAGCCCTTGAGCTGGCAAAGTACTACTGATTAATTCAACTTTCGGGATTGGCCATTTGTGAGAGATAGATATAGATCATGAAAATTTTATTGTTGTTTGTTGCCCTGGTTGCCGGAATGCTTACCCCCCTGCAGGCAGGGTTGAATGGTAAAATGGGACGTGCCATTGGCGATCCTGTGTATGCGGCATTGATATCCTTTGTAGTGGGGTCTTTCGCCCTTTTTTTCTATGCTGTGGTAACCCGGGTGAATCTGGGCAGTATCCGGCAGGCTGCTGACATCCACTGGTCTGTCTGGTCTGCGGGTTTTCTGGGGGCCTTTTACGTGACAGCGACCATCATCCTGACGCCAAAACTTGGGGCAGCACTTACCTTTGGCCTTGTGGTGGCAGGTCAGCTGATCATGGCGGTTGGTATGGATCACTTCGGTCTTCTGGGGGTGCCCACACAATCTTTTTCCCTGCAGCGCCTGGCAGGGATCGCCCTTATTACGGCAGGCGTTATCCTCATCAGAAAGTTCTAATGAGGTTTTAAAAACAAAATTTTTTTTAGATAACCCCCGGTTTTTCAAAGATCACAATCCCGATGGTATATTTTTTGCTATTCTACATATATCATATGGATTGGTATCCAGGATGTTACCAAACGATAACAATAAAAAATGGAGAAAAACCGAATGAAATCATTGATTGTTTATTCCACTCAAAGTAAAAATACCAAAAAACTTGCTGATGCAATTTATGAGAGCCTGGAAGGAGAAAAGGATATCTTTCCCGTTAATTTAGCGCCTTCAGCTGATAGTTATGACCTGATCGCAGTTGGGTTCTGGCTTATGGGGGGGAAACCAGATCCAAAAATCAGCGAATATCTGCCAACCCTGGGCAAGCAAGACCGCCTGTTTTTGTTTGCCACCCATGGTGCAGCAGCAGGATCCGACCATGTCAAAAATGCAATGAATCATGCCATTGGTCTCACGAATGAATCAGACCTTGCCGGTGTCTTTACCTGCCAGGGAGAGGTCAATCCAAAGGTTTTGGAAAAAGTGAAACAAAAACCGGAGCCTCCGGTTTGGATTGGGGATGCAGATGATGCGGTTGGTCATCCCAATGCAGACGATATATCCGCCTTAAAGCAGATCATCGCTAAATTGTAATCATTCAAAAAACGCTGGATAACGTGTTCCGTCTATTATCCAGCGCTTTTTAAGTCGGTTTCAGGAGAATATTTCATTTCCTATGATGAAGATGGCCGTGCCACAAGCACAGGCACACTGGATTTAAGGATGACCCCACTGGCCGTACTGCCGATCATCATTTCCTCAAACTGTCCATGTCCATGGGTTCCCATGATAATCAAATCAAAGTTGTCAGCCAGGGCCATCTTAACGATTTCATCAACCGGATTGCCCGCGGTTACAATGATTCGGTCTTCTGAAAGCGGACAATGGGGCAGTTGTTCCAGAACCTTTTGAGATGTCATTCTCATCCGTTCACGCATGGCAATTTTTGCAGCCTCGATATTCTTCCGGTTAAATTCTTTCCATTTCTCTGTATCGACTAAATTTGACAGATTCTTACCTGTGCCGGACGAGTATTCATCCAGAACATCCGGAACAACATGGATGGCATGAACCTGTGCGCCATATTTATTGCCAATGCTGCAGGCATATTTAACGGCATGCCGGGCTGTTTCGGATAAATCCGTTGCAAAAAGTATTTTTTTTACATCAATGATCATGGAAATATCTCGTTCACTGTCCAGCACTTTTAGGGCATCGGTTTTTTCCTGTTCGGGGGGTTCTTGTGTTTTAGGTATGGGTTTACCAAATATCACATCAATGAATTTCACATACCATGCTGCTGTCTGGATCTGGATAATATAGGCAAGAGAAATCAAAAGGGCAATGGTCATGCCTTCTTTACCAAAAGCGGTCATGGCAATGGCAAGGGCAATGGACAGATCCCGCATGACAACACCGAAAACCATGGCAATGGCATCTTCTCTTTTAAACAACAGCCGGCCGGTGATGGTCAATAAAATATAGGATATCAAATAAAAAACAGCCAATGGCATTAAAATGATCAGGATATCACCGGGATTGGCAATGATATGTCTGGCCTTCAAAGACATGGCCAAAAAGGCAATTAAAACAACCCCGAGGGCTGAAAACGGCGGGAATTTGGTTTTGATCTTTTCATTCCATATTTTCGGTCCATATTTTTTCATTCCGAACGTCTGGGTAAGAAGCCCGAAGATTAACGGTAAAAATACGAAAATAGCAATCTGTTTGAACATGTGAAGCATATTCACTTCAATGGTGGCGCCCATAAAAATTTTTGTAAAAATTGGCGCGGCAAGAGACCCGATGACAAGTCCGAATACCACCATTTTAATGGCAGCTTCTTTATTGCCTTTGGCAAATCCGGTCCAGGAGATGGTCATTCCCGATGTGGGAAGAACACCGATCAAAAAAAGCCCGACTGCCCACAGGCCAAATTTGGGATCTTGGCCGGTTAAAAATATTTTTCCAATAAAAAATACGATCAGCGGAATAAAGATAAAATTAATGATCTGGGTGACCAGTTGGAGCTTAAAATCCTGGCCTTTAAGAATGCTTTTAACATTTAATGTCACCATCATGGGGTACACCATGATAAAGGTGACCGGGATAATGAATTGTTTTAAAGGGCTTGCGTTAAACAGATATCCGTAGATCAACCCCAGGAGCATGGAGACCGGGATGGTCCATACCAGGTTTTTTTGTATGAAAGATAATAATTTCAGCATTATGCAAGTTCCTTTGTTGTTTTCGTCAGCCGAACACTTGGAAACAGGTTGATATCGGTATGGGGTAGAAACTGGGCTTTTGTGAACTCCTCCATAAACCCGGGGTTACTTGAAAAATCAAGGTATGTCATTGCATTTGAAATGGCGATGGCCTGGTTTCGACAGGTGTTGGAAAGAAGTGCCATATAGGCACCGGCAATGGAGCTGTTTCCCATATAATTAAATTTTTCTCTTTCAATATCCGGGAGCAATCCAATGGTGATGGCCTTCTCAATATCCAGAAATTGTCCAAATCCGCCGGTGATAATCATCTGCTGTATGGAAGAAAAATCCATTCCCACCTGTTCCAAAAGAATGTTGAATCCGGCATAGATAGCAGCTTTGCTGAGAATCAGGCTCTTGATATCCGACTGGGTGAAGATAAGATCTTCTTCCGAGTCAATATTGGCTGCAAACTCAAGAATAAACGCTGGTTCGTCATTGAAAAGGGTAAATCTTGGGTGATCTGCTTCAATCTTGAATTTGCCATCCTGACCCAGCACTTCTTTTAACAGCATTTCAGATAATAAATCGATCATGCCGGTTCCGCAAATACCTCTTGCCGGCTTGTTGTCGACGGTTGAATACTCCGGTTCAAATGTGACAGGGTCAAGGGTAATCCGTTCAATGGCACCATCTTCCGCCCGCATGCCCCAACGGATCCCTCCGCCTTCAAAAGCCGGGCCTGCAGAGCAGGCGGCTGTGATGAGAAATTCATTGTTGCCCAGAACGATCTCTCCATTGGTGCCAATATCAATAAAAAGGGTCAGCGCTTCAAATTGATTAAACCTTGTATATAACACACCGGCTACAATGTCCCCCCCCACATAACTGGCAGGCCCGGGCATGACAAAAACGCCGGCATAGGATGCCGCCTTTAAGCCGATTTCACCGGCTTTAATAATGGGAAATTCTGAAACAGTCGGTATATACGGTTCCCTTCGAATATATTTGGCCTCAATTCCCAGGAGCAGATGGGTCATGGTTGTGTTACCGGAGATAGCAATATTTTCAATCTGTTGATGATGTGCGCCAATTGAATCAAGGGCTCGCTTGGTCAGATTGTTGATAGTGGAAATCGCCATTTTTTTTAATTTTTTAACCCCGTCTTTTTCAGAGCAGACGATTCGATTAATCACGTCATCCCCACACGCGGCCTGGCTGTTATGATCAGATACGGCACTCAGTACAGCGCCATCTGACATATCCACCAGGTACACAACAATAGAGGTGGTTCCTAAATCCACGGCCATGCCAAGGGAGTTTTGCAGGTCTTGGGAAGCCGGAGAAACATCAACGATTTCAGATGAACATTTTTTCCATAGCACAGAGGTGATGACCTTAAAATGATCATTCCTGACCGACGCGGTCAGTTGACGCATCACCCTGATATTCGTGCTCATTTTAGAGGTATCATACCCTTTTTTTTTCAGGGCCCGGGTTAACCTGTCCAGATCACTGACCGTATCCTCCAATGTCGGCAATTCCAGCTGCAACGGTATTTTTTCAACAATCGGTTCTATGGTTTCCACAAGACCCGACAGTTTTTGGGTGGCAGCGTCTCCCATTCCAGCGGCTTTTAATTTTTTTTCAATGGTTTCTTCGGGAATTTTGACAATGATATCTTCATGAATACTGGATTGGCAGGCAAGGACATATCCTTTTTCTTTTTCTTTGTCACTGAGCATTGAGGTTTTTTCTTTGTCAACTTTGCCGGACTGTATGATCAATTTACATTTTCCACAGGATCCTTTCCCATTGCAGGAGGAGTTGATATAAACCTCTGCTTTTTGGGATGCTTCGAGCAGATTTGTGCCTTCTGCAACGGTTATTTTTTTATCTCCGGGTTTAAAAACAACGGTATATTCTTTTTGAGGCGGTTTCGTTTCTGTCTCTTCAAATCCTTTTTTTGAAATAAAATGAATCGGACAGGAAGGTCTGAACTTGCAATATATATCGGGATCACGACATTCCAGACATTCCTCGCAAAGATAAATATTATGTTTCATACAGATGTAACTGGTTTCTCGATCAGGGTGATTGATACATTTACCCATTTTTAGCCTCCGCTTTGTTTAGTGATTCAGATTCAAGTGATTCAAGTCTTATAATATATCCTCCAGGATTTTGGTAATACTATTTTCGAATTGAAGCCCCACAAGGCGCTTCATTTCTTTGCCATCCTTAAAAATAATGATGGTGGGTATGCTTTGAACCATATATGTTTTAGCCAGTGCCTGGTTTTCATCAATATTAATTTCAATGATAGAGGCGCGATTCTGATATAAGGTTATCAAGCGTTTAATAACGGGTTCCTGGGCTCTGCATGGTGCGCACCAATTTGCATTAAAATCCACAAGGGTAACCCCTTTTTTTAAATTTTTCTGGAATTGATCCTTATCCATTTTAAATTAACCTCCATCAATGATTAGGTAAAATAATAGTAATAGTATACGGACAATCAAAAACTATGCCATACCATATTTTCATTATTGACAAAACAAATATAACCAACTGAAAACAAAGGCATTAATAAATATAATGATATAAATACTTACCCGCACCATCAGATATTTTAACAAAAAGGAGCGTTACTGACTTGAAAGGTTACGTTACAAGACGCGGCCGTTTCAAGGCAATAAAAAATACAGTGCTTTTTTTGACAAATAATAGATCAGATATACTTTATTATCATTAGAACATAGACAGATGGCATGCCCCTTGCAATTTATTAAATTTAAAATCGTATATTCTGCTGTTAACCCTTAACCATGAGGTCCATATGAAAGAAATGATTTATGTGCTTATTTTTCTTGGCGTTTATATCCTGCTGCAGGTGTATATCCTCCCTAAAATGGGGATATCCACTTGAATGAAAAATGCCTGTCAGGTGACAGACAAGAAAGAAATTCACCCCCCCATACCGGAAAAAAAAGAATAATATCACTTTATTTCCCAGGCAATGAACGTAACGGTAACGTTACCTTGTTTCAAATCGAAACAAGTGGCGTTACCGTATCGTTACATGATAAGGATGACATATGGAAACCCATCAGTTATGGAATGTTAATTTTTTAAACCAGATTCTCGATACGATGGCAGAAGGTCTTTTTACGCTGGATGATCAGGGCGTTATCACCTCCTGGAACAGGTCAATGGAAAAAATCAGCGGCTATACTTCCCAAGAAGCGATCGGGCACAATTGCAGTCTTATTGAATGCAGCAAGTGTTTCGGGAAGATGTGCCCAGCGGATATCAATAAATGCGGTGTCATTCAGCATGGAAAAACAGAGGCCAATGAATGTTTCATCAAACACAAGGATGGGCAGGATGTTGCCGTGATTAAAAATGCGCGACTGGCCCGGGATGAGAATGGCCAGATTCTTGGCATTGTTGAAACGATTACAGACTTGACTGAATTAAAAAAAATAAAAAAAACAGCTGAAGAGGCACAAAGAAAGCTTAAAAAGGCGTATCGACTGGGCAATATCATCGGAAAAAGTGCTGTCATGCAAACCGTATTTGATGCCATACGGGCTGCTGCAAACAGCCGGGCCACAGTGCTGATCCAGGGTGAAAGCGGGACAGGAAAAGAACTGGTTGCCGGGGCCATCCATTATAATGGGACCAGTGAAGCGAATCCCCTGGTCACGGTCAATTGTTCTGCACTGTCTGAAACCTTACTTGAAAGTGAACTTTTCGGTCATGTAAAAGGCGCCTTTACCGGGGCACACAAGGATCGTAAAGGTCGATTTGAAGAGGCGGACGGGGGAACTGTTTTCCTTGATGAAATTGGTGAATTAACCCCCTATATGCAGGTAAAACTGCTGAGGGTTTTACAGGAAAGGGAAATCGAAAGGGTAGGGGACTCAAAAAAAAGAAAGATTAACATCCGAATCATCGCAGCAACCCATAAAAATCTTTTCGAGCTGACCCAACAAGGAAAATTCAGGGAAGACCTTTTTTATCGATTAAAGGTTTTCCCCATTATTGTTCCGCCCTTGAGACATCGCCGGGAAGATATCCCTCTACTTGTCAGCCACTTTATAAAAAAAGGAAATAAACGGGAAAAAAAATCCATTAAAGGCGTTGATACGGAAGGGATGAAGCGATTGATGGAACATTCGTGGCCGGGGAATATCCGGGAACTTGAAAATGCCATTGAACATGGGTTTGTTATCTGTAATTCAGACCAAATTACACGCAGCGATTTGCCTGTGGAACTCCGGGGAAGCCGGACGTACATAGAAAAAAGATCTCATTTTTCCCCTGTGTCCCCCCCCCGATCCCCCCAACCGGATAAGGCGGTAAAATTAACGAAAGAGGCGCTGTTAACCTTACTGGAAGACTGCAATTGGAACAAAGCAGAGGTTGGCAGACAGCTTCAAAAAAGCCGGACATCGGTATGGAAATACATGAACAAATGGAATATCCCGTTACAAAAGGAGTAAACGCCTTGGAAAGGTTTTTACCAAGGCGTTTGATACGGTCAGGTGTTTGATACGGTGGGGTCAAGCCCCCAGATACGCTTTTTTGACATCCGGGTTATTGAGCAATTCATTTGACGGGCCTTCCAGCACCAGAAATCCATTCTCAATGACATACCCCCGCTGGGCAAATTTCAAGGCGAGACGGGCGTTCTGCTCAACCAGGAGGATGGTGGTCCCCAGTTTATTGATCTCTTTTAACGCATCAAACATTTCAAGCATGAGAAGCGGTGCCAGTCCCATGGAAGGCTCATCCAGGAGCATCATTTTTCGGGCGCTCATGTACCCCCTTCCCACTGCCAGCATTTGTTGTTCACCACCGGACAGTGTCCCGGCAAGCTGATCTTTTCTCTCTTCTAACCGGGGGAACAGATCAAATACCCATTTTCTATCCTTGACAATCTGATCAGCATCTTTTCGGGCAAAGCAGGCAAGGATAAGATTTTCCGTTACCGTCAGGTTGCCGAAAATCCGTCGCCCTTCCGGGACGTGGGATATGCCAAGCTTTGAAACGACTTTATCGGTATTATATTTGAGGATGTCTTCCCCTTCAAATTCAAGAACAGACCCCGGCTTGGCAGGCACCATTCGGGAAATGGCCCTCAGGGTCGTACTTTTCCCGGCGCCATTGGCGCCAATTATCGTTAAAATTTCACCGGCTTCAATGGAGAAGTCAATGCCATGCAGCGCTTTAATATTACCATAGGACACTTTTAAATTTTTAACGGTAAGTTGCATCAGGTGAGATCCTCCTTGCCAAGATACGCTTCAATTACCTCAGGATTATTCTGAATTTCTTCCGGAGGGCCTTCTGCAATCAGTTCGCCAAATACAAGCGTTTGAATATACTGGCATAATTCCATTACAAATTTCATCCTGTGTTCAATGAGAAAAATGGCCACGTCAAAGTCCTGGTGAACCTGTTGAATAATTTTAATCATTTGCACCAGTTCATCAGGGGTCATCCCGGCAGTGGGTTCATCAAGAAAAAGGATTTTAGGATTCGTTGCCATGGCCCTTGCCATTTCCACACGCCGTTGTGCCCCATAAGACAGGTTGGTAACCAGTTGATCTGCATGTTGTTTGATATCAAACAACTCCAGCAGTCGATACGCATTTTCTTCAACCCGGGCTTCCTGCTGCCGGCATTTACGGGTGTTAAAAAAGGCCCCCATCAGCCCATAGGACAATTGGGAATAATGGGCCATTTTAATATGATCCAGAACTGTCATGTGCCGCCACAATGCCAGATTCTGGAAGGTCCTGCCCAACCCCTTGGCCGCAATTTCATTGGTTTCCAACCCTTTGATATTTTCATTTTCAAGGGTGATGGCACCTTCTGTGGGCGTATAAACGCCTGTAATCAAATTGAAGATGGTGGTCTTGCCTGCACCGTTAGGGCCAATAAGACCTGTGATCTGATGGGGTTCTATGGTTAAATTATAATTATGGACAGCTCTAAGACCCCCGAAATAATGTGTCATTTTATTTACATTGAGCAATGCAGACATCCTTAGGCTCCTTGTTCTCTTTTGAATTTAGATCTTAACAGCTGTTTGGCATTGATTTCCTTAAAGGAAATCAGGCCGTAGGGACGGAAAATCATAACCAGGATCAAAATAAGGGGAATGATAATCCATTTAAAGAGTTCAAGCGGTCTTAAGGCTTCTCCCAAAACATTGATACTGACGGCCCCGACAATGGAACCGACAATGGAGTTGAGCCCGCCAAAGTAGACCATGGCCAAAATTTCGGCCAGACGGTTAATACTGAACATGCCCGGGTTAATATAGGCCAGAACGTGGGCAAATAAACCGCCGGCAATACCGGCCCAGAAAGCGCCAAACGTAAATGCGGTCATCTTTGTTTTACGGGTTTTTACGGTCATGGATTCTGAGGCCGCCTCATCATCCCGAACGGCATTTAATGCCTTTCCCATAATCGATGAAACAAAATTGTGGACGATCCAGATACACAACATGGTCCAGATGAAGATGATGGGCAGGGGGGCATAATCGGGCTGTCCCCCCATCCCCCTGGCCCCGCCGATACCATTGAGGTTTTCCACGGCACTCTTGACAATAAACATGAAGGCAAGAGAAATAATCGCCAGGTAATCCCCCCGGGTTCTAAAGGAAGGAATCGCCACCAGCAGCGATCCCAGTGCTGCTGCAACGCCACCGGCCAAAAGAGCAAAGGGAAAAAGCCACGGCCCCAGAGCCGGCGGTAAAACAGCGATGCCAAAAATTTTATCATTCACAAAAAAATACAGGGTGATGATCGAAGAAACATAGGCGCCCAGTGCCATGAACCCGGGGTGGGAGCAGGAAAATTCTCCCTGATATCCATTAATCACATTGATACTGATGGTTAAGATAATGGAAATCAGTGTCAGTTTGACAATCAGCACCCGGTAATCATTGATGCCGGCCCATAGATGAAGCACGCCATAGAAAAAAATCAAATGGACGATGGCCGACAGCCACAGCGGTGTTTTTTCAAGCATGGCCGCTAAAGGATTGGTGAAAAAAGCGGTTGTTTTTGCGATTAAAAGAACCGGAATAACATATACGACCAGATCATACCCAATGGCACCGGGTATCATCATTGGATTTTTCAGCATAATCAGGGCGCCAAATAAAACCGGAATCTTGGGTAATCCCAGATAATATGAAATATAATCATAGCCCCAGTAATACTCGATGAGCACCGCTGCAAGAATACCCAACAGCCAGCCCAATATGGGTACGGTTGAAAACATGTTTTTAAATTTTCTTGCTGTTTCCATGTAATGTTCCTGTATCTGTAGAAGGTAAAGAATTATAGCCTTAATTTTGTGCTGTGTTCCATTCCAAAAAATCCCCTGGGTCTGTAGGTCAGAATCAAAAGAATAATGGAATAGGCGATTAAATCCCTTAGGGTTGATGGAAAAATCGTGGCCACAAATATCTCGATAAATCCCAAAAGATAGCCGGCAAGGGCCGCCCCTTTTATGGAGCCTCTGCCACCCAGAATAGCTGCAACAAATGCCTTCCAGCCGATCAAAACGCCCATATACGGATCTAATATCGGGTAGGCCTGTCCATACAAAATTCCGGCAACCGCTGCAAGTCCGGCACCAATGGCAAATGTCAGCGGTGCCATGACGTTTATGGAGACCCCCATTAACGGAACGGCAAGAAAATCATAGGACATTGCCCGCATGGCCATTCCCCATTTTGTCCGCTGGATAAAGGTATGAAGGGCAAGCATCAGGAAAAGGGACAGGATGATAATCAGCACTTTTACATTTGTAAAATACACGCCGCCGATATTGTAAGCAATGGATTCCATTAATGGCGGGAAACTTAACCTTTTTGCCCCCAGCAAGATCAGGATACCGGTCTCAAAAATAATACCGATCATCAGCCCGGTAATGGCTGCAGATGCACGGGGTGCTGACCTTAAAGGTCTGTATCCTGCGACTTCCACAAAAACACCGATCCAGGATGCCAGAAACATGGTAATAACCACCGTGGCAATAAAAATAACCGGTCCGGGTAAAAAACCAGCAAATAACGTCAAAAAGAGTGTTGCAATCCCAAAGCCGATATAGGTGCCCAACATGAAAATATCCCCATGGGCAAAATTAAAGAGCATTAAAACGCCGTACACCATTGAATACCCAATAGATATAACTGCGTAGAAACTGCCTCTTTGGAGTGCATTAATCAGGTTTTGAAGAATATAGGGTATAAATTCCGTCAATGCTTCCATTCACCAACTCCTGTTTTGTTGATAAGCATAAGACTGCTGTGCACAAGCGGCACAGCAGTCTTATGAAAGATAAAAAATTTAAATCATACGATTTGATTGCTTAAGGACAACTGGATTTATAAAATTCATACTCGCCCTTATCATTTATTTTAACGATAACAGCACATTTGATGGGGTCACCTTCATCCGTAAAGGTCATATTTCCGGTAATACCGGCAAAATTTTTAATTTTTGCAAGGCTGTCTCTCACCGCAGTCCGGTCTGTTTCAATTCGACCGGTAATTTTCCCTGTATTCTGAATGGCCTGCTGGGCAAGAAGCAGTGCATCCCATGTAAGGGCGGCAACGTCATCGGGAATATATCCGTAAGTGGCTGTGTATCGGTCGATAAAGGCTTTGGTCGCACCTTTGGCGCCTGCTGCGGCATAGTGAGATGAAAAGAATTGCCCGTAGCAGGGTTCACCGCACAGTTCCACTGTTTCAGCAGATCCCCAGGAATCAGATCCCACGATGGGGCCTTTCCATCCAAGGTCTTTTGCCTGTTTTACGATCAGGGGGACTTCATTGTAATACTGGGGGGTAAAAAGGACCTGGGCACCGGATTTAACAATTTGAGTTAACTGGGAAGAAAAATCCGTATCCTTTGTTGTAAAGCTTTGATAGGCAACCACAGAACCTGCGCCATGTTTTTTCTCCCAGGCTTCTTTAAAGACTTCTGCCAACCCTTTGGGATAATCTGAGGCAACGTCATACAGCACAGCAGCTTTGGTAAAACCAAATTCTTCCGTGATAAAATTGGCCACAACCGGTCCCTGGAATGGGTCTAAAAAACAACCGCGAAAGACATAAGGTCTGTCAAGGGTTGTATTCGGATTGGTTGACCAGGGACTGATCATCACTGTTTTGTATTTGTTGGCCACTTCACCGGCAGGAACGGCCTGTTTGGAAGATTGGGGGCCCACAATGGCGAGCACATCATCCTGGGTAATCATTTTAGTGTTTGCTTTTACAGCGGATTCTGCTTTTGACTCATTATCTTCGATAACCAGCTCGACATCATAGATTTTACCACCGACTTCAAGACCACCTAGTTTTTCAATGTCTTCAAGCCACATCATGGCAGCATATTTGGAACCTTCGCCAACCTTTGGAATGTCTCCGGTCAAAGGGGCGTTGATACCAATTTTGATAACCGTTTTTCTTGCACTAAAAGCGGATGAAGAAAACATCATGGCAAAAACAAAGGTCACAACCACTAAACAAGCAATTTTTCGCATGTTACCTCCTTATAAGATTAAATGTTTTTTAAAAGCCGCTAATGTATCGCATTAATTGAGCAAATACCATTTTAACAACCATGCTTTTTTAAATACTGTGTAACAAAAAAAACAAATTGTTAACCATTAATTGCTAACATTAAAGATGCTTTTAAACGCAGCACAGGTTTAATTTATATGTAAAAACCTAGATTAAGTAAAGGATAATAACGATGGCGCAGCAACTATTTTACCGGTGGACTCACTTCAAACTCACTCATCTTGTAGAGCAGGGTTTTATAACTGATTTTAAGTATTTTAGCTGCCCGGGATCTGTTCCAGCCAACTTTATCCAGAACAAAACCAATGACTTCTTTTTCGACCCTGTCTGACGCCATTTTTTTAATCTTTTTCAAAGAAATATCTTCAAATAATTTTTCTGAACTTGTGGACAAATCAACAAACTCTGAAATAATGCTGGGCCGATTATTTGCAAATTCATGGTTTTCAAGTGAGTACGATTCCCTGCTCTGGCCGTTGATCTGGATCTGAGGGGAAAGGTCCGGGTGTTCTCTTGGCAGGTCATCTAAAATTTTCTCCCATGAGTTTAACACCATTTGTTTTTTAATACAATTTTGAAGCTGCCTGACATTGCCGGGCCATGTATACTGGCAAAGTTTCTCAAGGATATCCGGCTCGGGTTTGCTGCCATGATTTTCAGGATATTCTGATCGATAGAGTCTGATATAATACTCAATCAAAGACGGAATGTCTTCTTTTCTTTCCCGCAGGGGCGGTATATCAATTTTAATAATGTTCAGTCGATAAAACAGATCCTCTCTAAACATCTTTTTTGCCATGCTGTCTTCAAGGTTATGGTTGGTGGCTGCAATGACCCATACATCTGTTTTATAATCCTGATCCGATCCAAGGGGAGAAAATTCACCACTTTGAAGCACATGAAGCATTTTTGACTGTAATGACAAAGGCATGTCACCGATTTCATCAAGGAAAAGAACGCCCTTGTCCGCTGTCTGAAATTTTCCCTGGCGTTTTTTATGGGCACCGGTGAAAGCGCCTTTTTCAAAACCATACAGTTCGCTTTCCAGAAGCGTTTCAGGCAATGCCGCACAATTGATTTTTACAAAATTTTTTGAAGACCGGACAGATTCTGCATAAAGACTTTGAGCAACCACTTCCTTACCAACACCAGTTTCACCTGTTATTAATACATTCAAACAGGTATTGGCTACGTGGCTGATCAATTCTTTGATCTTTAATATGGATTTACTGACGCCGATTAAGGGTGTGCTCATAATATTATCTTAACTCTATGGGTTATCATTCTTTGGATTAATCAAGTCGGAAACCGTATGTTCAATGTCAAACAGGTCGATGGGTTTAAATAGAACAACATCAGCATTGGCTTCAGACGCCAGTGCACCGGGTTGATCACCAAACCCGGTCATGGCGATAATTTTAAGATGGGGAAATTCTTTTTTTACAATGGAAATCAGACCGACACCACTGATATTGGGCATGACAAGGTCTGTAATCAGGCAATCAAAAAAATTGGCTTTATCTTTCAGGAGTTTTAAAGCAGCAAAACCATCCACCGCAGTCTTCACTTCATAGCCCATTGAATTAAAGAACTCATAAAAGGTTGATAAAATGTCCTCATTATCATCAACGATCAAAAGTCTGCGTGGGTCTGCCATTATGTGCCTCATAAATTGAAACGGAAAAGGAAAGTTTTTTGTAATACGTACTCCATATAATAGATCTGTTTGACCTTGCAAGGAAAAAATTAAAAAGTTGCGATATATCCGGTTCAATATCCAGCAAAGGTTTCATGAGATAAAAATGTTGCCCGGCATTTCATGGTTCTTGCCAAAACCATAAAATAATATTATAACCGCCTGCATAATAGAGCATTTAAGACAATTTAGCCATCGGATCATTTTGGATTTGCATAAGGAAGACGCTATGAAAAAAAGCATCATCAAAAGTACAGGGATGTTTGTTCCCCCCAATATCATTACCAACCATGACCTGGAGAAAATAATTGACACCTCTGACGAATGGATACAACAAAGAACAGGGATTGAACAACGATACTGGATTGATCAGGATGGGGCAACCGGTGCGTCTGATTTAGGATTTGAAGCGTCTAAAATAGCCTTGAAAGCTGCCGATTGGACCGCCCAGGATATTGATTTTATCATTTTTGCGACCCTCAGCCCGGATATTATGTTTCCGGGTTCCGGTTGCCTGCTTCAGGCAAAGCTAGGTCTTGATTCTACGCCGGCACTGGATATCCGGCAGCAGTGTACAGGGTTTCTTTATGGTCTTGCCACGGCAGACGCTTATATTAAATCGGGCCTTGCCAATAAAATTCTTCTGGTGGGGGGAGAGGTTCATTCTTCAGGCCTTGATAAAACAACCCGGGGACGGGATATTACGGTGATATTTGGTGACGGCGCCGGAGCGGTCTGTATTGAAGGGGTTGAAACCGATGAACAGGCAGGTGTGCTGTCATCTGCGCTGCACGCGGATGGCAATTTGGCCGAGGCATTGATGACGGAACTGCCTGCCTCAAGACTGCCATTGCGAGTGCCGGAAGGTGTGCCAACCGATGATGCCAGATACTATCCTGTCATGGATGGACCGCTTATCTTTAAAAAAGCCTTAAGGATGCTGCCCAAGGTCATCAACGAATCCCTTGAAAAAGCCCACATCAGTCTGGATGAAATCGATTTAATTATTCCCCATCAGGCGAATATAAGAATCAATCAAGCCCTTGGGCAATTTTTAAAACTGGATGACAATAAGGTGTTCCATAATATTCAAAAATATGGAAATACCACTGCCGCAAGCATTCCCATGGCACTTCATGAAGCAATGGAACAGAACCGTATCGGCGCCTCCGGAGATGTCGTCCTTTTTACGGGTCTGGGTGCCGGACTTACCTGGGGCAGTGTGATTTATAAGTTTTTATAACGCGCCTTTAAATAAGGTATCAAGATAAAATGCTGCTGCCGGATCAAGGGCGTTAAACGCATAGGCCGCATCTGTATTTTTTCGTTTGATTTGCTCCCTGATATCAGAAGCAAGATGTTTGCCCAGTTCAACACCAAACTGATCAAACGGATTTATCCCCAATATGAACCCTTCATATACGGTTCTTGCTTCATAAAAGGCCAGGAGCATGCCAACACTCTCCGGTGTCAATGTATTGATGACAATGGTGGAAGAGGGCCTGTTGCCTGTAAAATGTTTTGCCGTATTATCATCCGCCTTTCCCATTGCCAGGGCCTGGGCCTGGGCAATCATATTGGCCCATAACTCCTGGTGATTGTAAACCCCTTTTGATTTGGCCTGGTCTTTATTGTAGGCCGGCTTTACAACGCCGATAAATTCGATGGGAAACGGACTGCCCTGGTGGGCAAGCTGGAAAAAGGAATGTTGTGCATTGGTCCCGGGCTCACCAAAAATAATGACCCCGGTTTGGTAATCCGTCAGTTTACCGTCAGACGTGACCCCTTTGCCAAGACTTTCCATATACAGCTGCTGTACATGGGGGGTAAGTCTGGACAACGCGCTGCAATAGGGAATAATTGCCTGGGCAGGATATCGTAAAAAATTACTGTTCCATATACTGATCAATGCGCTTATCAAAGGGATATTCTTTTCCTCCGGGGCATTCAAGGCATGGGAATCCATAGCGTGACAGCCGGTTAAAAATCGGTTAAAGACATCAAATCCAAAGGCAAGGCTTAGCGGAAGCCCACCCACTGCCGAGGTCACAGAATACCTGCCACCAATGAAATCAAACATATGAAAAGACCCCAGGACCGGATTCGATGGATTGTCCCCCGGACTGCCCTTGGCGGTCACCGTTACAAGATGGTGGGCAGGATCAAGGTGATGGGTCTTTAAAAACAACAATACCTGGTTCAGATTGGCCATGGTTTCCGTTGTGGTATAGGACTTTGAAATGACGATCCAAAGACAGGTTTCAGGATCAATGGTTTTGATGACCTGTCCAAAATTATCAATGTCCACGTTGGGTAAAAAATGAAGGTCCATTTGCGGCTCAACACACTGCTTGCATGCGGTATAAACAAATTCGCACCCCAGGTAAGACCCGCCGATGCCAATCACAACGGCATCTGTAAACGGTTTTCCCGTGGTGCCGGTGATTTGCCGGTGATGGATTTTTTCAGAGAACGCCTTGATCTGAAGGTTTACATGGTTCATTTCAGAAATGACCTCCACATCATTCAACCAGATCGCATCATGGGTAAAATCTCTTGCCGCTGTATGAAGGGCCGCTCTCTTTTCCGTTACATTGACGATGTCACCGGCTGTCATCCGGGAAAAGGTCTCTTTGGCTTTGGTTTCTCCGGCAAGATTCAATAATTCTGCCAGTACACGATCATCTATCCGCTGCTTGGAAAAATCATAAAAAAACCCCTCCATTTTTAAGGAAAAATTTTTCAATCTGTCCTTTTCCTGAATTAAATGTCTTAAATGACAGTTTTTATCGGTAACGCTTTTGGAAAGACGGCTTAAATTTTTAAAGGCGTTGCAGTGTTCAAATAGTGTCTGACCCATTTTATGCTCCCATTGAAAGAATGAAATACCAGAAGTCTTTAATTATCTTACGGAACCCGTTGAGCCGGGTCAAGGCTTGATTGAGAAAATACCTTGACAATTCAACCCATTGACAATTATTTATACGGTCATGGAAAATAATATTGTTAAGGTCCTCATAAAAAAAGGGGTAACCATCCCCAATCCTGAATCCGTCTACATATCATCAGATGTCAATCCCAACAGGATCTCAGGTGAAAATGTTACGCTTTACAGCGGTTGCAAGATCGTTGGAAAAAAATCCCTGATCATGAAAAATTCCCACATCGGATATGAAGCGCCGGTAACAATAGAGAATACACTGGTGGGTGAAAATACAACCTTAAAGGGCGGTTTTTTTAAAGAAAGTGTGTTTGCCGGTGACAATTCATTTGGTTCCGGTGCCCACGTAAGAGAGGGCACCATACTGGAAGAACAAGCCAATGCAGCTCATACAGTGGGTCTCAAGCAAACCATTTTATTTCCATTTGTGACGCTGGGCAGTCTGATTAATTTTTGCGACTGTTTGATGGCAGGCGGAACAAGCCGTAAGGATCACTCGGAAGTGGGCTCTTCTTTTGTTCATTTCAATTATACGCCCAATCAGGACAAAGCCACGGCATCCATGATGGGGACGGTTCATGATGGGGTAATGCTGACGTGTAAACCGATTTTTCTGGGCGGGCAGGGCGGGCTTGTAGGACCGGTCAGGATCGGATATGGCTGTATCACGGCGGCGGGATCCATCATACGGAAAAATGAATTAAAACAGGATCGTATGTTACTTGGCGGTGCGTTTAAAGAAATTTCACTTCCACGGCAATACGCTGTTTATAAAAACGTATCCCATATTTATAATAACAATATCTATTACATTGCAGGTCTTGTGGCATTAAAATCCTGGTATAAACACATCCGGCCGCTGTTTGTTTATGATGAGTTTTCCCGGGCATTGATCAAAGGCATGCAGGACAGCCTGGACACGTGTATCAAAGAAAGAATTCATCGGTTAGCCCTTTTTTGTGAAAAATTACGCCTGTCAAAAGACATCCTTGTGTCACAAACAAAGGACAAACATTCAAAATTAATTATGTTGCATGATCAAGCCATGGAAAGCGTTAACCGCGCCGCCCCAATTTTTAAAACTGAATGTGACAATGAAACATTACCTAAAACGGGTGAAGACTTTGTTCAGGCAGTTGAAAAAAAAATATCCAGAACAGAAAAAATATATATACAGGTGATTCAAAGCCTGGCATCGGATGAAATCAAAAAAGGCCGTCAATGGTTGTTTGATATTGAACAGGGAATGGTTGAAAAATTATTAATCGGATAGGAAACGATACATGGGAAGACTTTTTGGAACAGATGGCATCAGGGGTGTAGCAAACACGTACCCCATAACCTGTGAAATGGCCTTAAAAACAGGGCAGGCCATTGGAACCTATGCCAAACAGAGCGGGTATGGCACCGTTATTATTGGAAAAGACACCCGGATTTCCGGTGATATGCTGGAATCCGCCCTTGCAGCAGGGGTTGCATCCACCGGCAGTGATGTCCTGCTGGCCGGGATAATCCCCACACCAGGGGTGGCCTATTTGTGTACTGCCATTGACACGGCAGGTGCCGGCATTGTCATATCCGCGTCTCATAATCCCTATCAGGATAATGGCATCAAAATTTTCAACCGGGGCGGGGTAAAACTTGACGATGAACAGGAAGATAGAATTGAAACAGATATCCTCGATTCTCATATTGTTCCACGGGGGAATGTTGGAAAAATATCTACAATTTCAGATAGTTTGAAATTATATGCTGACTTTTTGCTGGACGGGTTTCCTTTTGGGAAACTTAACAAACGATTGAAAATTATCATTGACTGTTCCAACGGGGCTGCGTCAAAAATCGGACACCTGGTTTTTAAAGACACCTGGTTTGACACTCGATTCATATATGATTCCCCTGACGGAAAAAATATCAACGATGACTGCGGCTCACAGCACACGCAAAAATTACAGCGGCTTGTGGTTCAGGAAAAAGCAGACCTGGGCCTTGCCTTTGACGGAGATGCCGACCGCTTGATTGCCGTTGATGACGCCGGCAGGGAGATAACAGGGGACTGTATTCTTGCTGTCTGTGCAAAATTTGCAAAAGAGACCGGGGGACTGAAAAAGGAGGTAGTTGTAAGTACAATCATGAGCAATATCGGCTTAACCAAAGCCCTGGACAGCATGGGGATACATCACATCAAATCAGATGTGGGAGACCGAAGGGTCCTGGAGGAAATGAAAAAATCCGGGGCTGTCATGGGTGGAGAAGACTCCGGACACACGATTTTTCTGGATCACCATACCACAGGAGACGGCATGCTTTCGGCGTTAAAACTGATTGAGGTGATGCTGGGCACACATCAGACGTTATCCAGCCTGGCATCGGTTATGACGGTTTATCCCCAGGTCCTGATGAATGTCAACGTGGATGCCTCCCGCCCGGATTTTACTAAAATAAAACCAATTGCAGATACAATTCAAGCGGTTGAAACTGATCTGGGGGATAAGGGCAGGGTGCTCATTCGCTACTCGGGAACACAACCGTTGCTCCGGGTGATGGTGGAGGGTCCGGACCCGGAATTGACAGAAAAATATTGTCTTGATATTTGTAACAGCATCAAAAAAAACATATAAATAGTTTTTGTTTGAGCATAGCTCCTCTATGAGCCGCCCAAAAAAAGCGTTTCCGGTCAGGCACCAAATAAAAACGGGCAGTCAATGTCAATCAACTGCCCGTCTCTTTTTATTTACTGAAATACAGTCTTACCGAAACTTAATCCCTGCTACCGCCAAAAATGTGAAGCATCATAATAAACATGTTGATAAAATCAAGATATAAGGAAAGCGCCCCCATTAAAGCACCTTTTCGGATCATTGCACCGGATGCATTGTTGGGAATCGTGGCTGACATGGTTTTTAATTTCTGGGTGTCATAGGCTGTCAGGCCGATGAATACAACCACCCCGATATACGATATCATCATCTGCATGGCTGAGCTCTGCAGGAAAATATTGACAACCGAGGCAATGACAATACCAATGAGCCCCATGAACATGAAACCGCCCAGGGAGGTCAAATCTTTTTTGGTGACCATTCCATACACACTGCAGGCAAGAAAGGTAACCGAACAGATCAAGAATGTAGAGACAATGGACGTGGCTGTATAGCGCAGAAAAATGTAGGACATTGTCACACCATTCAAGATCGAGTAGATTGTAAACAATGCCGTTGCTGTGGTTGCTTGTATTTTTTGAATCCTTGCACTCAGGAAAAAGACAAATCCCAGCTCTGCAAAAATCAGTATCATGATCAAACCGGGAGTTCCGTATACCAGCTCACGCATGGTCTCGTTGTGAGAGACATAATATGCGGTAAACCCTGTAAGGGCCAAAGCAATGGCCATCCAGTTATATACGCTTCTAATAAATGAATTTGTTTTTACAAGTACGGTATTTTGTGAAAAAGCTGATGTTGAATCCATTTTGTTCCTCCAAAAAAGTTAATAACGTTAGCATTTGAACCTTAATATAACACGAAAGGGCAGGATTTCAAGATTACAATTTAGTTAAGTGTTGAATAAGGGCTCCAGGCAGTCATCGATAAAAAAGTTAACATAATATATATTATCAGACCTTAAAGAACTGGGTCGATTTTACCCCAATGTTTCAGTCCTGTTAAAAAGTCTGCTCACAGGGTTAAAAAATAATTTTATTGTGAAAAAAGCGGCTTTGTTTTATATATATAAACTTTGCATTCTACTTGGTTATATAATGATTATGGCAGAAAAAAAAACCGGACAAATTTATACTGTTTCTAAATTAACAAGGGAAATCAAATCCCTTTTAGAAAACACCTATCCCTTTGTATGGGTCACCGGTGAAATTTCCAATTATGCCGTGCCCGCTTCAGGTCATTCTTATTTTTCTTTAAAAGACCAGCAGGCCATCATCAATGCCGTGATGTTCAAGAATCAAAAACGCAATTTAAGGTTCAAACCTGAAAACGGTATGAAAATTAATGGCTTGGCAAGACTTACCCTTTATGAACCCCGGGGGTCTTATCAACTCATTTTTGAGCATTTGGAACCCGAAGGTGCCGGTTCCATGCAGGTTGCCTTTGAACAGCTGAAAAGAAAATTATCTGAAAAAGGATTTTTTGACGATAAACATAAACGACAGATCCCTTTTTTACCGTCTGCCATCAGTGTGATTACTTCCGGAACCGGGGCGGCTGTCCGAGATATTATCATAGTTGCCAAAAGACGGTTTTCAAACTGCCGTCTTGACATCTTTCCGGTAAACGTCCAGGGAGATGGATCGGAGAATGACATCTGTGAGGCCATCAACCGTGTCAATCAACTTAAACGCTCAGATGTAATCCTGCTTGCCCGGGGTGGCGGATCCTTGGAAGATCTGGCTGCATTTAATTCCGAGATGGTGGCAACCGCCATTTTTCGTTCTGACATACCTGTTATTACAGGTATTGGCCATGAGACTGATTTTACCATTGCTGATTTTGTTGCGGATCTCAGAGCGCCAACCCCTTCTGCAGCTGCTGAGCTTGCCCTGCCTGATAAAAAAAACCTGGTTCAAGCGGTTTCTAAATTGCAGGCAACGCTAAATACTGCGATCAATAAAAAACTTCGTGCCGACCACCAGATGATTTTTCATTTGATTTCCAGATTAAAAAACCCTGAAACAATTGTTTATGATTTTAGATTCAGGCTTGAAGACTATGAATCCCGATTAATCAACATGATGCGGCGTTCTTTACACTATAAAAAAGGGAAACTTCACTGGTTATCTGAAAGCCTTCTTTCCCAACAGCCGGCGAACAGGGTTGCAGATTACAAGCGACAGGTTAAAACACTCTCCACCGCTTTGACCCATCATTTTCAACATAAATTTCAACAGATAAAAACAAATCACCGGGAATTGAGTTCTCAACTTCAGGCGCTGAACCCGGCAGCTGTTTTAAGCAGAGGATACAGTATCTCAAGGTTTGTGTCTGACAAACGCGTTATTACCCATTCGGGCCATGTAAAAAAAAATGATCAAATAGAAATTATTCTTTCTAAAGGACGACTGATTACAAGGGTGGAAAAGACAAATGACGAAAAAAAAATCATTTGAGGCTGCGTTAAAAGAGCTTGAAGAAATTGTAAGACAAATGGAATCCGGGGACCTTTCCCTGGAAGATGCCGTTAAAAAATATGAATCAGGGATGAAACAGTCAAAATATTGCCTTGATCTTTTAGACAAGACAGAAAAAAAAATATCCCTGTTGACCAAGGACCGGGAGGGTAATTTGAAAGAAGAGCCATTTGAAGATGAATAATGTGGCGTTTAACCTGCGGCAATACCTGGATGAAAAGCAATCACTGATCCAACAGTATTTAGAACGGATTCTTCAGCCGTATGATCAACAGCGGGAATTGATTATGGCCATGGGCCATTCCCTTATGGCCAAAGGAAAACGGCTGCGGCCTATTTTGTCAATGGCTGCGGCCCAGGCCTGTGGAAAAGATTTCCTGCCTGCCCTGCCCGCCTGCTGTGCCATTGAAATGATCCATACCTATTCTCTGATTCATGATGACCTGCCTGCCATGGATGATGATGATTTAAGGCGCGGCATACCCACCTGTCATAAACAGTTTTCTGAAACCACTGCCATACTGGCTGGAGATGCATTACTGACCCATGCATTTAATGTGATATCACAACCAGAACCCTTTTTTGACATCTATCCGGACGATACCACAAGACTTCAATTGATCGCCAGAATTTCAAATGCTGCCGGAATTCAAGGCATGGTTGAGGGACAGATACTGGATATGCAGTCGTATCAATTGGAACAAAATGATCGCTTCAGCCATCTAAAGAAGATACATGCCCTGAAAACCGGCAAATTAATCACTGTTAGCGTTGAGGCGGGTGCCATCAGTGTCGGGGCTGATCCGGAAACGATTGTAAAATTAGTTTATTATGCCGATCAAATCGGTCTCGCGTTTCAGGTTGTAGATGATATTTTAAACATTGAAGGGAATCCGGAAATCATGGGAAAATCTGCCGGATCTGATGTAATAAATGATAAAATGACCTTTCCCGCAATCATTGGATTGGCGGCATCAAAAAAATATGCCAAACAACTCATTGAAAATGCCATTGATGTGATATCATCCTTTGATGAAACCGCAACCCCTTTAAGAGCGATTGCCACCTATATTATTAACAGGGACCATTAAAAAAAAGAAATTGAGGTTGATAAATTTTGAGTTTTCTTGAACAAATAAAAACGTCCAAAGATATTAAACAACTTTCCAGACAAGAACTGAAACTCCTGGCCGGAGAGATTCGCAAACGGATCATTGATGTGGTTTCAAAAAACGGCGGGCATCTGGCCTCAAGCCTTGGGGCTGTGGAGTTGACGCTGGCAATTCATTATGTTTTTAATTTGCCGGAGGATACATTAATATGGGATGTCGGACATCAATCCTATGCCCACAAGCTGCTTACCGGAAGGAATGACCACTTTGATACCCTTCGCCGGTATAAAGGCATCTCGGGATTTTCAAAAATAAAAGAGAGCCCCTATGACGGATTCACGGTGGGGCATTCCTCAACCTCAATTTCTGCAGGACTTGGGATCTGTTATGGCAAACATTTAAACAAGGACGATTCTGATGTTATTTCGGTCATCGGAGACGGCTCTCTGACCGCAGGGTTGGCCTATGAAGGATTGAACCAGACCGGAGAGTTGAAAAAACGCAACCTTATTGTTATTTTGAACGATAATGATATGTCCATTTCCCCTAATGTGGGTGCCTTGTCTTCTTTATTAAGCCGTACTTTTTCAGCCAGATATCTCCAGACCATGAGAAATCAGTTCGGTGCCTTTTTAAAGTCTTTACCAAAAATTGGTGCTGACATGTATAATATTGCCAAACGATCTGAAGAGTCGTTTAAAACATTTATGACACCGGGGATGTTGTTTGAAGCCTTTAATTTTGATTATTTCGGTCCCATTGACGGACATAACCTGGATCATCTCATCGATATTCTAAACAATATTAAAAACCCTGCAGATCCTATTCTTCTGCATGTTACAACGGTCAAAGGCAAGGGATATGAACCGGCTGAGAAAAATCCGGTATATTTCCATGGCGTGGGGTCGTTTGCCGTGGATACCGGAAAGAGCACAAAAAAATCCAACGGTATTCCCACGTACACCCAGGTGTTTGGTTCTCATATGGTTACACTAGCCCGGGCGAATGAGAAAATTGTTGCCGTGACAGCTGCCATGCCCGAGGGAACCGGATTGATCGAATTTTCAAACCTGTACCCGGACCGGTTTTTTGATGTGGGGATTGCAGAACAGCATGCCGTAACATTTTCAGCAGGGCTTGCTTCCAGGGGATTAAAACCGGTTGTGGCCATTTATTCAACATTTTTACAAAGAGCCTTTGATCAGATCCTGCACGATGTCTGTATTGATGCCCATCCCGTTGTATTTGCCATTGACCGGGGCGGCATTGTTGGCGAAGACGGCCCCACACATCATGGCCTTTTTGATTATGCATATCTTCGCTGCATGCCAAACATGACCATTATGTCACCAAAAGATGAAAATGAACTGGCGAGAATGCTGGTTACCGCCATCCAGCATACCGGTCCTGTGGCCATTCGATACCCCCGGGGAACAGGAGAAGGCGTTGAAATTGAGGACAATCCAAAACCGCTGGAAATGGGGAAAGGCCAAGTGATCTGTGAAGGGGATGATCTGTTGATCATTGCCATCGGAAAATCCGTATGCGAAGCCCTCAAAGCTGACAAGCAACTGAAAGAATCAGGGATTCATGCAACAATTATCAATGCAAGATTTGTCAAGCCCCTTGATGCGGTTCTGATGGTAGAATATGCAATGAAAATAAAAAAAATTATCACAGTGGAAGAACATGTCCTGGATGGTGGATTCGGATCTGCTGTTTTGGAAATGTTAACGGATGAGGGTGTGACAGGATTTTCCCTCAAACGGATTGGTATTAAAAATAAATTTGTTGAACATGGTCCCCAGGATATTTTAAGAAAAGATTATGGCATCGACCATTCAACGATTGTATCCACCGCAATGGAATTACATGGCCATCAATTTTAATCGAGGCATAAAGAATAAAACCAGGCTTGATTGCCTGATCGTTGAAAAGGGGTTGGTTAAATCCCGGCACCGGGCAAAAGCCTTAATCATGGCAGGCAAAGTATTTGTAAATGACATGCCCTCGGATAAACCCGGTGCGTTGATTGCCCAGGATGCAATCGTCATTGTAAAGCAGGATGATAATCCGTTTGTCAGTCGGGGGGGACTGAAACTTGAAAAGGCCCTAAAGAGCATTCCTATATCCGTAAAAGGATTCACCTGCCTTGATATTGGTGCTTCCACCGGTGGGTTCACCGATTGTCTGCTTCAATTCGGGGCCGGCAAAGTATATGCTGTGGATGTGGGATATGGTCAGTTTGACTGGTCTTTGAGACAAGATAAAAGAGTGGTGGTGATTGAAAGAACCAATATCCGACATATGCCCTATGAAGTGATCAATGAAAAAATGGATGTCATTGTGGCGGATACGTCATTTATCTCACTCAAGGTGGTTATCCCCGCTGCGGAAAAATTTATGAGAGACGGCACACAGATTTTAGCATTGATTAAACCGCAGTTTGAAGCAGGGAAAAAAAATGTTGGCAAGGGTGGTGTTATAAAGGATCCTGAAATCAGGGAACACGTGATAAAAGACCTAAAAGGTTTTTTTACCGACAAAGGGTATCAAATAAACCAGGTGGTCCCCTCCCCTATTTCAGGTCCAAAGGGAAATAAAGAGTATATTATATCCTTAACTTTTAAAGAAAATTTAAAATAACACTATTAATTTTATTTAAATTTTATTATTTAAATATAACTTTTTATTAATTGTTTATGAGGAGCAGTAATGAGCGAAGACATTAAAAGCATGAGAAATGTTGCTCTGGCGGGCCATGGAGGTGCAGGCAAGACAAGTCTTGCTGAGGCTATGTTATTTAAAGCCGGAGTTACCAATCGTCTTGGAAAGGTTGAAGAAGGCAATACCGTCATGGACTTTCAGCCTGAAGAAACAAGGAAACAGCAGAGTATTAATACATCATTTATCAAGTATACGCATAATAAACATACGATTACGTTGATGGATACCCCTGGTGATCAGAATTTTTTCTCTGCTGCGAAAACATGCTTTCCTGTCGCAGATTGCATGGCATTTGTGATTGACGGTGTTGGCGGCCCTTCCGCCATGACCGAAGAAGCTGCCGCCAGTGCCCTGGAATATCATTTACCCGGTTTTGTTATCGTCAATAAGCTAGACCGTGAAAGAGCGGATTATACAACCAGTATCGAGGCCTGCAAAACAGCACTGAAAAAAAAGATCTTCCCCATTTGCTACCCCATCGGTGCGGAAAATGATTTTAAAGGGTTTGTAAATATAATTTCAGGCCAGGCCTATGCGTATGATGCGGATGGAAAACCCGGCAAGATTGATATTCCTTCTGACATGTCAGATGATATTGAAATGGCAAAAGAAGAATTTATTGAGAATATAGCGGAACTCAATGATGACCTACTTGAAAAATATCTGGAAGGTGAAAAAATTTCAGAGGACGAACTCAAAGCAACCTTCAGACAGGGGATTATCGATGCTCAGTTTTATCCGGCTATTTGTTGTTCCGCCACAAAAATGATCGGTGTTGAAACCATATCCGATTTTATCAATGATTATATGCCGTCACCCCTTGACAGAGGAGACTGGATAGCCATTGATGACAAAGGAGAAGAGGTTATTGTATCGCCTGATCCGAATGCAGAATTCTGCGGATTTGTTTTCAACACCATTGTTGATCCCTATGCCGGAAGACTTTCCCTGTTCAGAGTGATTTCAGGCACCCTTGGAAAAGAAGGGAATATCGTTAATACGACAAAAGATACAAAAGAGAGATTTTCACAATTGCTTGAGATTGCCGGCAAGGAACAAAAAACCATTACCAGTGCCCTTCCGGGCTCCATCGTTGCCGTGGCCAAATTAAAAGAAACCCTGACCGGTGACACCTTGACCGGTGGAAAAGAAATTCAGATCCCAGCCCCCAAGCCGATGCCCCCGGTTATCTCTTTTGCCATCTCACCCAAAGCGAAAAGTGATGAAGACAAAATCCACGAAGCCATCAGAAAAATTCTTGAAGAAGATACCGGACTTTTGCTGGATAGGAATAAAGAAACCAAACAGACCATTCTGTCCGGAAGGGGTCTTGTTCATATTGAGGTAACCGCTGAAAAAATTCTAAGAAAATTTAACGTGGGCATGGACATTGAAACACCAAAAGTGGCCTATCGTGAAACCTTTAAGAAAAAAATCCGGGTTCAGGGGAAACACAAAAAACAATCGGGTGGACATGGTCAGTATGGTGACTGCTGGATTGTTCTTGAGCCCCTCCCCAGTGGATCGGGATTTGAATTTGTAGATAAAATTGTCGGTGGTGTTATCCCCAAAAATTATATCCCTGCGGTTGAAGCAGGGGTAAGGGAAGCCTCCCAAACGGGTATTCTGGCAGGTTTCCCGTGTGTGGATTTCAGGGTTACCGTTGATTTTGGGTCCTATCATTCTGTGGATTCATCTGAGATGGCCTTTAAAATGGCAGGATCCCTTGCCTTTAAAAATGCGGCTGTGGAGGCAAAAGCAACCCTGCTTGAACCGATCATGAAAGTCTCTGTAAAGGCGCCGGAAGATAATACCGGTGATATTATGGGGGATCTTAATTCCAGGCGCGGTCGGGTTCTGGGCATGGATTCCGACGGCGATAAGCAAATCATCAACGCCCTTGTTCCCATGGCTGAAATGCTTCGTTATGCACCGGATTTAAGCTCAATGACCGGTGGCAGAGGGACATTTACCATGGCATTTGAACAATATGATGTTGTGCCGGGGGATATGGCACAAAAGGTCATTGACCGGGTAAATGCTGAAAAAGAAGAAAACAAATAAATAGCGTTTAGTGTAAGCCATCAAAACCGGACAGGCGAGACAACCATATCTTAACCTGTCCGGTTTTTTTCTGCTGAATGGTTAGGTCAGATCATGATTTTTTTAAAATACCTGTTGGTGGTTATAGAAGCCTGGAATTCAAATGACAATGAGTTACCGCACTTTTATCCAACAGACGTCCAAGTTCTCCCTCTTTTTTGGGGAAAAATCCCATGCATTTTTCCCAGACTTCCTGGTCTTCCATACAAAAATATACCATCAGATCCGGTGCATATTCTTTTATGCATGAAATAATTTCCTTGTAGAGGGCTATTCTCAAGGGTTTAAAATATCTCATTTTATTATCCAGGCCAAGGATAAATTCCCCATAACAAATGGTGGACCGGTTGAATCGTTTTTCAATGATCTGCTTTAGTTTGGGCATGAACCGGAATGTACCGATGCTGATCCATACAATACTTTCAGGACGGACATATTCAAAAATCTGTTGGATGACTGTTTTATAATGACGCGCGCAGTCCGGATAAATCACCAGCGGATCAAAATGAAACGCAAGCCTGTAACCGTTTGATTCTGCTATCCGGGCGGCCTCAAGGCGGGCCGTAAGAGATGCTGTGCCCTTCTCCTCCGACCGGATAACATCCGGGGTGTTCAATGACCAGGCAATAACTGTTTTGCCATTGTGATCAAGGGACAGCAACGATTCAATATTGACGGTTTTGGTTTTAAGCTCCAACAGACAATTGTTTTGCCGGGCAAATGTGTTAACCAGGAATTCAGGCAAAAGGCTTACTTTTTCCCAGATCAGTGAATCTGTATATTCACCCGTTCCGATCCTGAAAATCTTATTTTTGCTGAACATCTTCTCAAGGGTATGCCCCAGGGTTTCAAGTCCGGCAAAGTATTGCAGGACCGGCGGATGGAAATAGGCCTGAAGAATGCAATACGAGCAATCCATGGTGCAGAAGGTGCCGGCATGCAGAATCGTATAATCACAACAGGTATAATAACTGGTTCCCGGGCATTCCCGGATGACAGCCCCTTTGTTCCGGGTAATATAAAGCGTTTTTTTCGCTTTTGATATGGGATCATCTGCAGCAGTGATAAAATTGTAAACACTGCTTGGATCATCAATCCATTGCGGAACGGTTTTCAGTTTTGAAATCAGGTAATCGATTTCAAAAGTCAAGGGGAGGTCCTTATCAATAAAGAGCGTGTCTATTTTCATGGATGAAAGATGTCTTTGAGAGCCGGGTTTGACAAAGCGGTATGAAGGGTCTGGACAGTGGCGGCAAACTCATCATATCGTTTGGCCTTAAAGGAGATGCCATAGTATTGACCTTCGAAATTTTCCGGTGGCAAAAACTTAATGTTGCCCCCCAGCTTCAGGGCGCTTATTTTTTCCTGAACCCGTTGATGTGTCTTGAAAATGGTGGGGAACCGCCGCTCAAAAAGATAGGTGCGAAGCAGGGTGGTTTTTATTCCCGGGGCTGTGTTTTCATCAAACAAAAGCGCCTGGATCTCTTTGGCGTTAAAGAAGTTTGTGGGGTCAATGGCATCTCTGGCAACAATTTCCATAATATACTGTATAATTTCAAGCTGTTTGCTGCTGGAGGCTTTGATCTGTGAAAAAATTTTTAAAAAAATATTAATCATGCCTGTCTCACATACAGAAATTTTTTTGGCCGTATTTAACGTTAGATTACCCAGGTGAATCAGCGCCAACGCAGGATCCGGCAAAGCCCCAATGGTGATTAGATCTTCTACAAATCGGGCATTCAGTTCCGTATTAAAGATGGCCGGTGATTTTTGTACGATCTGTTCTTTTTCCAGAAAAAAAGACAGCCGTCCGGTACATCGTATGAGTTCGGCATGGGTTAATGGTCTTTGAAACGCAAGTGCCGTTATGGCGTGCAACAGGCAGCGATAATCACTGGTATCGGGGGGTGTTTGATTGACAATTATTTTGGTTTCATTATTATAAAGCTGGGCTCTGATCCGGTTAAACCCTGAAATAATAATACATTTATTGTTTGTGGGCCTGACAAGGGGAGGACACATCAGGCCTGTTTCTTTAATTGAACGTGCAAGAAAGGCCACGCTGGTTTCTTCAAACGACATTTGATATCGGTCATCGGTTAAATCAATATCAGACAATAGTATTTCACAAGGCGAATTAAACATTTTCACCGGTCAAACGGGTGTATATTTCTTTGTAGGTTGTTGCGGTCCTGTCAATAATTTCCTGGGGAAGCCTGGGGCCAGGCGGTGTTTTATCCCATCCGGAGTTAGTGAGCCAGTCCCTGACATATTGCTTATCAAAACTGTTCTGGCTTTTTCCAGGCTCATATTCGCTCAATGGCCAGAACCGGGATGAGTCCGGCGTCAGGATTTCATCAATAAGGATAATCTTTCCGTCTAACAGTCCAAATTCAAATTTTGTATCGGCAATGATAATGCCTTTTGAGAGGGCATATTCAGCGCCTTTCGTGTATAGTTCAAGGCTTAATTCCCTGAGTTTGCAAGCAATGTCATTGCCCACCAGTTTTATGGTTTCATCAAAACTGATATTGATATCATGATCTCCAACTTCGGCTTTGGTGGAAGGCGTATAAAGCGGTTGGTCCAGCTTATCCGATTCTTTCAGGCCCTGGGGCAATTTAATGCCGCACACCTGCCCCTCTTTTTGATAGGAACTCCAACCGGAACCGGTGATATAGCCTCTTATAATACATTCAACGGGAAGCGGTTCTGCTTTTTTTACCAGCATGCTGCGTTTATCCAAAGCCTTGGAATACGCTTTAAATTCATCCGGATATTCATCTACATCAGTCGTGATCATATGATTCGGCACAATGCTTTTCATTTTTTCAAACCAGAATACAGAGATCTGATTCAATACTTTTCCCTTGTCCGGGATCATATCCGGTAACACCACATCAAACGCTGAAAGCCTGTCAGTTGTAAGCATCAACAGGGCTTCTCCCGTGTCAAATATATCCCTGACCTTACCCTGCCGGACCAGTGAAAGACCTTCAAATTGAGTCTCTGGAATGGATGCCATCACAATCTCCTTATTTTATACCATTTGGTTACTCAACTTTCGGACTTTAGCTTTAATGAACAGGATCAGTGTTGCCCAGACGCTTAAAAAGTGTCATAAAAAAAGCCTGACCCCATGTAAAAATAACCAATTCCGAAAGTTGAGTTAGTTAGATAATTTTGGGTGTTTAATAACATAAAATAAGATATTTATCCATTGTTGCAACAAAAAGATTTTACAGGTATAACCATCTACTAACCTGCCGTATTTTGCAATACGCTAGCTTTAGTGGTTTGTAAACTTGACGTGGATTGCAAAATGATAATATTGTGGGATTAATTTTCAAAACAGATGAGGTTTCCAGATGAATAAAATGCCAGTTCAATTATTTGTTATTTTTTTTATGATCGTTCTCAGCCAGATGCCGGCCCATTGTCAAAAGACATATTCGCTCTATGAATTGGCCCAACTGGCCAATATGCACAGTGAGACCATTAAAATTGCCCGGGATGATGTCTATATCGCCCAGCAGGACAAGGCCAGGGCATTATCTGTTTTAATCCCCCGGGCCATCGGTTTTGGTAATATTATGGAACACAAAGATGAAGATATAACAACCCCCGATACAATGACAATGGGGGTTAAGTTGAAACAGTCTTTTACCCTCAATGGCAAAGAATTGATTGCCCTGGATGTCACAAAAAAAACCATTGAGGGCAAAACATTTTCCCTGGAAAGCATCCGTTCCCAATACTTGCTGCAGGTGGCCCAGACCTATTACAATATTTTAAGTGCCCAACGATTCCTTGAAATTGCTGCATCAGATGTGAAGCGGCTGACCACCCACAGGGACGCTGTAAATGAAAAATTAAATGTGGGAAATGTTACCAAGACGGATTTGTACCGAGCTGAAGCAGAATTATCCAAATCATTGACCGAACAGGTCAGGGCAGAAAACCGGGTGCTGCAAACCAAGGCCGCCTTGCACAATCTTGTGGAGATTGAGGATGATTATACTCTTCAACGAGAAGATATCGGCGGAATTGAAAATTATAACACCACCCTTGAAGATATTCAAAGTTATGCCTTAACAAATAGAATGGAAATAAAAGAAGCAAAAAAAAACCTTGAGATAGCCCAAAAAACCATTCAATTTAAAAAAAGCGATTATTGGCCGGTCCTGTCCCTGGAAGCAGGATACAAAGAGACAGATGTCTCGTATGATATTGCCCTGGGCAAAACAGAATATGATACCGAAGATCTTTATTTTACCGGTGAGCTTGTCTTCACCCTATATGATGGTGGGTTAAGAAAAGCCGAAATCCGTCAGGCGATTGCAAACCAGCGAAAGGCAGAAAATGCATTGGCCCTCCAGGAAAAAACCATTATCCTGGATTCAAAAATTTCTTTTCTGGATTACAAAGCTGCAAAAAGTGCCTTGTTAAACTTACAGGATGAGCTGAAGTTTTCTCAGGAAAACTACAATGCCGTTCAAATGCAGTTTAAATACGGGATGGCGGACAGTATTGATATAATGGATGCAAATACACTTCTCGTCTCAGCTCAAAGAAGAATTTTAGATGCTAAATATATCTACTATCTGTCTGTGCTTAAAATTCTGTACACTAAGGGAGATTTAATTGCTTTCCTTTCAAACCCGGTATAGATGGTGAGGGTTCATTCAATTAAAATAAAAAAATAGCCCTTTTCCCGGCACCCCTTAACCCCTCAGAGTGAAATGGATATTTGATCCCGACAAACTGCTAAACCCCCTTATACTTGCGGTGAATCCACAATGTTTGTGCCTGCAGAGCTTGACTTAACCCATTGGTTAAAATATTCTTAGCACAGTGGCGTTACGGACCGCCAATGAAATAAGGTGAGCAGATCAGCTTATAAAATTGGCGGTCCCAAGCTTGTTATGATGTGTTTTATAAGGAGAATCAAATGTATGAAATAATTGCAAACCCTGAAGACTATCAGATTGACCATCTTATCAATGGAACCGGTAATGCAAATATTGAGATTTCCAAGGAAGAACGAGATACATGGGCGGGTGAAATTGTAAATTTCAGTGAACGATTGACGGAATTTGCAAAAAGATCCAAGGCCCTTGCAACCCTTCTCTCCAGCCCGGAAACGATCTCTGCAACCCCCGCTTCATTAAAAACCTTGAAGATTCAATTGTTTATGATCAATGATGCATTGACCACCGCCATTGAAATTTCAGATAAGCTTGAATTGGATATTATAAAAAAATAAATCTGTCAGCCTAATGTTTTTTGACGTAACAGATGGTCTGTGAGGACAATTGCCATCATGGCCTCACAGACCATGTTAATTCTTGGGATGGCACAGATGTCATGACGACCTTCCGTTGAAATTTCAGCGGGATGACCATTTTCATCAACGGTCTTTTGAGGTTTCAGTATCGACGGTATTGGTTTGACATGAACCCGGGCAATGATATCCTCTCCGTTTGAAATCCCTGCCAGAATCCCCCCGGAATGATTTGTCCGGAATCCATCCGGTAAGATCGGATCATTGTTCTCACTGCCTGTCATTTGAGCGGCACGAATCCCCGCCCCGATTTCCACTGCCTTAACAGCACCGATACTCATCAATGCCTTGGCAATATCCGCATCCAGTTTGTCAAAAACAGGGTCTCCTAACCCTGCAGGAACATTGGAGGCAATGATCTCAACCACACCGCCCAGAGAATCCCCCTGTTTTTTTACGGATAAAATTTTTTGTTCCATCTCATGGGCAGCTTCCATGTCAGGACAAAGCAATGCATTCGTATACTTGTCAGACATGTTCTCGATCCGCTGGGCCCGAATACCGCCAAGTTCAAGGGTGTAATTGTCTATTTGAATCCCCTGCTGATCCAGTACCGCTTGTGCAACGGCACCGGCTGCAACCCTTGCAGCGGTTTCCCTTGCAGAAGCTCTGCCGCCGCCCCGAAAGTCCCGGATACCATATTTTGCCTGGTACGTGTAATCTCCATGCCCCGGTCGGAACAGGGCGGCGATCTGATCATAGGATTTTGATTTTGCATCTTTGTTTTCAATCAAAATCATAATGGGCGTTCCAGTGGTCTGGCCCTTAAACATACCGGATAAGATAATCGGATGGTCCGGTTCTTTTCTTTTTGTGCTGGAAACCCCCTGCCCCGGCTTTCTTTTATCAAGGGCCATTTGTATCCGGTTCTCATCAATTTTCAGGCCCGGAGGACATCCCTGGATCACAACGCCGATGGCCGGGCCGTGTGATTCTCCAAAGGTGGTAATATTGAATGCTTTACCAAAACTACTGCCTGACATTAAGATAACCTCCTGTCAATGATATTAACGATTTCCCGGGGGGAATAAAACCCGGTGTCAATCTTTATCTGGGCTGTCTTTTCATATAATGGTTTTCTAAAGTTTAACACGTCACTGGTTTCTTTCAAAAGGTTGTGAGAGGTAAGTGATGGACGGGATTCCGGGGTATGATGATCCATCTCCAACCGGTGCAGAATGGTCTTGATATCGGCATCAAGCCAGATGGAAATGCCGTTTGTTTCGATAAATTTCCGGTTTTCCGGATCGATAATCATACCACCGCCTGTGGCAATAACCGTATTCGTCAGGTGTTGTGTCGTAAACAGGACCGTCTTCTCAATGTGTCGAAATTTTTCCCAGCCATGGGTTTTAACAATTTGAGAAATGCTTGATCCGGTCTGTTGTTCAATCATTTGATCCGTATCCAGAAATGCAATATTCAGCCGATCGGCAAGCAGCTTGCCAATGGTTGTCTTTCCGGTGCATCTATAGCCAATCAAAAACAGTTTCATCTCTACAACGCTTCAAAAATTTTCCAGTACTCTGGAAAAGATTTTTCAACACAGGTTTCATTCTCGATTTCCATGCCATTCACCAGCAGGCCTGGAATGGAAAATGCCATGGCAATCCTGTGATCATTAAATGTTTCTATTCTCGCACCCGTTGGATTGCCGCCGGTGATCTCAAGATAATCCTCGCCCTGGCTTACCCGGATACCCATCTTCATCAACTGTGAACAGACCGCATCAATCCTGTCACACTCTTTTTCCCGTAAATGTTTAATGTTAACGATTCTGGTTTTCCCTTTGGCAAAGCTTGCAACAACGGCAATGGCAGGGACTGCATCCGGCGTATCAGACATATCCACATCAATACTGTTCAGTTGGGAACCGCAGACGCCGATCTTCTGGTCTTTTATCTTTACGGTACACCCCATCTGTTCCAGGATTTTGATCTGCTTCAAATCCCCTTGCAGAGAATTTTTGCTGATATTTTCAACCGTTATCATCTTCCCCGTAATCGCGCCAATGGCCCAGAAATAACCGGCATTGGAAAGATCAGGCTCCACAAAAAAATTGCCTGGAACATAGGACTGCTGTCCTGGAACCGTGTAATGGGTGGTATCTGCCCGATGAGCATCAACCTTGAATTTTTTCATAATATCAAGGGTCAAATCAATATAGGGAGATGACACGGGCGGGCCGTCAAGGTGAATATCAAGCCCGTTTTTCATCACTGCCCCCATCATCAAAAGGGAGGACAGGTACTGGCTGCTTTTGGAACAATCAATGCGGACGTTCCCCCCTTCCCTATTGTTTCCCCGGATATAAACCGGAGGGGTACCATTTGGATTTTCCGAGGTTGCCTGAATTCCCAAAAGCGTTAACGCATCAAGCAGTTCTACCATTGGACGTTCACACATGCGCGGATCACCGGTGAGGGTATAACCGGTGTTGCCCAGGGCAGCTATGCCGGCCAGCAGTCGCATGGACGTGCCTGAATTGCCCAAATAGATATCTTTGTGGCAGGGGTGAGGTGTTCCACCAAACCCTTTAACCCTGTAATGGTGCCGTTTAATCGGTTCAATGATGGCCCCCATCTGCTTCAATGCATCACGGGTCAGCAAAATATCATCACTTTGAAGCACATTTTCAATTTGGGAGGTTCCTTTGGAAAGGGATGCACAAATCATCATGCGATGGGAAATGCTTTTGGAGCCTGGAATCACAACCGCCTGGTCTTTTATCTGTTTGGGTTCAATCTGTTTCACTTCATTACACTCCCTTTATGATGACGTTCCGCATTTGTTGTATATCCGGTGATATGCCGGTCCACAGGTTAAATTGGGCCGCCCCCTGATGAACGAACATGGACAGACCATCAATGGTGCTAGCCCCTTTTTCCTCTGCCTGGGACAATAACTTTGTTTTCAAGGGCGTATAAACAATATCCATCACGATCATTTGAGACGTCAGAAGATTTGAAGGAACGGGTGAACGGTTAACATCCGGACGCATACCAATGGATGTGGTGTTGATGAGAATATCCGCCGGGAGGGCATTCATTTTATTGATTTTCTCCATGGATATAAAATCAGCACGGTACTTAACTGCCAGGCGCCTGCCCCTGTCTTTGTCCCTGTTGATAATCACAAGCGCCCCCCCTGCCTTGTGGATGCCGTACGCAACCGCCTGGGCTGCCCCTCCGGCACCCATGACACACACTGTTTTATTCTTGATACCAAAGGGTGTTAGCGGAGCGATTGCCGCTGTATAATCTGTATTATATCCAATAAGCGTTCCATCCTTGTTCACAACCGTGTTTACCGCACCGATATCCATTGCATCCGGATCAATTTCGTCGAGACACTCCATGATGCCTTCTTTAAACGGTATGGTGATGGACGCCCCTTTGATATCCAGGGTCCTCATTGCGGCAACAGCCTTTGAAATCTCTTTGATTTCAAAGGCCAGATAAACGGCATTCACATGATGCTGTTGGAAACAGGCATTGTGAATCAACGGACTTTGGGAATGTCTGACCGGGTTTCCGAAGACACCGTAGACGTGTGTTCGGGAATCAATCATACGGCATGGCCTCTTTGATAAATACAGGATAGGACCCCAGTATTTTTAACGACAGGGAATGTGCCTTAATGTCATCAATGGTATCAGAAACCTGCTGATCCTGATAATGCCCTTCAATATCAAGGAAAAAATAATAACTCCAGTTTTGATGCCGTGTGGGCCTGGATTCCAGCTTCAACATATTCAGGCCTGCCCTGTCAATGGGTTCAAGTGCTTTAAACAAGGCACCCGGTTCATGTGACGTGGCAAACAGGATGGATGTCTTATCCTTTCCAGACGGCTGGGGCACATCTTTGCCAATAACAAGAAATCTTGTTATATTCCGAGAATCATGGGAAACCGGTTCATAGTGCTCTGCACAAATATTCAGATCAAAGTCGGCGAACAGATCCAGTGTGTGGTTCACGGCACCTTCAATTGAATTTTCAACAGGAACCACCCCGAAATGACTTTGATCTTTTTCAACTTCCCTGAAAATTTCATATAAATTTGGCTGTTCAACAAATTTACCGGAATGTTTAAAATGGGCCAATGCTGCGATGTGTGTAAAGCTGGCTTCAGGACCCAGAAAGGAGATGGTTCTGGGCTTTTGGATTTCCCTTGTAGCGGTAATAATGACAGTGAAAAAATATTTTAATAATGCGTTGTCTGCCGGTCCCTGATTCATCTTAGACAGTCTTTCGATAAGGTTTCGTTCCCGGTTTCGATCAAGGATCGGGCTGCCGGTTTCCTTTTTGATGATCCCGACCTTTTTACCGATTTCCAGTCGCTGATTAATCAAACTTAACATTTTTGAATCAATGCGGTCTATTTCATCCCTTAACCGGCTCAATTCGAATTCAAATTTTTTTTCATTCATTATGGTCAACCATTCAATTGATAATTAATAAAAAAACCGCATCAGGTGTTGAATCTGCTGCGGTTTTAATTGCCTTTTAATGTGCTGGAAGGATATGCTCACCACAGATGCAGTATGGTATAAAAATACCAGAAAAATAAAAAACGTCTGTCAGTGACGACCATATTCATATGTCCTAATAAAAAGGTTAAGTCTTGAAAATTTATACTCAGGGCATGGATATGTCAAGATTATTCTTTTTTCAGGATAAAACTTTGTATTCTGTTTCCATCCATATCTTTAACCGTCGCCATCCAGTGATCAATCATAATTGAATCCCCCGGCTTTGGAATTCGCCCGATCTGTTCGAGAAAAAATCCTGAAAATGTATCATATGTATTTGATTCAGGAATTTCGATTTCAATTCTTTTATTTAAATCATCAATGTCAATCTTTCCTGATACCAGCCAGTGATTCCCTTTAAGCCTGACAATATCAGGTACCATCCTGTCCGTTTCATCAACAATTTCACCAATAATTTCTTCAATAACGTCTTCAAGGGTAACAATGCCTGAGATCCCCCCGTGTTCATCCACGACAACAGCGATATGATTTTTTTTCTGCTTAAAATCTTGTAACAGAGAGTCTAATTTTTTGGATTCAGGAATAAAATAGGGTTTTTTCATGATTTTTTTAACATCCAGAGGGGCGCCGGAATCTGATTCGCAGGCTTTTTGAAAACTTGAAAACAAATCTTTCACATGCAAAATACCAATAATATTATCAATGGTATCTTCAATCACCGGAATCCTGGAATACCCTGTTTTGATAATTTCTCCAATATCCATGTCCTGGGAGACATCTATCACGAACATATCCCCTCGTGGTGTCATGATTTCCGAGCACGAGGTATCGTCAAATTCAAAGATATTGGTTATAAATTCTTTCTCTTCTTCTTTTATCTCTCCATCTTCTTCCACCACTTCCACCATGGTCATGAGCTCATCCTCCGTCACCGTTTCATGAGACATATCACCATTCCCGTGAAGCTTGGGCATAATATTCAAAAGATAGACCAACGGGAAAAATAATTTTGAAAACCAGAAAAGCGGATAAATCACAATCCGGGCAACAAGGATATTATTGTGATTGGCAAAGGTTTTGGGGAAAACTTCACCGAAAATAAGAATGAGCAGTGTCATTGTGCCGGTTGCAATACCGACGGCATTGGACTTAAGGTATGAGATGGCAATAGACGTGGCAATGGCTGAAGCACCGATATTGACGAGGTTATTTCCAATCAGGATAGTGGTTAAAAGCGTTTGGGAATCTTGTTTCATGTTTAGAATCAACTGCCCGGTTTTAGAGCCGTCTTTGGCAATATGGAGCGCCTTTATCTTGCTGATGGAAAAAAGAGCGGTTTCAGATGAGGAAAAAAAACTGGATAAAAAAATACATATCACCAGTACCGTCAATTCAAAAACTATCAAAACAGAAATTGTATCCTTAATGGTTTAACTATAATTAATGGGTTTTTTATATGAAAGTACTCTAATAATATTCAGGCCACTTTGTCAAATTTAATATCGATATGTTATGTTTTCAGCAGATTTATTGCAATCCTGGCCGACCTTTTTGAGACCCCTTTATTCCCCAGTAATTTTCTAATGGGTTTTAACTGATCCTGGAAGTTCGTCAAATGATCCAGCATATATAATGTCTTTCGACTTATTTTTTCAGGCGTTGCATCCTTTTGCAGGAATTCCGGCATCACTTCGGCATTCACAATTAAATTTGCCAGCCCGGCATATTTTATTTTAACCAGCAATTTTGCGATCCGATAACTGACAGCGGACATTTTGTAAATAATAAGGGTGGGAACACCACAAAGTCCAGCCTCAAGCGTAACCGTTCCGGAAGCTGCCATAACCAGATCCGATTTACAAAGGATATCCTTAACCGGTCCACTATCGATTTGAAATAATTGAGTATGGTCGTATTTTTTTAAAATGGAGATCAGGCTTTCCTTAGGGATTGACGCCGCTTGAGAAACAATAAAAAAAACGTTTGGTTTGGTTTGATGAACCAAAAGAGCCGCTTGAATCATAATTTCAAACAATTTTTTGATTTCAGCCTTTCTGGATCCCGGAAGAAGACCAATAACCAGGTGATCTTTGTTTTGTAACCTTAAGGGGTCTGTGTGAAAAAGGGTCGGGGAATCGTTTTCAGGGTACACATCCATCAGGGGATTTCCCACATAAGTAGCGGGAATACCGGCTCGTTTGAATATTTTTTCTTCAAACGGAAAAATTAATGCGGCATGATCGACATATTTTTTTATCTTTTTCAGCCTGGATTTTTTCCATGCCCAAACTTTTGGTGTGATATAATATAAAACAGGTATCTGGTAATGATCTTTGGCAAACTGGGCCGCTTTCAAATTAAACCCCGGGTAATCCACAAGAATAATCAAATCCGGTGTGTTCTCCTTGAGTTTTTCTTTGAACAAATCAAAGGCATTTTTGATCTGTCTAAACTGCATCAGAACTTCAGTAATCCCCATGGCAGAAAGCTTGGCAATATGATAGAAAAGATCTACCCGCTGATTCTCAAGATGCATGCCCCCTATCCCTGAAAAATAAATGCGGTTATCCACCTGTTTGATTTCTTTGACAAGATGCCCTGCATGAAAATCACCGGACGGTTCACCGGTAAGAATCAAGATATGTCGCAACTTTACAGGGAAATTCATTCTGGGTACCCTTCAGGTGATATCATCATCAGTCACCCCAAGAATGGTCATATGATATCGATTTGCCAGACGGATCATGTCTTCCCGGTCAAATGCAATGGATTTCTCCGCTTCAAGAACAAGTACCCTGGCCCCGGATTCATGCATTTGCTCAATGGTCCGGCAGCCGGATGACGGCAGATCAAACCTTAGGTCTTGGGATGGCTTGGACAATTTTATCACCACAGCACCCTTCTGGTGAGACAACCTGCCCCCTCTTTTAATGGTCTCATCTGTCCCGTCAATGGCTTCCACCGCAAGAACGGTTCCATTGCTGATAACAATACATTGACCGATATCCAGTTTTCCGATTTGTTTTGCTATTTTCCATCCCTGAACAATATCTTTTCCTTCAGCTTTATCCGGCTTTCTTTTCGTCCAGCACCCTTTGGGGCTGAGCAGTTCCGGAAGAAGAAAAGTGGATGGCAGGATTTTTATCCCTTCTTTAAACAATAAATCTGCAAAAGCGGTTAAAACAGAATCATCATGGGTTCTAACCGTTTGTGCGATAAAGGAGAGCGCCTTAAAATCCGGCCGAATATCTTTGAAAATATTACTTTTCCTGATACTGCCCAGCATGACGGCTTCAGTAATATGATGGTGTCTAAAATATTTGATCAATTTGGAAATCTGACCCAGATAAAGCCATTTAAGTTCTTCAACATGATCTAAAAGACACGAATCCGTCTCAGCGTTAAACCCAACAGCAAAAATCGTATACCCTTTTTCCCGGGCTTTTTTTGAAAAAAGAACTGGGAATTGCCCGCCGCCGGCGATAAGTCCAATCTTCATTTTTTTTATCGGGTCACACCCCTGTTTGACTCCATAATAAATTCCGTAAAATTTTTCACTTCAGGAATCGGTTCTACTTCCGCTTTTACCCTTTCCGAAGCCTGCTTAACCGTTAATCCGATTCGAAAAAATATTCGATAGGCTTTTTTGAGTTGTTGAAGTGTTGATTTGGGAAATTGATGTCGCTTCAACCCTACATTATTCAGACCATGAAGCGTTGCGCGGTCCCCGGCGGCAATCACATATGGAGGGATATCTTTGACCACTGCGGATTTTCCACCGATATAAGCAAAATCTCCAATTTGAACGAATTGGTGAATGGCAACCAACCCCCCCACCGTAACATTGTTCCCAATGATGATATGACCGGCAAGAGTGGAATTGTTGGCAAGAATAACCTGTTTTCCGGTTTTACAATCATGGGCGATATGGGTATAGGCCATCAAATAATTTTCTTCTCCCACCTGTGTAATGCCCCCCCCGAATTCAGTGCCGCGGTTAATGGTCACAAATTCCCTGATAATGGTTCCCCTGCCAATGGTCAGAAAGGTTTTTTCACCATGAAACTTCAGGTCCTGGGGTGCACCGCCAACAGAGGCATATTGAAATATCTGACAATTTTCTCCAATGGTCACATATTGATCAATAATGGTATAAGGGCCGATAGTTGTTCCGGACCCAATGCGAACATCTGATTTGATAAGGGCATAAGGACCAATTGTAACATTGCTGTCAATTTCAGCTAAAGGATCAACAATGGCTGTGGGGTGAATCATTTTTGCTCCGTCTATTCGTTTTTATTTTCTAACGCTTTTAATCTTTTCTCAAAGGAAAAAAGTTTTTTTCTCATTTCCGGTAACCGGGCGATGATGCTGACAACTTTGCGCCATCGACCATGGGCCATCTGGGGGATACCGGAGACAATGTCATTCTCGCCAACATCACTGTGAACCCCGGCATAGGGACCGACGATAGAACCGTCACCAATGGTAATATGTCCTGAAATACCGGCTTTACCGGCAATAATAACATTTTTGCCGACCCGGGCGCTGCCGGCAATCCCCACCTGGGCGACAAGCAGGGTATTGTCCCCAATTTTAACATTATGGGCGATATGGACCAAATTGTCTGTCTTGACACCGTTCCCGATAACCGTCGTACCAAGCGTTCCCCTGTCAATGGTATTGCATGCACCAATTTCAACCGAATCCCCGATGTGGACATACCCGGTATGGATAATCTTTTCATGCCTGCCGGAATTCTGGGTAAACCCGAAACCATCTGAACCAATGACGGTTCCGGAATGAATCAACACATGACTGCCGATGTAAGATCGTTCCATTATGGAAACATTCGGTTTTATAGTCGTATGGCTTCCAATACAGGTGCCATCCCCTATAAAAACATTGGGCATCAAGTGCACATGATCCCCCAGGGTGACGTGATCACCAATAAAGACACCGGATTCGATGACCGGATGGCGACCCATTTTTACATCCTGCCCCACGGTTGCATGGGAATGAATCCGGCAGGGATATTTTTTTGCCGGGTAAACACTTGAAACCAGTTTAAAAAACGAAAACTTGGGGTTTTCAGTTTTTAAAAAAATCCCTTGATACCCGCTGCTCTGTTCAATGGAAAAGGTGTGGGGAACAAAAATCACACCGGCTTTTGTCTGCTCCAGACGGGTGAGAAATTTTGTATCACAGGCAAAGGTTATATCCGTTGATTGTGCATCCTCAAAAGAGGACACCCCTGAAACGGTAAAAAACGGATCGCCAATGATTTCAGCCCGGGTAAGCGCTGCGATCTCATTTACGGACAGGTTCATCATTCGGCCTAGTTGGTTTTAGACACTTTTAAATTGTATTTTTTAATCAATTGATCGGTAATATCCAGTTGACTGGGGTGATACAGTATACCAGCGGTCTTTTTTTCGAGAATCAACAAATAGCCTTGTTCTTTTCCAATTTCATCGGCAATCGCAAACACTTCTTTTTGAATTGAATTTAACAGTCTTAACTCCAGCCCCTTGAATTCTTTTGCAAAGTCATCCTGCATCTTTTTAAAATCATTCACCCGGATCCGAAACTCCCGTTGTTTTTCTTTTTGTTTTTCAGGGCTCAGGACCAGGGCTTCCCTTTCAAAGGCTTTTTGCAATTCATCCAGTTGATTTTTTTCAGTTTGTAATTTTTTTTGTAATTCAGCACCCTTTTCACTGATTTGTTTCTGGGTTATTTTCCCTGCGCTTGAGTCCTTTAGTATTTTCTGAAAATCAATCACGCCGATTTTTGCAATATCCGCACAAAACCCCCCGGGAACACTACCGAAAAAAAATAGTATCATACTTAACATAACGATTGTTCTTTTCATCAAACCCTCCAAAAATTAAATTTTAGAAAGAAGCGCCAACAGAAAACTCAAATTGACCATCACCGCGCTCTTTCACATTTTTACCATCAATCACCCAGCCATATTCAACCCGCAACGGCCCGACCGGAGAGTTCCATCTCACACCCGTTCCCAAACTGGAAAATTGATCACCCAGATCTATATCCTCACTTGTTCTATATACATCACCCCGATCATAAAAGAAAACACCCACGAGTTTGTATTTTTCTGTAATGGGAAAGGTCATTTCCGCATTAAATTGAACATATTTTTCCCCCCCTCTTTCCTGGGAATCGCCATCCCGGGTGCCATCGATATCATATTTATCAAATCCTCTGATGGAATTCATCCCCCCCAGATAAAATCGGATATAATCGATATCAATCGTGCCGTCGGTCCGATCATCCAGATACCCTGCTTCTGCATGCAAGGCACCGGTAAATTTCCAGAAAAGAGGGAAAAAGATGCCTGTTTCAGCAAGATATTTTGTATAATCAATGTCCCCGCCTAAAAATTCCCCGGCATATTCAATGGAAAATTTATGTTTTCCCCCTTCTGTTGGCAAAAAAATGTCATTTCGGGAATCATATTGTATGGAGGGTTTGATACTACTGGTGAGAAAAGAACCAGGCGTAATGGCTGTATATTGGGGTTGAACATTATCGATATCAAAATTTTCAATATTGTAGCTCATGCCGATACTCGTATAGTCGAAAAGCCGGTATCCCATTCTTATGGTTGCCCCTAGTCCTTCTTTATCATAATAGTCATATTCGATCTCTTCTTTATACAGCTGAATCCCACCGGAAATTGCCGTATCCATGATATAGGGTTCAAAAAACCCAATATCGTAAAGCACATTCTCTTCCGAGAGTTTGGCCTCAAACCTCAGGGTTTGTCCTTTTCCAAACAGGTTTCTTTCCTGGATGGAACCGGAGACAAATCCGCCATCAGAACTGCTGAATCCACCGCCAATTGAAAAATTACCCGTTTCTTTTTCAACCACCCGGACATCTAAATCCATTTTATTTTTATCCGAGGTTTCAACGGGGCTGACATCAATTTCAGAAAAATAATCCAACCGGTTTAAATTTTTAAAACTTTTTTGAATATTTTCCTTACTGTAAAGATCCTGCTCAATGATTTTTATTTCTCTTCTAATGACTTTATCCCGGGTTTTTAAATTGCCGCTGATATTCACCCGTTTAAAAAAAACAGGCTCGCCTTTGTCGATTAAATAGGTGATATGCATCATTTTTTCTTGATCGACTTTTTTAATTAAGGGAGAAATATGGACATTTGCAAACCCTTTGTTCGAATAAACATCAGAAATCGTCAGGATGTCTTTTCGAATGGTTTCTCTATTGTACAACAGGTCTTCCTTGGATTCAATTTTTTCTAAAAGTTGTTCCTTGGTCACGATCAGGTCACCGGTAATATCAATTTTTTCAATCTTGTACTGGGCACCTTCATCAATCTTAAAATGAATGGAAATTAATTTTTCACCAATATCAATGATCGGATCAGATACTTTTGCATCAATAAAGCCATTGTTTTTATATAAAGATTCAATTCTGATGACATCGTTTTTAACCTCGGTTTCATTAAGGTCCCCCGAGGTTGTAAAAAAAGAGAAAAAGCCTTTTTCAGATGTTTGCATGGCTTTTTTGATTTTTTTATCGGGAAAGTATGTATTGCCTTCAAAACTAATTTTTTCAACCTTTATTTTTGCGCCTTCATGAATAGTAAACGCTATATCTGCCTGGGAATATTCAAGGGGAAGGATCTCATAGGTGATCGAACAATTATGATAGTTTTTTTCAGTATACATTAACCGCATCCGACTGACATCAGAATTGAGTTTGTGAATATTTAAAATTGAACCGGTTTTTGTGCTGACACTATCTGCAAGTTCCTGGTCTTCATAAATCGAATTTTTATTAAATTTGAGTTTTCGGACCGTGGGTTTTTCAGTGATTTCAAAAATCACTTTAACGCCAGTATCAAGGGATTCTTTTTTAACAAGGACATCATCAAAGTAGCCCATCTCATAAATCTTTCTAAGATCTGTAGATATGTTATCCAGTTTAATGATATCACCGACCTGGGTATCAATAATTCTCAAGATGGCATCGGTTTCAACCCGTTTATTTCCGGTAACGGTAAGATCCGTTATGATTTTTTTGTGATAGAGTTCTCCAGTGATTTCTTTGCTGAGTTGAGAAATTGCACCAAGCAGATGTTCAAGGTTCTCTGCCCCCGCATACAGGGGAAGAGAACCGTCACGTTCATAGATATTAATCAGCCGTGCGTCAATACTGATACTTTCCCCGGCCATAAATACAGAGCCGGTCAAAATATAGTCAACCCCCAGTTCAATCCCATACGTTCTGAACTGCTGAAAATCCCACTGATGCATATCTTGTTTGGTTTCTGAAAATATCACCATGGCGCCTTCCTGCTCAAGCTTTTCAGAAATCATTAACGGAATCTTGGTTTTAAGTCCCTCATTGGGGTGTTTGGCATCAAGGGAAAAAGGAAGGATCGCTACTTTAATATCTGTTTCAGCAAACAAATCACCACAGACCCATAAACAAAAGAAAATAGTAACGATGGCCGCCTTTCTTAAAATAGAGGTATTCATGATTTTATCCCTAACTCTTTTATCTCATTAAACAGGAATTATTTTTCCATCCAGTATGGTAACAGTTCTTTTCATCATCCGGGCGAATTCATTATTATGGGTTACCACAATAACGGTCATACCGATTTCTTTGTTCAACTCATCAATTAGTGCATGAACACTGTTGCTGTTTTTCTGATCAAGGTTTCCAGTGGGTTCATCCGCCAACAATATTTCCGGTTTCATCACCAAAGCCCTTGCCAGGGCCACCCGTTGCTGTTCACCGCCGGAAAGGTCCTCAACCCGATGGGAAATCCTTAATGAAAGCCCTACTCTTTCAAGCATATTTAACGCACTGTTTTCAATAGTTTTTTTATTTTCATGGGCAATTAACCCTGGCATCATCACGTTTTCCAATGCTGAAAACCCTTGAAGCAAATAATGGAATTGAAACACAAAGCCAATTTTTGTATTTCTAAAACTGGCAATTTTTTCATCTCCGGATACGAGCAAGTCCTTGTCCTGAAAAAAAATTTTGCCGGTATCCGGTTTATCCAGTGTACCGATAATGTTTAATAAAGTAGATTTACCAATGCCGGATGAACCGATAATAGCGATGGTCTCTCCTTTATAAAGATTAAAGGATGCCGTGTTCAAGATTTCAATTTTTGCTGTTTTTGAATAAAAACTTTTTGAAACAGATTGAAGTGACATCAATGGTGTTACTGAACTATCCATATCTTAATGCCTCAACCGGATCCATTTTTGATGCTTTATAAGCGGGGTACAGGGTCGAAAAAAAACAAATAACAATAGCACTCCCCGCAATAACCAAAACATCAAGATATTCAAGTTGAACAGGAAGGGTAGAAAATGGATATGCATCCGGTAATTGGATAAAGTCATATCTTTTCAGGACAAAACAACTGGCAACACCTGAAATCGTACCAATACATGTCCCCAGAAAACCAATGATCATCCCTTGAAGCATAAATATTCTTCTGATGGTCTTGTTCGTTGCCCCCATGGCTTTTAACACGGCAATATCCTTGGTTTTTTCCATCACCATCATAATCAGGGCACTGGCAATATTAAACGCGGCAACCAGTATGATCAGCGTTAAAATAATAAACATGGCCGTTTTTTCAAGTTTTAAAGCTGAAAAAAGACTTTTATTGATTTCCATCCAGTCCCGCAGAAAAAAAGGGTAACCCAGGGTATCTGCCAGACTGTCTTTAACCGACTTGACATTAAACACATCGTCAATCCAGATACCGATAGCTGAAATTTTGTTTTTAACACCGGAAAGCTGTTGCGCTTCTTTTAAATGGACATAGGCCAAAGCGCTGTCATATTCGTACATGCCTGAATCAAATGTGTCCGTGACAACAAACCGTTTCATTGAGGGAATATGGCCGATGGGAGAAACAAATCCATTCGCGGACATAAGAATCACCTTGTCACCTTTTATCACGCCCACCAGGTTGGCGAGTTCCTGACCTAAAATAATACCAGGCAGGCCTCCTTTTTTCTGTTCTTTACCCAATCGTTCGTTCAATTGTTCAGGACCCAACCCTTTAATAAGGCTAAATCCCTTTTCAGGATCAATTCCTCGAACCATCACACCGGAAAACGAATGGTTTGACCGGATCATTGCCTGGGCAAATAAAATCGGTGCAGCACCCTTGATGAGTTTTTTTTGTTTAAGTTTTTCTAAAATCGAGGAATAGGTATCAAATTTACCGGCGTAATTCATCACAAGAATATGGGGTTCAAGCCCTAAAATCCGTTTTCGAAAATCCGTTTCAGCGCCGCTCATCACTGCAATAACAATAACCAGGGCCATGACGCCCACCGTGACGCCGGCCACGGAAAGAAACGTGATCAGGGAAATAAACCCTTCTTTTCTTTTTGCCTTAAGGTATTTAACGGCTATAAATGATTCAAAGGTCATTTATCAGACATTTTTTTTCATATGGGGAAAAAGGATGACTTCCCGAATGGAGGCAGAATTGGTCAGCAGCATCACAAGCCTGTCAATACCGATACCTTCTCCTGCCGTGGGCGGCATACCATACTCAAGCGCCTCCACATATTCCGAATCCATGATATGGGCTTCTGAATTCCCTTCATCCCGTTGTCTGACCTGCATTAAAAACCGATTATGCTGATCTTCAGGATCATTGATTTCAGAAAATCCATTGGCAATTTCCCTGCCGGCAATAAACAATTCAAACCGATCTGTCAATTCCGGATTGTTATCGCTTTTTCTGGACAAGGGAGAAACTTCCACAGGATAGCCCGTGATAAAGGTGGGCTGGATTAACTTGGGTTCAACCAGAACATCAAACAATTTGGTTAAAATTTTGCCATGACGGTCTTTTTTTGTAATTTGTATCTTGTTTTCCATGGCAAAATTCAGCAGAGCGTCAGTATTGTCTATCATTCCAGGATCAATTCCACCGATGGTGGTAAGGGATTCAATCATTGAGATGCGCTGCCATCCGCGTTTAAAATCAATGGCCTGTCCCTGGTAGTCTATGGTTGTTGATCCTGATACCTGTTTTGCAATGGATTCAAACATTTCTTCGGTTAAATCCATTAACATTTCATAATCCGCATATGCCTGATAAAACTCAACCATGGTGAATTCAGGGTTATGTCGCGTTGAAACCCCCTCGTTTCTGAAATTCCGGTTAATTTCAAATACACGTTCGAACCCGCCGACAACCAGTCTTTTCAGGTATAATTCCGGAGCGATCCTCAAAAACAGCTCCATTCCCAGGGCATTATGCCAGGTTTTAAATGGCGTTGCTTCAGCGCCACCCGCCACCGGCTGCATCATGGGGGTTTCAACTTCCATGAATCCCTTTTCTTCAAAAAATTGTCGCATGGCAGCGACAATCTTGCTTCTTTTTATAAAAATTTGTCGGGTATCTTCGTTCATTACAAGATCAAGATACCGCTGCCGGTATCTTTTTTCAGGATCTTTTATCCCGTGAAATTTTTCCGGAAGCGGTCTTACCGCCTTGGATAACAACCTGAACTCATTTGCCAGAAGTGTCCACTCACCGGTTTTTGTTTGAAATAAAGGGCCCTTAACACCAATAAAATCTCCGATATCAAGTTTTTTAAACAGAGAATAGGACGTATCCCCCACCCTGTCTTTCTGCAAATAAACCTGCAGTTGCTCAGAACCGTCTTTGAACCGGACAAAAGATGATTTCCCCATCTTATTGATGGCCATCATTCTTCCTGCCATATAAAATTGATCCCCTGTTTCACCTAATGTATCAGGGGACGTTTCAATAATTTCTTTCAGTGATTTAACGGAACAGGAAGGTTTGAAATCATTTGGATACAGGTTAACTCCACCTTCTTTCAAATCATTTATTTTTTCTTTTCGAAGTTGTATCAGCTTGCTTTGTTTATCCATAAATAATTACTTTCATATGTTTACTGCTGTTTGCAGGTCGTTTAATTTGCGTTTTGATAAAGAAAGAATAAATAGCCTAGTTTGCATAAAATTGTCAAGATTTTGTTATTTGCCTCCTGAGGACGCACCATTAAAAAAGACATTAAACACCGTACCCTTTCCAGGCGTTGATTCAAAATCAATCACCCCGTTATAGGTATCAATCAACCGGTGAATAATAGAGAGGCCCAAACCGGTTCCAGCGGGTTTGGTCGTAAAAAAAGGATCAAAAACATGGCTGGCATCTTTCTGACCGATTCCAATACCGGTATCTTCAATGATTAAATACACCCGGTTATTTCTGGATGATTTGAGCTGAATGTTGATCTGGCCATACCCGTTTATGGCCTGGGCTGCATTTTTTAATAAATTCCATAAAATTTGACTCAAATGGGATGGATCCATAAACACATAACCGTCTTGATCTAAATTCATATTAAGGTCAATTTTTTTATTCTGTTCAGGGTCATTTAAAAAAAGCGACACCGTCTCCTCAATTACAGTGGCTATTTTTATTTCACGCGCATTATCTGTGCGGGGTTTTGCAAACAAATGGATATCATTAACAATGGTTTTGAGACGGTCGGTTTCCCGTAAAATAATCTGCATCAGCTTGTCTTCATAAGAGCCGGGACGGGTATCATCCTGAAGCAATTGAATAGACCCTGATAAAGACGCTAATGGATTTTTTATCTCATGGGCAATGCCGGAAATCATTTCATCCATGGCGGCCATTTTTTCAACCCGTTTCAAGTGTTCCTGGACCATTTTCAAATCCTGCTTGGCACCCTTTAACTGAAGTGCCAGCAGACCACTTAAAATGGCCACGGCAAAACAAGCCAGGATGAAAATAATAATTCGGTAAATAATGTGACTTTCATTTATTGCACTGGAAAAATATACCTGACCAAAAAAGGGCGTAATGACTTTATAGTATTCCAGTTCAATCAAAATACCATATTGGAGGCATGAAATCGTGGCAATCATTAAGCTGCCTTTGTGAAGTAACACCATGGACGTATAAATAATGACCACCAGATAAAGAAAGGTAAAAATACTGTCGTAACTGCCGGTAACAAAAATAATGGCCGTGACAATAAAGGTATCGGCAATCGTCTGGAAATATGCCAGCATCAGATGCTTTTTAAATTTATTCAACCAGACAAGATAGAGGATTGAAAGTATTAAAATACCCGCTGCAATATTATACAAGGACAAAAATGGTTGTAAGAAAAAGGATAAATTTTCCCCTGATGAAAAAACAAGGCAGGATACAATCAAAATAATGGCAAAAACAATCCGTGACAGAATAATCCATTTGATTTGAACAAAGGAATCGTCTTTTTCTCGAGAATGAGTCGCTTTCATGGGGCTAGGAGATGGCACCGGCCATGCTGAAAATCGGCAAATACATGGAAATAACCAACCCGCCGACAACCACCCCAAGAAAAACAAGCATAAAGGGCTCTATCATATCTGTCAAATTTTTAACTGCCTGGTCCACTTCATCATCATAAAAATCGGCTATTTTTTCCATCATATTATCCAAAGCACCTGTTGATTCACCCACCGCTATCATTGAACAGACCATGGAAGGGAAAACACCGCTCTCAAGCAATGGATCCGCCATTGATCGTCCTTCGGCAATACCGGTTTTGACATCGTAGATGGCAAACTCAATAATCTTATTTCCAGATGTTTTTGCCACAATATCAAGGACCTCAAGAATGGATACCCCACTTGACAGCATTGTACTGGTTGTCCGTGTAAATTTGGCCACAGCGACTTTTCTGATCAAAAGACCGATAACCGGTAGTCTTAAAAACATGTCGTCCATCAGAACGCGACCTTTTGCGGTGGCATAGAACCGTTTGATAATAAACGAAAAGGCGAATATCCCTCCAATGATATACCCGATATTACTAATGGCAAGTTCGCTGAGCTTCATGACCAATAACGTCGGTCCGGGTAATGTGGCCCCAAAGTCGGCAAACATTTCTGAAAAAACAGGGATGACAAAAACCAGGATAATGGCAACAACAATGACCGCAACACTAAGGGTAATAATCGGATAGGTCATGGCACCCTTGACCTGTCGCTTCAATTTGGCCATTTTTTCCATATAAGCCGACAACCGGTTCAAGATAACATCCAGAATTCCACCGGACTCTCCGGCGGCTACCATATTGATGAATAGTTCGTTAAACACCTTTGGAAATTTTTTCAGTGCATCCGCAAAAGTTTCTCCAGATTCAACAGATTCTTTAATTTTTTTCAAATTTTTTTTAAATGTTGGATTCTCCTGCTGGGACTGAAGGATATCAAGGCATTGAAGAAGCGGTAAACCGGCATCAATCATTGTGGAAAATTGTCTGGCAAATATAATAACATCACTTTCTTTGACTTTCGGCTGAAGAAATTTTATGTTCTCAAAAAGATCTTTGGGTTTTTTTTTGACTCTGACAGGTGTAATTTTCCGTCTTTTCAGATTTTGTTTTACCTGTTCATTCGTCTCTGCCTCCATTTCTCCCTTAACTTTTCTTCCTTTGGGATTTTTTCCCTTCCATTCATAAATCGTGGGCATTTTCAATCCTTTTCAACAGTTTTCAAACCAGGATGACCTTGATAAAATTTAAACTTACCAAAGTCAGATCATTTGTAAAATCCAAACAAATAGACTATATAAATTTTATCAATCGATTACAACAGGAGTTATTTTTTGAGTAAGAAAAAGAAAACGATTACAGCCGAGACGATTATTACCAGCCATATCAATGCAGATTTTGATGCCATCGGCTCAATGCTGGCCGCTCAAAAATTATATCCGGATTCGGTTATTATCTTTCCAGGCTCCCAGGAAAAGAATTTACGGGACTTTTTTATCCGTTCCACAAGTTACCTGTTTAACATGGCAGACCCGGGTTCCATCGACTTTTCTCAAACATCACGGCTGGTGATTGTTGACACACGGCAAAAGAGCAGATTGACCCAGGTCTCCGAGTTGCTCAGTCGAACAGATATTATCATAGACATTTATGACCATCATCCTGCCATGAAGGGCGATTTAACCGGCGCGGTTGAAATTACCCGGCAAACCGGTGCAACCACCACTATTTTAAGCACCTTGTTACAGGAGAAGAACCTGTTGCCCAACCCTGAAGAAGCAACGATTATGGCCTTGGGGATATATGAGGACACGGGGTTGTTTACTTACGATTCAACCACCCGTGAAGACCTTGAACAAGCGGCCTTTCTCTTGTCCTGTGGTGCCAGTCTCAGTACCATTGTCAGTTTTGTGGTCAAGGAAATCAAATCTGAACAGGTCACGTGGTTAAATGAATTGTTAAATGAAATGACCCACCATAAAATAAATGGCGTTGATATCCACATCTCTGTTATTTCCTCTCCTACTTACATCACGGATCTGGCGACACTGGTACAAAAAGTTGTGAGAATGGAGAACCTTGACATTTTTTTCGCCATTGTTTTGATGGGCAATAAAGTCAATATTATTGCAAGGAATAGAATTCCGGAAGTTGATGTCGGCAAGATACTTTCAGGATTTGGCGGTGGCGGCCATTCTTATGCGGCTTCGGCAAAAGTGGATAATCAAACCCTGGCACAAGTTGAAATGAGGCTTTTAGAACGGCTTCAAAAAGAGGTCAAAAGCATTCAAATTGCAAAAAACCTGATGACCTCCCCTGCCATCACCATTGAGCCGCTGGTTACCTGTAAAACAGCCGGAAATCTGATGACACGATATAATATCAACACCCTGCTGGTGGTGGATAAAAAAGAAAACACGTATAAAGGGTATATCACCCGACAAATCATCGAAAAAATATTATACCACAAACTAGCCCATCTGCCGGTGAAAGAATACATGAATTCCGAGGTCAGTTCTATTTCTTCCGACGCTGATGTCGCCCAGATTGAAAATATTATTGTTGAAGGCAAGCACAGAATTCTGCCGGTTATTGATGATGGATGGATTAAAGGCGTCATAACCCGCACGGACCTGTTAAATTATCTGGTTGCCCATAACAAAGCGCTCAAAAGCAATGAAACCGAACTGGGGATCAAGCGGAATGCAAAAAAAAGACAAATTGAAAACATCCTTTACCAGCGACTGGATAACCGGATAAAACACCTGCTTCAAAACATCGGCAAAACAGGCAATGAACTGGGGTTTAATATGTTTGTTGTCGGTGGATTTGTCCGGGACCTGTTGCTGAGCAGACCGATTGAGGATATCGATATTGTGGTGGAAGGCGATGGCATTGAATTTGCTAAAGTTTATGCAAAAAAAGAAGGGTGCCGAATCAATACCTACAAAAAATTCGGCACTGCTGTCATTATATATCCGGATAATTTTAAAATTGACGTGGCATCTGCCAGATTAGAATATTACAAAACGCCGGCAGCACTGCCCATTGTTGAAAAAAGCTCCATCAAACTGGATCTTGCTCGAAGGGATTTTACCATCAATACCCTGGCCATCAGTCTGAATCCGGATAATTTTGGAATGATGATAGACTATTTTGGCGCCAACAGAGACCTGAAAGATAAGACCATCAGGATCATACATAATCTGAGTTTTGTTGAAGACCCCACACGTATTTTCAGGGCCATTAAATTTTCAAACCGGTTTGGGTTCAAGATTGGGAAAGTCACCTCCAATTTAATTCAAAATGCCATTACCATTGACTGCTTTAAAAATTTAAGCGGTCTTCGGGTCTTGTCCGAACTAAAGCAGATTTTCAAAGAAGAAAACCCAATCCCCGCCATTCGAACAATGCAAACCTATGGTCTTGAAAAAATGATTCATAAAGACCTGATCATTATCCCCAACACATATCAACTGCTCGAGTCGGTCAATAAAATACTCGCCTGGCATGATCTGCTGTATATGGATGAACCCTATCCAAGGTGGGCGGTTTATTTTATGGCACTTTTGAACCGGTGTTCATATAAGGTCTGTGAACAAATCTGTATCCGGCTCAACGTACCGTTAAAAGAGCGCAGCATTCTTCTGGAAAATAGATATAAGGCTGAAAAAAAACTCACTGTGATTGAAAACTCGCCCGCATACACGAAACAGGATCTTTACTGGGCGCTCATTCATTTTAAGACAGAATACATTTTGTATATGATGGCGCTGGCCAAAACAGAAGATATCAGGAAAGACATCTCAAATTTTTATACGCATCAAAGAAACATAAAAGCATCTATAACGGGAAAAGATTTATTAAAGATCGGTATAAAACCCGGTCCTGTTTTTACGACCATTCTTAACCAGGTATTAGATGCCAAACTGGACGGACAATTAAAAACAAAAAAAGAAGAAATTCAGTTTGCCACAGCCATGGCTAAGAAAAACAAACTGATTGATTAAATCATGACTTTTTGTTACTCCCCTATATTCAATATAATATAATTTATTTCAGGAATTGTTGAACATGAAAAATGCAGATTTTTTAACTGGAATTACAACCAGTGGCACCCCCCATCTTGGGAACTATGTCGGTGCCATCCGACCGGCAGTGGAAACCAGCAAAAACAAAGACCTTGTATCCTACTATTTTCTTGCGGATTATCATTCTTTAATCAAGAATCATGACCCCGGCTTAAGAAAACAATCTGCACTGGAAATTTCAGCAGCATGGATCGCTTTAGGGCTGGATTATGATAATTGCGTGTTCTACCGCCAATCCGACATTCCTGAAATACCGGAATTGACCTGGATTCTCACCTGTATGACCGCCAAGGGATTAATGAACAGGGCCCATGCATATAAGGCTTCGGTTGCAGAAAACGAAAAACAAGGTGATAAAGACCCGGATAAGGGGATCACCATGGGACTTTTTTCATATCCGATTCTCATGGCTGCAGATATCCTGATGTTTAATGCAGCAAAAGTACCCGTTGGAAAAGATCAGGTCCAGCACCTTGAAATGACCAGAGATATTGCTGCCCGATTTAATCATCTCTATCAAAAGTTGTTTGTGCTTCCTCAAGTGGTTGTGGATGAAACAACTGCGGTTCTCTCAGGTCTTGACGGCCGCAAAATGAGTAAAAGCTATAACAATTATATTCCGCTGTTTGATACCCAGAAACGGCTCAGAAAACTGATCATGAAAATCCAAACCAATTCCCTGGGACCGGATGAGCCAAAGGATCCGAACACCTGTACCCTGTTTTCCATATACAAGGCGTTTGCCTCTGAATCCGAGACCCGGGAAATGGCCGAACGATACCGCCGGGGAATTGCCTGGGGAACCATGAAACAGGAACTTTTTGAATATATTAATGACATCCTGGAAGAACCTAGAAAACAGTATGAAGAACTGATGAAAAATCCATCTGATATTGATGGCATCCTCCAGAAGGGAGCCATGAAAGCCAGGGAATTTTCCGTCCCCTTTCTTGATAAAATAAGAACCGCTGTCGGGATTCACTCACTGGGTTAGTTGTTTGATCTCTTTGAGGGTCAGATAGCGCCATTCGCCTTCTTTTAAATCTCCAAGGTTGATATTTGCCATCCGGATTCGTTTTAACATATCAACCTTGTTCCCGGTTTTGGCCACCATTTTTCTAATCTGGCGGTTTCGTCCCTGTTTTAAAATAATCCGGAACTTGTTTTTTGAAAGCCGGTGAACCCTGGCCCGCCGGGTCCTAACCTTTTCAATCACCATTCCATGGGCCATATGGGTTAACGAAACGTCAGATATGGGGTGAACCGTTGTGACCACATACTCTTTTTCATGATTAAACGATGGATGGGACAATTTATTATGCAGGTCTCCGTCATTGGTCAGCAGTACCAGTCCCTGGGACTCTTTATCCAGGCGACCCACAGGATAGACCCGCTCATCCATATCGATCAGTTCAAGAATAATGGTTTCTTTTTGCTGGGAACAGGAAGTGACAACCCCTTTGGGTTTGTTAACGGCAATATATAGTTTGGGCGATTCTCGTTTTAATATCACCGGTTTATTATCAAACCATACCCGGTCGGTTTCAGGATTTATTTTTGTACCCAGTTCCGTGACCACTGTCTGATTTATGGTGACACGCCCCGCCAATATATAGGTTTCTGCCTTCCTTCTGGAACAAAGCCCGGCATGGGCCAGGTATTTTTGAAGGCGCATGGTCAAGACCTGTAATCGGCATTAATTTTCACATACGCCTCACTGAAATCGCAAAAAAGGAACCCATCGGCCTCTTGGCCAAGATTCAAATCCAGGGTAATGATAATCTCACTTCTTTTCATGATTTGGGCGGTCTTTTGTTCTGCTTGGGCTCCCTGCCACCTGCCGTTTAAAACCAGGGGCTGATCCTCAAAAAAAAGATCCATTCGTTCCGGAACCACATGGGCACCGGATCGCCCGGCGGCAGCAGTAATCCTTCCCCAATTGGGGTCTTCACCATAAAGAGCGGTCTTCACCAGATTGGAATGGGCAATGGCTTCAGCCGCCTTGAATGCATCCTGTTTTGTTTGGGCCCCCTTTACAATTATCTGCACCAGCTTGGTGGCGCCCTCCCCGTCTTTGACAATCATTTTGGCAAGATCAAAGCAAACTTTATCCAGCACGGTTTGAAACTTTTCTTTAGATTCTTCAGCGGCAATTTCCAGGCCTGAAGCACCGTTTGCCATTGCTAAAAGGGTGTCATTGGTACTGGTATCGCCATCAACGGTAATCCGGTTAAAGGATTTTTCATTGGCAGCGGTTAACGCTGTTTTCAAATCCTGGGCAGAGATGTTAATGTCCGTACAAACAAATGCCAGCATGGTTGCCATATCCGGACGAATCATGCCGGACCCTTTTGCAATACCCATAATTGAAAATTTTTTATTACCCATCACCCCATGTTCGGTTATCACTTTAATATGTGTATCTGTTGTAAGAATGGCAGTGGCAAAATCCTCCAAATGGTTTTCAGAAAGATGTAAAACCGTTGCTGGAATCCCAGTTTTAAATTTATCCATGGGAAGGTTTGCGCCAATCACACCTGTGGAGGCCACCAAAACAAGGTCCTCGGAAATCCCAAAAGAATTGCCAACCATTTGAGAACAGGCCATGGCATCTTCAATACCCTTTTTCCCTGTAAAGCAGTTGGCATTGCCGCTGTTGACAAGAACCGCCTGGCATAAGCCGGCTTTTATTTTTTCTTTTCCAAGTATAACCGGTGCGGCCGCCACTTTATTGCGTGTAAACAGGGCTGCGGCAACAGCCGGTTTTTCACAATATATGAGCCCCATATCTTTTTGATCATTTTTTTTGATCCCGGCATGAATACCGGAAAATTTAAAGCCCTTCATAAACCTTACTCCTGAAAATACTGACAACAAAAGATAAAAATACATTATACGTTGCCCATGGGTTTGTGTAAATGATTTAAGATCGAAAACAGCCAATACTGTTGAAATTCCATCGCTAAAAATGGGTTGACTTTTATCGGGTACTCCTATTTGATAGCCTTGTAGGAAGAAAACATCAAACTGTGAAGATCATGTAACCGTATTATTTTGATCGCTTTTCAACCCAGTCTCTGTTTCCTGAAAAGACGTTCATTCCCCGGGTGATGCACGGACAGAAATGGGTTGGGCTATTGGGTGCGGTTAAATCGGACTATAAATTAGAGCAATCAAGAAAGGATATTTTTCATGAGAATAGCTGTGGTTGGAGCAGGAAGCAGGTGTTTATACCTGATAGACATTATTGATAAATATGAATTTAAAGTTATTTCTCCTGTCATCGTTGCTGTAGCCGATATTAAGAATGATGCTGTCGGGCTTGTAAGGGCCAGGGAAAAAGGGCTTTTTGTTTCCAATGATTACAATGACTTTTTTACATGTGATAATATAGATCTCATTGTAGAATTAACCGGCAACCTGGATATTTATAATGATATCCTATCCAAGAAAAGCAGCAAAGTTCGGACCATTGCCCATACCACGGCACGTCTTTTCTGGGAAATCGACAAGGCCGCTCAAATGTACAGCAAGACAAACCAGGAACTTTCTGAAACCCAGGCATTATATGATGCCATGATTAACGAACTGATTTTAGAAGATGTCACTGTCATTGACCTGGATTATAAAATCCTTGATATCAATGAAACATTTCTCAAAAAACTTGGATTGACCCGGGACGAGGTTATCGGGCATTATTGTTATGAAATCACTCATCATCGGTCTGTCCCGTGTTCGGGCAACGAGCATCCCTGTCCCCTTGCAAATGTCAAAAAAACAGGACAATCTTCAAAGACAACCCACGTTCACCTGGATACAAACGGCAAAAAACATTATGTTTCCATCTCCTGTTACCCCCTTGTTGAAAAAAATGAACTAAAAGGTATTATTGAACTGTCCAAAGATATTACCCGTGAAATAGAATTTGAAAAACAAATGATGCAACAGGAAAAATTGGTTTCCATCGGCCGGCTTTCAGCCGGGGTTGCCCATGAAATCAACAACCCCCTTACCACCATTTTGACCTCGTCCATGCTGATACAGGAAGATTTGGAAAAAGGGACGGAAATGTATGAAGAACTGACCATTATCAGTAAAGAAGCGTTACGATGCCGCAAAATTGTGAAAAGCTTACTGGATTTCGCCCGGCAGAGCAAAGCCATTAAAAAACCGGATAATATAAATGAAGTGATCCAGGAGAGTGTGGTCCTGACACGAAAACAGGCTAACTTTAAAGATGTTTCTCTCAATGCCAGTTTGGCAGACAACTTACCCATGGTTGCCATTGACAGGGATCAAATCCAGCAAACCATTATCAATCTGACGTTAAATGCCATTGAAGCAACCCCGCCAGGGGGTCAAATCAACGTGTCCTCCCAGTATCTTGAAAAAAAAAAGACCATTGAAATTATCGTGAGTGATACGGGTGAAGGCATTCATGCTGAAGATCTGAATAAAATTTTTGATCCCTTTTTTACAACAAAAAAAAGTGGCACCGGCCTTGGTCTTACCATTACCCATGGTATTATTGAACAGCACGGCGGGACCATTGTGGTAAAAAGCGCCCTGGGGAAAGGAACAAATTTTCATATCTCCCTCCCGGAATTCGAAGGCTCTGACCATGACTATTGACAAGACGGTTTCCCTTCTTGTGATTGATGATGAATTGCAGATTTGCCGGAATTGTCTAAAAATTCTTACCCGGCGCAATTATTCGGTTGAATATGCCCTGGACGGATTGACGGCTTTAAAATTGATGGCATCAAAACACTTCGATATTGTGATTACCGACCTGAACATGAAACGCCTCGGAGGGATGGAGGTCATTGCACGTATCAATACGTCTTTTCCCGACACGATTGTTATTGTGATGACCGGATATGCCAATGTATCCTCCGCAGTTGAAGTGATGAAAATGGGCGCGTTTGATTATCTCCCCAAACCCTTCACCCCGTTTGAACTCAGGGCGGTTGTTCATCAAGCCGTGGCCAGAATGGCGCTTAGAAAACAGCAGGCCAGACTTATTGATCCCCGAACAATAAAAAAAATTTCTCATCAGTTGATCGGGGAGAGTCCAGGGATAAAAAAAGTCATACAGATGGTTCAAAAGGTCGCCACCACAGATGCCAATGTTCTGGTTTATGGTGAAAGTGGCACGGGTAAAGAATTGATTGCCCGGGCAGTTCATGCGAACAGCAACCGGAAAAACAATGTTTTTTTTGCTGTTGATTGCGGCACCCTGACAGGAGAACTGCTGTCATCCGAACTATTCGGACATGTTAAAGGTGCCTTTACCGGTGCTGATAAGGACAAACCCGGTATTTTTAAACTGGCTCATAAAGGAACTGTTTTCCTGGATGAAATCAGCAATACGAGCAGAGAAATTCAAAGCCGGCTCCTGCGATTCCTTGAAACACGAGAATTTATGCCCGTTGGCAGTTCAAAAACAATAAAAGTTGACGTTCGTTTGATCTTTGCAACCAATAGAAAGCTTGAAGAAATGGTGCAAAAAGGCCAGTTCAGAGAAGATTTTTATTACAGAATTTTTGTTTATCCGATTGTGATACCCACACTGAATGAGCGGAAAATGGATATTTTACCCATTGCCTATTTTTTTTTAAACCAGTTTAGTAAAAAAACAGGAAAAAACATAACCCAATTTGATGAAAAATCAGCAAGCCGGTTAATCGAGTATCACTGGCCGGGAAATGTCAGACAGCTGAAAAACGTTGTTGAACGTGCCGTCATTCTATGCGAGCACCGCACAATTACATTGAAAGAATTGCCAATGTTAGGGGAAATAAGCGAAATTGATGAAATGATTGAAAGCATCCCCAAAACAAATGAGGACCTGAAAGCCTTGAAAAAGAAAATTCGGCAGAAGGCTGTAAATAAAGTTGAAAGAAATTTTATATTAAATGCCCTGGCAAGAAATGAATGGAACGTAACACAGGCATCCAAAGAAACTGGCCTACAACGTACAAATTTTCAATCCCTCATGAAAAAACATAACATATCCCGTCCTTAACCCTTTTCTTGTCCTTTAGATGCCAATACGGCAGATTCCGTTGTAAAATTATAAACATCTGCTGTAAAAATACTTTCACTATACACTGTATATTATTTAAATACAGTAAGCGATCCGGCCCCTCCCCTGAGGAACCAAGGCTATCTTACACTTAACTGTATAAAAAAAAAATACAGTTAAACAAGGGCTGCACAGCCATAAAAGAACAAAACACTTTAAAATCAAATAGTTACGAATTACCATCCAAATGGCACACTATCTGCAGTATTTGATTCAACGAACAAATACCAGTCAAAATTGACGTAACCCGATTAACAGGAGGTATATCATGGAACATCAAACAAAAATAATGGTGGTGGATGATGAACTTGGCATTTGCAAAAATGTGGAAAAAATTCTCACAAAAAATAACTATACTGTAGTTCATACCCAAAGTGCTGTTAAAGCCCTTGAAATGATGAAAAATGATTTCTTTTCCCTTCTTATTTCCGATATTGTTATGCCGGAAATGAACGGTCTGGAGCTGTTAAAACATGTTGCAGCAGAGGTACCAAAGACGAAGACCGTTATGATGACCGGATATGCCTCAACCAACACGGCCGTGAAAGCGATCCGCCTGGGAGCGCTGGACTATATCGCCAAGCCGTTTACCCCGGACGAGTTGAGGAAAACGGTCAACAAAGCACTGGATGATGAATTGGTAAAGATGACCATCACAGATGAAGAAAGAGATGCCATTGAGGTGATGGATATTGAAATCGACTTTGGTCTGGATGCTGCGAGCAACCTTGTCAAGCCAGATACGGAACCTGTTTTGGAAGCGGTTTCCCAAACTTCGGAATTTCATTGCAGTGTCGGCAACATGGTTTGTGACGTGATGGAGAAACTGGGAACGACCTGTAAAACAGGGCTTAAAAAAAATTATTGCCCCAAAATCAAAGCAAGAGAAAAAAAGAAAGCCAAAACCGCATCTGTATTTAATCCTAAAACCATGATTGGTATTGATCAGCCCTTTGATTACGATGAAGTGATGGCAGTGACAGGACCTGAATATGTTCACAATATGAACAGGGATGGCTTTGCCTTCCTTCCCTATGAAGAACTCAAAAAGGTCAGTCCTGTTGATCAGCCCTTTGATTATGATGAAGTGGCAGCAGTGGCAGGCAGTGACTATACGCACTACATGGACAGAGACGGTGTCGCCTCCCTCCCCTATGAAGAACTGAAAAACAACACGCCTGTTGCAGCCAAAACAACAAAAGAGGATGCTGTTGAATCGACCCGGGAGCCCTCGTTGAAAAATATCCTGGTAGTGGATGACGAGGTGTCGGTTAACAACAATATCCGAAAAATTCTTGGGAAAAATGGGTTCCAAGTGGATCAGGCAGTGACAAAAGAAGAGGCCATTGAAAAGATCAATCAACTGAATTATAAAGTTGTTCTTCTGGACTTAAGAATACCGGGTGTCTCCGGCTTGGAACTTCTCACTACGATTTCCAGGACACAGCCCTTTGCAAGGGTGATCATCATAACCGGCTATGCCAGCATAGAAACCGCTATTGAATCTGCCAGAATCGGCGCAGTGGATTATCTTCCCAAACCCTTTACCCCGGATGAATTGAGAAATGTTGCTGAAAGAGCCTATGCCATAGCTGTATAAATTTTTTTCGATGCGGCAACACATTAAAATTGTCACCACCCTCCGACACGGGCACAATCGTTGCCTGCTGCGGAGGGTGTTCATATTTAATCCGTTGAACCCGGTAACACTTCATGGCGGATTGAATCAAACTTTGGTTGACATCTGGGGCCAAACATTATAATTGCATATACAAGTGTATGTTTTTTTAAGGATGCCATGGAAACCGAAGAAAATTTTCTTGAAAGCTGTCTGTTTTTTAATACCAATACCTTGTCAAGGTATCTGTTAAAACTTGCTGAAAAAGAATTCAAACATTTAAATCTCTCCCCGGCCCATGCGTCTTTATTGCTTTGGGTGTATGATGATCCGGGTATCAGCCCCAAGCAATTAAGCCAGAAACTTCATTTGACCCCTTCCACCATCACCCGGTTTGTGGATGCCTTGGAAAAAAAGGCCCTTGTGACGCGGAAGGCAAAAGGGAAGTCTGCCTTTATCTCTCCCAGCAAAAAAGGGCTTGAATTAAAAGTCCCCATTGCCATTGCCTATAAAAAATTATACCTGACTTACACGAAGATTCTCGGGGCCGAAATTGCCAATCAATTGTCTTTTTCAATTCTTAAAACCCATCAGAAATTAGCCGATTATTTAGACCGGAATGAATAAAAATTTTAAAATTATTGTTGAATATGACGGGACAGCCTTTTTTGGCTGGCAACGACAAAAAGACAGGACAACCATTCAGGGTGAACTCGAACGAGCGTTAAGCATTATCCTGAACCAGGACATCAAAATTTTCGGATCAGGCCGAACCGATGCAGGTGTCCATGCCTATGGCCAGGTCGCTAATTTTCATGCAGATACCCAGATCTCCTCCCGGGATATTAAAAAGGGAGTGAACAGCCTTATCAAAGATCCCATTGTGATCAGGGACTGCCATATCGTGGAACCGACTTTCCACGCCCAGTATCATGCTGTTTCCAAAGAATATCATTATCTGATTTTAAACAGGGAAGACCCTTGTGCCATTGGCCGGTTGTATCAATGGCATATTCGACACCCCCTGGATATTGACATGATGAATCAATGCTGCCAGTCCATTACCGGGGTTTTTGATTTTAAATCCTTTGAAAATTCAGGAAGTCCTCGCACGTCTACCGTTCGACACGTTTTTTTTTCCCATATCCATCCTTTGGAGGACAGCCGGCTGGTATTTAAAATCTGCGGCAAAGGATTTTTAAAGTATATGGTACGAAACCTGATCGGGACCATTGTCCTTGCCGGGTTAAAAAAAATAACCCTAACAGAATTTAATGCTATATTTGAAGCAAAAGACAGGACAAAGGCCGGTCCCACGGCACCGGCTCACGGATTATTTTTAAAACAGGTCAATTATTCGTGATCTTTTATTTTTCTAACATGGTCATTGTAATGTGAGATAATATCCCGCCTGTAGATCAAACCGAGCAGATGCCCTGAATCCTCTTCATCCACAACCGGTAAGGCATCAATATTTTTTTGGGTCAGCTTCAGGAGGACGGTATTCAGATCTTCGGAAGGCGTGGTATAGATCAGATCAGACACCATGATATCTTTCATGACAACCAATTGTTCTATATGAAGGGTAAAAATAACCCCCCGGATATCCGTAGAGGAAAAAATGCCTGAAAAAGACCCATTTCGGTCAATAACGGGGAAATAATGCTGTTTGGTGCTTGAGAAAATTTTTTTAAATTCACTGAAGGGCATATCTTCATTCACGCACCTCACCTCTTTGATCAGGTGTCGTAAATTTTTGACCTTTATGGTTTGAAGGATATCCATCATAAATTCCCCTGCATGGGCCGGTGAATCAATTCTGGATTTGACCTGGTTTTCAAAAATTGTCCATCGCTGGCACAACAAATAGCAGATGGAACAGACCAGCAGGCTGGGTAACAGCAAGTGATATGAATTGGTCATTTCACTGATAAAAATAATCGTTGAGATCGGGGTATTGGATGCCGCTGCAAAAAACCCGGCCATACCGACAATAACAAAGGATCCCGGGCTGGTGACAACCGAAGGGATCAGCAGATGGAAAATTTTCCCCACCGCACCTCCCATGGCACCCCCGATGACAATGGAGGGACCAAATACCCCGCCGCTGCCGCCGGAACCAATGGAAAAAGATGTGGTAAATATTTTTCCCAGGGCCAGTGCAATTAATGTGGGGATGGCAACCTGGTTAAAAATGGCCTGCTGGGTAATCCCATACCCAAAGGCGAGCGTATACGGCAGAAAAAATCCAATAATACCTGTGATCAGGCCTCCCACTGCCGGTTTAAAATGATTGGGAAAAGAGAACTTCTTGAACAGATCCGTAACCCCGTAAAATACTTTGATGTATAAAATGGCCGTCAGTACCAGGATAACAGCCAGAACAAGATACGGTCCTAATTCCAATGGATTTCGAAAGATAAAATCCGGAGAATGAAATAAAGAGCCCCACCCAAAGACAAGACAGAACAGGCAATAGGCAACAACCGATGAAATACCCGCGGGGATGATGACCTCTGATTCAAAATCAGGGTCACGGTAGAGTACCTCAGCAGCAAAAAGTGCGCCAGCCAGGGGTGCGCGAAAAATACTACCCACTCCGGCACCGATACCTGCTGCCATCATAATTCTTCTCTCTCTTTCGGAAAGCTTGAATTTAGTGGCCAAAAAAGATCCAAAGCCCGCACCGATCTGTGCGATGGGCCCTTCCCTGCCCCCGGATCCCCCTGTGGTCAATGTGATGGCGGAAGCAATGGTTTTGATGAAGGGAACCCTGCTACGGATAAGCCCGCCTTTATGATGGTAGGCATCAATGGCAGCATCGGTTCCATGGCCTTCGGCTTCCGGAGCAAATGTGTAGACAATCCACCCACTGACAAGGCCGCCCAGAGCCGGCAGAAATAAAAGTATCCATCGATTAAAAGGGGTTTGGGTATGGGGCAAAAGAAGATGTTCACCTGCCGGAGCGTCGGGTCTGTATCCTGCCATCATATCCAGGAAATAATGCATGCCAAGTCCGCACAGGTAATGAAAAATAATGGCACCGCAACCGGCAATAATGCCAATCAAAACAAAATAGAAAAGCCACCTGCCGGCAACGGCAATATGCTGTGAACCGACCTTTTCTCTAAAGCCCATGGGCATTAACCTTTTCTAAGGTCATTAATGCCGTTCAATACGATATCAAATAAAGTTTCCACGTCATTTTCCTCGAGACAGGAAAATGCCACCCGGATATTCTTGTCTCCAATGGAAATCAAGCCCGTACCATAATTCTCAAGCAAATGGACTCTCAAGTCTTCTGCATTCACATCCTTGAGCCGGATACACATGAAATATCCTGAGTTAAATGGATACACATCAAATGCATCTTTGAATTTCGGATTTTTCAGGACGGATTTCATTTTTAATGCCCGTCGCTTCAGAAGTTCAAATTTTTCCTGTTTATAGGCATCATAGTTCTCGTCAGCCATGGATTTCAATAGAATGGTCTGACTTAAGTGGGATGAATTGGAAATATTTCCCCGGATACACCCTGCCGTCTTCTTTTCCAGCGCTTCCAAAAGCGTGTCATCATCTCCGGACACACCATAGGTAATAAACCCAGTCCGAAAGCCCCAGACATAATCTTCTTTTGTTGCACCATCCAGCTTTATGGCCACAAGGCGTTCGTCTGCGCCGCATAGTTTTGAAAATATGGATTCTTTGCTGGTTTCAGCTTCAAAAAACAACCCGAAATACGCATCGTCACATGCGGCAACCACATGGGTACCCTGGTGGGCAATATCAATGAGAATATGGGCAACCCTATCGGCTTCACGTTCACTTAGCGTGTATCCGCTGGGGTTATGGGGAAAGTTCAAAACCACAACGATTTTATCGTTTTCCTTTGCCTGCTGACGAATCACGTGTTCAAAAGAATCAACATTAAAGTGCGTCAGACCATCGTCAAACGTTTTGTAATGAACAATGCGACCACTGTTTCGGACACAAAAGGTCATATTGTAATTGCCCCACATCATGTCCGGCATAACAATCACATCATTTGTATCTATCCACATATCCGACAGGATGCTGACCCCATGGGTGATGCCGGAAGTGACAACCGGAAGACTGACTTTTTTGTTTTTGAGAGAGGGATTTTTTTTATACAGATCCGTCTTCCACTTGTTTCGAAGCTCAGCAATACCAAAGGAGGGGGCATATGATAAATAATCATCCGGATCAATACCCGTTATATACCGGGTGATTGATGGAAGGCTCAGTACAGCATTCCCTTCTTTGGCGATCCCAATGGTAGCGTTAATTTTATCAGCTTTTAGTTTGGCTTCCGCGCTCTGACTCAAAATACCTTTAGGAAAAAACAGGGCTTTCCCCATATCAGACAGCATTTCAAAAATATGGGGATTAGATCCTTTAATCGTTTGATTCAGTTCTTGTGCAATAGGATTCATAATTCATTCTTTTAAAATAATTAATGGATAAAAAAGACGTTATAACAATTCATACCGCATTTTAACCTAAAAAAAACTCTGTAGCTTTATCAGGACGAAAACCACAGAGTTTCAAACAAACCAGATATAGAAAAATTATCTTCTTTTGGATGCTTTGATCGGGTTAACCTTTTGCTTTTTGGTTGCTTCAGCGGCTTTAATATGGGTTGCAAAATTACAATTGCCGTTTTTCCACTTCAATGAGGGATCTGGCGCTGTAGTGCAATATAAACCGGTTTCATATTCCCCAATCCTCTGGCACCCGTTGCATTCATCAACGATGGGAAGGCAGGCGCCTTCATTATAGCCGCAGCCTTTTGCTGTCATGAATACGCAGTTTTCACCGTTTCTAATAGTAGTACAAATCATAATAATAATCCTGTATCTTAATTCTGTAGTTTGAATTTCAAATAGTCGCTTAGGGACTATAACCCTAATTGACTATCACACCATCAAAAACTTGTCAATAATCGAGTAGGGTTTCAGAAAAATTTTTTTATATATGCAAAACAGGTCGAGTATTGTATATAAAATCAATATAGCAAGTTAGCCATTGTTTCATTACTTTGAGGATTAAATCGTATTCAATCATGATAATAGATAAAGCAAAAGAAGTATTAAAAATAGAATCAGACAGCATTTTAAAATTAACCCAAAACATCAATGCCGATTTTGAAGACATGGTGAATATTATTTGCAGTTCTACCGGCCGGGTGGTCATCTCAGGCATTGGAAAGTCAGGCCTTATTGGCAAGAAGATTGTGGCCACCCTCATTAGCACGGGAACCAATTCACTGTTTCTACATCCGGTTGAGGCCCTTCACGGAGATTTGGGAATGGTGAGCAAAGATGACGTTTTTATAGCGATCTCCAACAGCGGCGAGACCAGCGAGCTCAACCAACTGCTGCCTGTGATCAAAGAAATTGGGTGCAAACTCATTGGATTTACAGGCAAAAAAGATTCCAGCATGGCCAGATTATGTAATATCGTCATTGACACAGGGGTTGAAAAAGAAGCCTGTCCCTTTAATATGGCACCCACGGCCTCCACAACTGCCCAACTGGCCATGGGAGATGCCCTGGCCGTTGTGTTGATTACCCAGAAAAAATTCAAGAAGAGTGACTTCATGAAATCCCATCCCGGTGGTATTTTGGGACAGCGTCTCTCCTGCCGGGTGGGTGAAATCATGTTTGAAGCATCCACTGCTCCCTCTGTATTGAAGGGATCTTCCATGGGAATTGCCATGGAAAAAATGGACAATTTCAGATTAGGCGCTGTCATGGTTCTGGACGAACAGAAGACGCTCCTGGGGATTATCACAGACGGAGATATCCGTCACTGCATGGCCAGCGCCCAATATGATTTAGCCGACAAAGCGGTTGACACGGTCATGAGCAAAAATCCCCATTCGTTAACGGCAGACGCTTTTTTATATGATGCATTAAACCTTATGGAAAAATACCAAATCACCGTGCTGCCCATTGTTGACACGCAAAATAGACTTGATGGACTTTTACATTTACACGATATTCTTGGAAAAGGATCTTTTCAATTTAATGGAGGCGGTCATGAAAGACTTTAATTTTTGTACGGATATCATGACCCTTGGTGAAGCAAAAATTATGTCGCCGCTTAAACGGCACACCAAATCGGGCGAGCCTGAAAAAAAATTTGTTTCAGATGATGCAAGGATCATTGTGGATGTTCAAATGAATCATCTGGAAGCTGATTTGAACCAAAACATCAGTTTTGATCAGGCAGGTCCAAGGGAAAAAATATATTTTGATCCGAGCAAACTGAAATGTGCCATTGCAACCTGTGGCGGGTTATGCCCCGGTTTAAACGATATTATCCGGTCCATTGTTTTGGCATTGTATCACCTGTACAATGTGAAGACGATTTATGGCATCAGGCACGGGCTTCAAGGATTTATTCCTAATTTTGAACATGATGTATTGGATTTAAATCCGGATGTTGTCTCCGGCATTCAGAATACAGGTGGATCCATATTGGGCTCCTCCCGGGGGACCCAGGATATCGACATGATTATTGATTGTCTTGAACGGATGAACATTGGCATCCTGTTCATGGTGGGGGGTGATGGAACATTAATGGCCTCAAAAAAAATTGCAGAAGAAATTGAACGAAGAGAGTTAAAGATATCCATCATAGGGATTCCCAAAACCATTGATAATGATATTTTTCTTGTCTCCCGATCCTTTGGATTTGATACTGCCGTTGATGTGGCAACACTGGCCATCGAAGGTGCACACAACGAGGCTGTCGCCTATCCCAACGGCATCGGTTTAATTAAGCTCATGGGCAGGCATTCCGGATTTTTGGCTGCAACTGCGGCTCTGGCACAACAAGATGCCAATTTTGTTCTCATTCCTGAGGTGGATATTTTTCTATATGGGAAAACCGGATTTTTGCAGGCCCTGGAAAATCGCATCCGTCATCGAAATCATGCGGTTATTATTGTGGCTGAAGGTGCGGGTCAAACTTTTTTTGAAGATCAGGAAAAGCATTATGACCCTTCGGGAAATGTTATCCTCCAGGATATTGGCCTTTTCCTCAAAGATAAAATATCCCAATGGTTTAAGGCAAAAAATATTCCCATTTCCCTGAAATATATTGATCCGAGCTATATTATCAGAAGCCTTCCGGCCAATGCCAATGACAGTGTTTTTTGCGGGTTTCTTGGCCGTGACGCGGTTCATGCAGGAATGGCAGGGAAAACCAAATTACTGGTCAGCTTTTGGAACAATCATTACGTTCATGTGCCCATGGATGCCGCTGCAGGAAAGGGGAAACGGATGGACCCCCACGGAAGACTCTGGCAGTCCGTTCTGGAAGCAACGGGCCAGGATGCCTTTTTCACCGACTGATTTCAACAAATTCTCCTTTTTTAATCGTTATGAGGAAAAGCTCTCTATGCGCAGCACCAAACTGGTCAAAAATAGTATGACCGGTTACCCCTTCAAAAATTCGCTTGCCTTTCAGGGCATCCTTTAACGCGGCTCTTGAATCAATGGTTTCATCCATGGCCGCTAGGAAAAGGAGGGAGGCGGTATCATAGGAAATGGCCTCTAAAAACTGGGGTTTTGTATTAAAAAGGGATTCAAATTTTTGTGTAAACTGGGTGGTTGCAGACTTTTGACTGTTGTCGAAAAAACCATCGGTGATGATCGCATGGTGATGATACCCTTTTGCATTTTTCAATAAACGGTTGTCATGCCACAGATTCGTTCCAACCAGATACATGCCGGTGGCATCATTAAAGGCAAGTTGTGGAAGAATCAACCCCACCTTTGAAGGGGAATCAGGAATAAACAAGGCTTGAAAATCAATCTGGACTTTTTCTTTTCTGGGTTCGGTTTCAGTTAGCTCGGAATCCATCTCTACATCCGCGTCAACGCCCGGATTGTTTTCAGATTCAATGACCGCTGGTTTTAGAAATTCAGGGACCGGAAAGAACTGGCCGGTAAGCTTTTGTATCGGCACTGTAAAATCCGTTTTCTTACCGTCATATGACTCAACCCCCACAACTTCTCCATTATACTCATCCACGATGTCCCAAAAAAGTTCCATATATTTTTTGCCATATTTTTCGTTGGGATAGAGAATGGCCACTTTTTTTATCCCAAGTTTCAAAAACAAATAAGCACCAAGGGTTTGCACCTGCATCTGGGGGGAGATAAAATTTGAAAACAAATAATCTCCCTGAAAAGGGAAGTCGTTTTTTTGTGTTAAAGCAATCATTGGCATCCCAAGTTTTTGGGCTTCCTGTCCAGCCGGATTGACGGTTAATAAAGGTCCGATTATCCCGGCAACGTTTTTTTGATGGAGCTGCCGGACGCCTTCAATGGCCATATCCGGGTTTGCCTGGGTGTCTTTGATGATGAGCTTGAATTCCCGGGAATACTTTTTTGACAACTCCTGTATGGCCAATTGTATTCCGGATAATGCCCGTTGACCAAAAATAGCGTATTTCCCGGTCAAGGGCAAAAGGCACCCGATTGTATCTCTTTTGAAAACTATTTTTTTAATAACGGCAACAAGATCTGCGGCATCTGCCGCATAGGGATGGTCAGGATATTCAGACAAAAAACTTTCAAGTATGTTTTTGGATCGAACTGCATTGTTTTCCATTGAAAAATTCAACCCAAGCCAATATAGCAATAAGGGTCTTGGAATATGAATATTTTCGTTGTCCATCACTTCTGCGATGATTGCGGTTGGTGTTTTGGCAAGAAGTGATTCAATACGGGATATAAGGGGTGATCTTTCCGCCTCACTGGCCTGGTCCAGGGCTTGATTATAGGCAAACAAGGCATCTTTGTAATTTTTCTGCCGGATAAATTTTTCCGCTTCATCCGATAAAATGGCGACAATGGAGATCTTTGATTGATCTGCTTCTCTTTTTTCTTCTCCAGGGACAGGCACCTGTTTGATTCTCTTTTCTTTTTCAGCAGACGGTTTTACATGGCGCTGGGCACACGCAGGCAACCAGACCATCATCATAACAAAAAGAAAGAGTATTAATAGACTTGAATATTTTGGCTTCATTTATTTAATGCTTATTTTTCCATTATTTTGGTTTATATGAAAGTAGTGGGATATGAGTTCTGAGTAATGAGACCCAGCTTGTCAATGTCACTTCTCTCAATACCCAATACTCACGACTCATTACTTTCATCCTTTGTTGTGCCCGTCAGGGCATGGCGGTTATCAGGAATATGTCATCATAATGTCAGACATGGACTATATGGAAAATAAATGGCTATGTCAAAAATTCTTTTATCATCTGTTCAGCCAGATCAACCTGGGACGGCATCAACCAATGAATCTCTTTATCCTTATGAAACCATGTAAACTGCCGTTTGGCATATCTTCGCGTATCCCGTTTAAACAGCCGGACAGCCTCTGTCCAATCGACTTCATGGTTGATGAACATGGCCATATGTTTATACCCAATGGACTGCAGGGGTTTTAGATCAAGCGTATATCCTTTTTCAAGCAAGGTGACAACTTCATTGAGCAGGCCTTGATGCAGCATGATGTCAACCCGTTTATTGATGTGGTCATACAGCGTTTCTCTGTCCATATGGAGTCCGATTTTCATGCTGGTATACCGCACCTCATCAAACCGATGCCTGTTGTGCCGATCGGAAATCCTTTGACCGGTTGCCTGGTAAACTTCCAATGCCCTGATGACCCTGAACGAATCGTTTGGATGAATTTTCCGGGCCGCTTCAGGATCACATTGTACCAGTTTTTGATACAATTTCAGGCTGCCCTGGTCCTCAAGTTCTTTGGTCAATTGCGACATGGTTTTTTTGCACAGGGGTGCTGACCGAAACAATCCGTTCAAAAGGGCCCTGATATAAAGCCCTGTCCCACCGGTCACAATCGGAAGCTTACCCCGGGCTGTAATATCTTCAATGGCTTTATCGGCGGCCTCAACATAGCAGCCGGCATCAAAATCATCTTTGGGATCAACAAAATCAATCAGGTGATGACGGACTTGTTTCACCTCCCCGGGTTCCGGTTTTGCCGTTCCGATATTCAGGTATTTGTAGATCTGCAAAGAATCCGCACCAATGATTTCTCCATTAAACCGCTGGGCAACTGAGATGGCAAATGAGGTTTTACCGATTCCTGTGGGCCCGCAAATAATAATCAGTTTTTTCATAGCAAATATTTATGTTCGTTCGATAATTGTTGACACCATTTGATGGATCGATTTATAACATAAACTCTTTTTTAAAAAAATATAAGTTTTTAAGATTATAAGCAGTTTCATGTTATCAAAATGTTTAAGTGATATAATAGAAAAAGGAGAGTGTTACTTATGAGGAGCAAACAAACAGGATCTGTAGTGGTTATTGGCGGTGGTATTTCCGGCATGCTCTCAGCCCTTGATCTTGCAAATTCCGGATTCTATGTTTATCTGGTGGAAAAAAGCCCCTCCATTGGCGGTGTCATGTCTCAACTGGATAAGACATTTCCGACAAATGATTGTGCCATGTGAATTATTTCACCCACACTGGTCGAGGTCGGCCGGCATCTAAACATTGAATTAATCACATACGCTGACATTGAATCCATTGAAGGCACTGCTGGAAATTTCAAGGTCAAAATCAAAAAACGGGCCCGAAGCATATACACAGACCGCTGTACCGGATGCGGAGAGTGTGTTGAAAACTGTCCTGTGACACAACAGATTGTAGCCGTGTAATTTAAAGCGCTTTTAAAAATCTGTTCATTATCGAGGAGAATTACAGATGAGTAAAGTGACGACTCAACCTGGCAATGATGGTGAAGAAATCGATTATCTGGAGTTGGACCAGATCATTGAAAAAGAATTTGACGGTGAAAAGGAAAATCTGATTATGATCCTTCAGGCCATTCAACGTCGATACAATTACCTTCCCAAGGCAACGCTTTTGTACGCATCAGAAAAACTGGACATCCCTTACAGCAAAATTTACGAAGTCGGCACGTTTTATAGTACCTTCAGCCTCGAACCAAGGGGTCGAAATATTGTTTCCATATGCCTTGGAACTGCCTGCCATGTCAGGGGGGGGGAACGCGTCCGGGAACAGCTTGAAAAGACCCTTGAGATTAAAGACGGTGAAACAACTGAAGACAAGCGATATACCCTTGAATCTGTTCGTTGTATCGGCTGTTGCAGTCTAGGCCCGGTCATTAAAATCAATGAAGATATGCATGGTCGCATTGCGCCTGATCAAATCGACACTGTATTACATCAATACGAATAACGGCCATGGCAGATCACTCTGTCACAAAAAACATGAAAGATATTCATTTATGCAGGTTAAAAATTCTTTCATATCAAATCACAAGAGGGATGAATCATGACTATTCAGTCTGTAACAGATCTGGAACAAATAAAAGAGGAATACCGGCTAAAGCTGAACCTTCCTGAAACCATCAAAGTGAATGTGGGAATGGCTTCCTGTGGTATTGCAGCCGGTGCAAGAGCGTCCTTTGATGCGGCAAAACACGAATTCTCAAACGATACCGGCATTGACATCTGCCAGACAGGATGCATCGGTTATTGTGAGGTTGAGCCATTGGTTGAAATTCTTTCCAGGACCAAACCCCGCATGATGTATAAAAATGTAACCAAAGATAACATTGTGGATATTATCAACGATTATAGACACAATGCGTTTAACAACAAAAAGACCCGAAAGCATATTTTAGGACAGGTAAAAGACCCGCGGTCTCTTCTTGAAAATGATATGGACAACCCCCAGGAAAATATTGACCCTGTGGAAGGCATCCCCTTTCTTGAGGAAACCCCTTTTTTCAAAGGCCAGGTGAAGATCGCTCTGAGAAACTGTGGGTATATTAACCCGGACAGCATTGAAGAGTACTTTGGAAAACAAGGATACACCGCCTTTCTTACGGCACTTAAGACAAACAAGCCCCAGGATATCATCACCACTATTAAGGAATCAGGCCTGCGAGGTCGAGGTGGCGGGGGGTTTCCCACCGGTATTAAATGGGCTACCTGTGCAAAGTTCAGCGGAGAACGATACATTATCTGCAATGCGGATGAAGGAGATCCTGGCGCTTACATGGATCGAAGTATTCTGGAGGGGGATCCCCATTCGGTCATTGAGGGCATGCTCATCGCCGGCCTTGCCATTGGATCTTCTCAAGGATTTATGTATGTCAGAAATGAATATCCCCTGGCAGTAAAACGGCTTGTGACCGCCATAAAACAGGCCACGGCCTACGGTCTGCTGGGGGATAATATTGCCGGCAGCACGTTTTCCTTTAAAATAAAAATCTCCACCGGTGCGGGCGCATTTGTCTGTGGCGAATCCACGGCCCTCATGGCATCTCTTGAAGGGAAAGTCGGTCGGCCCAGAGCCAAATATGTGCATACCGTTGAAAAAGGATTCCGGGATCAACCGTCTAACCTTAATAATGTTGAAACCTATGCCAATGTTCCGGCCATCCTCCTCAAAGGGGGGGGCTGGTACGCAGGATTCGGCACGGATAACAGCAAAGGGACCAAGGCCTTCAGTCTTGTGGGAAAGGTAAAGAACACCGGCTTGATTGAGGTTCCCATGGGCATATCTTTACGGGAGATTGTCTTTAATATGGGACAAGGGGTACCCGGGAAAAAAAAATTCAAGGCCATTCAAACCGGCGGGCCTTCCGGCGGATGCATTCCGGAAAGCCTGATGGACACGCCCGTGGATTACCAGCAACTGGCCCGGGTCGGTTCCATAATGGGATCCGGTGGTATGATTGTCATGGATCAGGACACCTGCCTGGTGGATGTTGCCCGATATTTCCTTGATTTTTTGAAAGAAGAGTCCTGCGGTCAGTGCAACCCTTGCCGGGAAGGGATCAAACAATCCCTGGATATCCTTACGGCCATCTGTGAAGGTAAGGGAAAAGAGGGCGATATTGAACTGCTTGAAGAACTGGGGTCAATGATTGAAAAATTTTCACTTTGCGGCCTTGGCACCTCTGCTCCCAACCCTGTTCTGACCACCATTAAATATTTCAGGGAAGAATATGAATCTCATATCATTGACAAAAAATGTAAAGCGGGTGTCTGTAAGAACCTGTTCTTTTATGAGATTGATGAGAACGCCTGCACCGGCTGCACCGTCTGTGCAAAAAAATGCCCCCAGAATGCCATCACGGGTGAAAAAAAAGAACCCCACCTTCTGGAACAGGATAAATGCATTAAATGTGGAATTTGTTACGATGCATGTAAATTTAATGCCATCGTTATCAAATAAACATGAGGGACACTATAAGGGATACGATATATGGTAACTTTTAAACTTAACGGTAAAGAGGTTCAAGGAGAAGACGGGCAATATATCATTCAGGTTGCCGAAAAATACGGTGTGGAAATCCCCACCCTTTGCCATCACAAAGCACTGGAACCGGCAGGGATGTGCCGTATCTGTACAGTTGAACTCTTTGACGGCAGAAGAACAAAGTTTGTCACGGCATGCAATTATCCCATATGGGAAGGCATGCAAATCAATACCAACACCCCGGCTGTGCACCAGGGAAGAAAACTCATTGTTGAAATGCTTTATGCCAGATGTCCGGAGGTACCGCTTTTAAAAAAGTTGGCAAAAGAGTACAAAATTAAAGAACCCCGTTTCCCTAAGCAGGATGACGATTGTATTCTTTGCGGACTTTGCGTACGCATGTGTGAAAGAATGGGAAACAGCGCCATCAGCCTCACCGGCCGCGGAACAGATATGAAGATTGATACCCCCTTTGGTCTTCAATCCGACGTTTGCATGGCCTGTGGTGCCTGTGCCTCGGTCTGCCCCACAGGTCATATCACCCTTGAAAAAATCAAAAATGAGTTCACAAAACAACACCCGTTTATGATTCCATCGGAATATGAAATGGGCCTGAAAGGCAGAAAACCGGTTTACGTGCCCTATGCCCAGGCCGTCCCCAATACCCCGGCCATTGACCGGGAGGTGTGCATGCACTTTAAATCAGGCGGTTGCGGGGTTTGTTCAGACATCTGCCAGATGGATGCCATTGATTACACCATGGAAGATGAAATCATAGAGATTGATGCAGGTGCTGTGGTCCTCTCTCCGGGATTTACCCCCTTTGATCCCTCTAAATTTGATAATTATGGGTATGCCAATCATCCCAATGTCATGACCGCCATGGAATTTGAGCGGATTCTTTCCGCCTCCGGCCCCACCAGCGGACATCTGACAAGAATGTCCGATCATAAGGAACCTAAAAAAATTGCCTGGTTCCAGTGTGTCGGGTCAAGGGACATGAACAAATGCGACAATAAATATTGTTCTTCCGTTTGCTGCATGTATGCCCTGAAAGAGGCCGTCATTGCCAAAGAACATGCAGGAGATGACCTTGACTGCGCCATTTTTTACATGGATATGCGAACCCATGGCAAGGATTTTGAGAGATATTACAACCGGGCCCAGGATCAGGGAATCCGATTTTTAAGAAGCCGGGTTCACACCGTTGATCCCCTTCACGATTCAGATGACCTGCAGGTCACTTATGTGACTGAGAGCGGCGAAAAAGTTGATGAAATCTTTGACATGATTGTTCTGTCCATTGGTCTTGAAATTTCTCCTGAAATTGTGGACATGGCAAAAAAACTGGGCATTGAACTCACCGATGGAAATTTTGCCAAAACATCCACTTTCAAACCGGTGGAAACCAACAAAAAAGGCATTTTTGTGGCCGGCGCCTTCCAGGGCCCCAAGGATATCCCCCAGTCAGTGGTGGATTCAAATGCAGCGGCCGGTGAAGCCGGTGCCATGCTGGCCAGTGCCAGAAATACCCAAACAAAACTCCCCGAGGTCATCCCGGAAACCAATATTATAGGCGATCGTCCGAGAATCGGCGTTTTTGTCTGTAAATGCGGCACCAACATTGCCAGTGTCGTGAACGTACCCAATGTTCGGGATTATGCGGCCACCCTGCCCTATGTTGAATATTGTTCTGATAATCTTTACTCGTGTTCCCAGGACACCCAGGAGAGCATGAGCCAGATCATCAAGGCCAATAACCTCAACCGCATCGTTGTTGCCGCCTGTACCCCCAAAACCCATGAGCCCCTGTTTCAGGAAACCCTGGTAAATGCCGGCCTCAATAAATACCTGTTTGAAATGACCAATATCCGGAATCATGCCTCCTGGGTTCACAAGGACACACCGGAGCTGGCCACTCAAAAGGCAAAGGATCTTGTCCGCATGGCCGTATCCAAGGTGGCCCTGATGGAACCCCTTGAGGAAGCAGAACTGCAGGTCAATCCGGTGGCCATGGTCATTGGTGGTGGCATATCCGGCATTACCGCGGCAAAAACCCTTGCCCAGCAAGGGTACCATGTTCATGTGGTTGAAAAGGACCAACGGCTTGGCGGTCAGGCAAACAATCTCTTTCATACTTACAAGGACGAAGATATTGCCAAGGAGCTAGGATCCTTGGTCCAGGAAGTTGAAAACAATGAAAAAATTCACATCCATCTGAACACAACCCTTGAAGCTGTTGAAGGATTTGTGGGTAATTTTAAATCAGAATTATTGTGCAACAAAGAACCGTCCTCCCTTGAACATGGCATCGCCGTTATTGCAACGGGTGCAAAAGCATATATTCCAAATGAATACGAATATGGCAAGGATGACAGAATCATGACAACCCTTGACCTTGACAAACGATTCATTGACAGAGACCCATCACTAAAAGCGTTAAACGCAGCCGTATTTATCCAGTGTGTCGGATCAAGGGAACCGGATCGTCCTTATTGTTCAAGGGTCTGCTGTACCCATTCCATTGACAATGCCCTGGCGCTTAAAAAAATCAACCCGGAAATGGAAATCTTTATTCTCTACAGGGATATCAGAACCTATGGAGAAAGGGAGTACAAATACCAGGCGGCCCGGGAGGCCGGGATCATCTTTGTCCGATACGCTTTAGAGAATAAACCCGATATTCAGTTAAAAGAGGGCAAGGTTTTGGTAACGGTTACGGACCATGTACTGGGACAGCCCCTGGAAATTGAGGCAGATCTGTTAACATTGGCCACGGCCATTGTCCCCAACAAGGATGAACGACTGGCAAATTTCTTTAAAGTCCCCCTGAATGAAGATGGCTTTTTTGTGGAAAGACATGCAAAATTAGGACCTTCTGAGTTTGCAACCGATGGTGTTTTTCTTTGCGGTCTTGCCCACTACCCCAAACCCATTGACGAAGCCATCGCCCATGGGCAGGCGGCAGCGTCCCGGGCGGTAACCTTGTTGGCAAAAGAAACGATTCATACCAGCGGCAATGTGGCAAATATCGACCCGATGGTGTGTAGTTCCTGTGGTGTCTGTGTCTCCATCTGTCCATATGCTGCGCCGTCTTTTGCCACTCAAGGCAGATTTGAAGGAACGGCTGAAATCAATCCGGTGCTTTGCAAAGGATGCGGTTTGTGCGTTGCCTCCTGCAGATCCGGTGCCATCCATCTTAAGGGGTTTGATACAAATCAAATATTTGCACAAATATTTGCGATGAATGAAGCAGTATAAGGAGAGATCACTAATGGTTGAAAACAATACGAAGATTGTTGCTTTTTTGTGCAACTGGTGCAGTTATGGTGCTGCAGATCTGGCAGGTGTAAGCCGAATGCAATATCCTGCTGACATCCGGGTAATACGAATCCCCTGTACCGGAAGACTGAGCCCCAAATTTATCTTGTCAGCCCTGAGGGAAGGCGCAGACGCTGTCTGGGTGTCCGGCTGACATCCGGGTGAATGCCATTACCTGGAAGGTAATTATTACGCACGCAGAAAATTTGCACTCATGGGAAATCTTTTGGAGCATATGGGGATTGAACGAGACAGGGTCCATTTTTCATGGATCTCATCGGCAGAAGCAACAAAATTTGTGGATGTGGTGAAAGAGGTCTCAGACAGGGTAAGGGCACTTGGGCCAAACGAGAAATTTGTAAAGGACTATACTAAATAAAGGTAAGTTTATGAATACCTGTATCAATAAAATCAGGGAACTTTCTTTTGAACTTCTGGATAAAGGAGAAGTTGAAAAAGTTATTGGGTTTGCAAATGGAACGATTCCCATGGCAACAAGCCCGATTGCCATCACATCAACAAAAGACATTGAAACCCTTGTTTTCAATTCAACCTGTGGACTTAATCTGGCCAATTATATCAGGCAGCATAAAGGTAAAATAGCCGTGATTGCCAAAGGATGTGACACGAGGAACATTGTCACCCATATTGTTGAAAATCAGGTTCAAAGAGACCAATTGTATATTATTGGTGTGCCCTGTAACGGAATGATCGATAAAACCAAAATCGCATCCTTATTCGAGGATGATATCATCGAATTCTCAGAAGACGGCAATGCCTTGACGGTTAAATCCGCCTTAAAGGAAGAAACGCTCAACAAAACAGATTATTTAAGACAAAACTGCCGTCTGTGTCTGCATAAAAATCCCGTGATTTATGATGCACTGGCCGCTGACCTTGTTGAGGAACAGACACTTGAGAGCCCCTATCCCGATGTTAAAAAAATAGAAGCAATGACACCGGATACGAAATGGCAGCATTTTCAAGACTTAACAAAAAACTGTATCCGATGTTATGCCTGTAGAAATGCCTGCCCCTTATGCTATTGTCCCACCTGCTTTGTTGATGAATCCGGTCCCCAATGGGTGGGTAAGGGTCAGAACACAACCGATGTCAACACCTTTCATTTTTTAAGGGCATTTCATTGTGCCGGCCGCTGCACAGACTGTGGTGCTTGTGTTGAAGCCTGTCCCATGGATATTAATGTCAGGGACTTTACAAGAAAGCTGAATAAAGACGTCTTTGACCTGTTCGGCTGGGAAGCAGGCTTGGATATCACCAAACGGCCACCTCTGGACGCATACAGTCCGGATGATCCCGACGATTTTATCAAATAAATAAAAAGGGTATACAATGAGATTTATAACTATTGATAAAAAAAACTGGGCCAAGGGGATTGGGAAATCCAGGGAAACCTATCGGCTCTTTGGTCCTGTTAAAGATAAAAACGGCTGTCTTATCAAGCCCCTTGAAAATGACACCCTGCCTGACATGACGTATCCTGATACGGTTATGTCGGCGAAATCAGTACTGTTCCCGCAAACAGAAAAAATGCTCTTCACCAGCCTGGATGAATCACAAAAAGATCACCACATCATGAAAAGAACGGCAACCGATTATACCCCCCGGGCGGTTGTGGGAATCAGACCCTATGATGCAAAGGCAATGGAACTGGTCAAGCTTAATTTTGATACGGTTGATTATCGAGATCCTTACTGGTGCGACGCTTATGATGCAACAACGTTCATCGGGCTGGGCATAAACACCCCCGGACCCTTTGATTTTTCCACTTCGGCAGGTTCCGGGCCATTTGGTGAAGACGGCCTGGATGTTCTGCTGGCGGATCTGGACGATACATATCTGGCAAAAGTCCTTACAGATAAGGGAGATGCCTTTATCGACGCCTGCGGGTTTTATACAACCGCCGATGAAACGGAAAGCCAGATGTTGTTGGATATTTTGCGCAAACAAGCTGAAAAAAATATTGTGTCCCATATGGACACCACCCGGTTAAAAGAAAAAACCATTCTGGAGCTGTATGAAGCGCCGTTCTGGGAAGATATTTCATTTTCCTGTATTAATTGCGGCACGTGTACGTTCGTCTGTCCCACGTGCTGGTGTTTTGACATTCAGGATGAGACCAAGCAAAACATATCTGACAGGATCCGAAATTGGGACACCTGCATGTCGCCCTTGTTCACCATGCATTCCACAGGACATAATCCCAGGGGGACCAAGACCCAGAGAGTCAGGCAGCGGTTTATGCATAAGCTCAAATATTTTCTGGATAAATATGACCAGGGGATCATGTGTGTTGGATGCGGCAGATGTGTTAAAAGCTGTCCGGTTAACATCGACATCCGTGAAGTGTGCAACATCATGAACTCGTACGAGAAACAAGATTAGCGAACAAAGGAGGAAACATGGAAAACCCCTATATGCCGTATCCAGTTCGCATTGATGATATTGAAATTGCAACTGAAGATAAATCCTTAAAAACCTTTAAATTTATCTTCTTAAACAAGGAAGATGAAAAGAACTTCTCCTATCAGGCCGGACAGTTTGCTGAACTGTCTATTCCGGGTGTCGGTGAAATCCCTATTGGCATTGCATCATCTCCTGTTGAAAAAGGATTTGTCAAATTTACCGTATTCCGGGCGGGCGTTGTCACCTCCCATCTTCATAATATGAAAAAAGGTGATATTATGGGCATCAGGGGGCCATTAGGCAATTGGTATCCCTGGGATAAACTGGAAAATAAGAATGTGGTCATTATTGGTGGTGGATTTGCATTTACCACCTTAAGATCCTCTATTATTTATATGCTGGATCCTGCCAACCGAGGCAAATTCAAAAATATTGACGTGGTCTATGGTGCCAGATCTCCGGGCATGCTCCTGTATCGAGAGGAGCTCTTTGAATGGGAAAAACGGGATGATATCAATATGCATATTACGGTTGATGGCACCGATGATCCAAACTGGGGATACCATACCGGATTTGTTCCCCAGATTGTTGAGCAGAATGCACCAAAGGCGGATGAAGAGACCTATGCCATTATCTGTGGACCACCGATCATGATCAAATTTACCCAGCCATCCTTGACAGCATTAGGGTATAAAGAACATCAGATTATCATGTCTCTGGAAAACAGGATGAAATGTGGAATCGGCATGTGCGGTCGCTGCAATATCGGGAAGGAGTTGGTTTGTAAAGACGGTCCAGTCTTTACTCTTGAAGAACTTAACCAAACGCCGAAAGAATATTAATTCGGGGTTATTTTATATTGACAAGAGACCATTGCTTAAGATATGTTTAGGCTTCAATTATCGAAGCTAAGACGGTATGTCTTAAAGTGATATAAAAAAAACATTTTACAGGAGGAAAATTTAAATGGCAACAATTGATTTTAATGGTAAGGCTTTCGACATAGATGAAGACGGATTTCTTCTTGATTATAACACCTATTGTGAAGAATGGGTCGGTTATGTCAAGACTCAAGAAGGTATTGAAGAGCTTACAGACGAGCACTGGACACTAATCAAAGTTCTCCAGGACTACTATGAAAAAAATGGTATTGCCCCAATGGTTCGTGTTCTTTCCAAACTGACCAAATTCAAACTGAAACACATCTATGAACTTTTCCCTTCAGGACCTGGAAAAGGCGCATGTAAAATGGCTGGTCTTCCGAAACCAACCGGATGTGTATAGTAAAGCCAGCATTCGATATATTTGATTAGCTTTTAAAGGCTCTGCATAACAGGTGCAGGGCCTTTATTGGTTTTATTCAAGGAGTTAAGATATGCCGGTAATTGATGAGCAGAACAAAAAAATTCTTAACACGATTCAAGTTGATTTTCCGATTCATTCCAGACCCTATAAAATTATTGCAGACAAACTTGGCCTTTCAGAAGATGAGCTGATCCAACGGATCACCCAGATGAAACAAGAGATGCTGATCCGGCGCATTGGCGGAAATTTCAGTCCTGACAGGCTCGGATACCATTCCACCCTTTGTGCTGCCCGGGTACCGAAAGATAAACTCACCTTGTTTACAACAACCGTCAACAGCTATTCCGGGGTAACCCACAATTATAAACGAGATCATGATTTCAACATCTGGTTTACATTTATTGCCGCTTCCGTTGACATCATCGAAGACAGCTTAAAACAAATATCCAAAGCAACCGGCGTGGAGACCATACTGAATCTGCCGGCAACACGAGTGTTTAAAATCAGTGCCAATTTTAAATTATGAACACCCTTAAAGTCGCTCTTATTGTTCAACATTGCATTGCCGGAAATTTTAACAAAAATATTGAGTCCAGCCTTTGCTCGATCTCCTCGGCAGCTCAAAAAGGTGCCGACATCATTGTTTTTCCGGAGATGAACCTGACCGGTTATGTTGCAGGCCCTGACATCCTTTCCCTTTGCAAACCCATCCATAAAGAGTGGACAGACCTGTTTTCAAACCAGGCTAAAAATTTAAACATGACCATCCTGGTGGGGCTGGCAGAAAAAACACCTCAAAAAGAAATATATGCGGCCCACCTGGTGTTTGATCCTGGCGGATCATTTAAGGCCTATCGGAAAATACATACCGCACCTGCTGAAAAAAAATTTTTCACCCCGGGACATACCATACCCGTTTTCGAATCACACGGGTTCACATTTGGTGTTCAGCTGTGTTATGATGCCCATTTCCCGGAACTGTCACTGGCCATGGCCTTAAAACAAACCGATGTTATTTTCATTCCCCATGCCTCACCCCGGGGCAGTTCCCAGGAGAAATATGCTTCCTGGATCCGACATTTGCGGGCCAGGGCGTTTGACAACGGCGTATATATTGCCGCGTGCAATCAAACCGGTGATAATTTAAAGGGCCTGTCTTTCCCGGGGATCAGCATCGTCATCGGACCGGATGGGAATGTCCTCTATAAATCCATCGATGATGATGAGGGCCTTCATATGATCACATTGGAAAAAGCCACGTTGAACAGGGTCAGGTCCCATAAAATGAAATATTTTTTACCCAACAGACGTAGTGATCTGTTTAATTTTTAATCCGTTTGTTCCGATGCTGTAGATATGCATCCTTTATAGCGATATACGGATCCATGGCAGCGGCCTTCAGGTCCTCATATTCCCCCAGATGAAATGAGGCGGTATTAAGGGTATCATAGGCTTTAACACCGGTTGACAGCTCCCATGGTTCTAAATAATTCACCGGGGTTAAAAAATAATCGCCGACCCGTCCCACGGCATCCCTCAAGGTTGATGGGCCCAATAGGGGAAGGACCAGATAGCACCCGTTGCCAATGGAATAGGACCCGAGGGTTTGTCCCAGGTCTTCATCCGAGGTGTGCAGGTCAAATTTGTTTTGAGCGACCTGACCAAACCCCAGAATACCCACGGTTGAATTGATTAAAAAAATTTCAACTTCTGTTCCCGCTTTTATCATTTTCCCCTGTAAGACATTATTGACCAGTCGAACGGGAAAAAGAAGGTTATGAAAAAAATTCTTCACCCCCTTGCGCAACGGCGTGGGCGTAATGGCTTTATAGCCTGTGGCCAAAGGTTTTATCGCTGCAAAATATAGAAAATCGTTTATGGAATACATCAGGTGATTAAACAGATAAAGGGGATCTGCCAGGGATTGAGCGGCGCTTGTATCATCATACTCCTCAAAGAGTTCATCCGCCAGTTCATCCTCCAGTTCATCCTCCTGGGGCATGGATTGGGTATTCTGGGCCACAAGGACTGAATCATCCGATACAACAGGGACGGTGCTGTCCCGGGCAAACCCATCAGTGGTTAGGATAAACACAAATACCGCAACGACCAAAACGAAAAAAGGGGGAATATTTTTCATGGTTAATAGTTTCCTTATATCTCATTGATCATCATAAATGAAATGAGGGGTTAATGGCATGGGGGTTGAGCAAATCAACTATTTATTATCTCTATCAAAAATCATTTTTCTGACAAGAGATTCAATATCAAGGGATGACTCCGTATTGTATATTTCCTCTCCCGGTTCAAGCAGGATATCAGAACCGCCCGGTGAAAAATTAATGTATTTTTGTCCGATGATGCCAGAGGTCTTAACGGATGCAATGACATCTTCGGAAAGCTCGATATGTTCATCGATACTGAATTCGACTTTGGCCATCAACCGTTCCGCATCAATACTGATCCTTGCAACAGTACCGATTTCCACACCGGCCATTTCAACCCTGGCACCTGTTTTAAGACCGGAGACGGATGTAAAAAAAGCATGGACCGAATATCGGTTGTCCGGAAGAAGGCGGATTTCACCCAGAACCGCAAACAACAATCCGGTACTCAATAAGCCAATGCCAACAAAAAGTCCTACATAAAATTCTATTTTCCCTTTATCCATGTGTTTCCTTTTTAGTAATGTCTTTAATCGAATGTATCCGGGACATCATCCCCCCTGACAAAGGCATTTAAAATGGTGCTGTGTGACTCAAGAACATCTTTTTGAGACCCCTCAAATTTTATAACACCGTCGTCCAGCAATGCAATCCGTTGCGCAATATTAAAAATCTGCGGTATATCATGGCTCACAATAACAGCTGTAAACCCAAATTTTTCCTGATATTCCTGTATCATTGAATGGACATTTTTTTTTCTTACAGGATCCAGGCCGCTTGTGGGTTCATCAAACAAAACAATCTTTGGATCCGTCACCAGCGCCCTTGCAAGGGCCACCCTTTTGCGCATACCACCGGAAAGCTGTGCAGGAAATTTATATTCAGCATCCATTAGACCCAATTGTTTTATGCGGGTCATCACTTTTTCTTTGATCCGGGCTTTTGGAAACTTTGAATTTTCAACCAATGGTAAGGCAATATTATCGTATATGTTTAAAAAATCAAACAAGGCATTATCCTGAAACATATAGCTCAATTCGTTTTGAAAAGACCGTACTTTTTCCACAGATAGTTGATGCAGCGGTTCGCCCTGGATCAATATCTGCCCTGAATCCTGATGGACAAGACCGATAATGTGTTTTAACAATACGGATTTACCTGTCCCGCTTTTTCCAATGACAGCAATGATTTCACCGGTGTAAATGGATAAATTAAGGCCTTTTAAAACCTCATGGGTTCCAAACCGTTTTGCGACATCTATAAATTGTATGAGGGGGACAGTCATTTTTTTAAACCAGAAAGAAGGTAATAATATAATCAAAAATAAGGATGAATACACAGGATTGAACCACAGCGTTTGTTGTTGTCAAACTGACGCCTCTGGCGCCAAACCCACTGAACAAATGGGTATAATACCCTCTATAGCAGCAAATGGTGGTCACAACAACTGAAAAAACAAAGGACTTGTAAAAACCACCGGCGATATCGTTTATATCAACGCTTTGAATCACCGTGTCCATATAAACATATCGATTGATACCCAGCATGATGGAACCGGAAATAAACCCCCCCAGAATACCGACAACATTGAAGAGTGCCGTCAATAGAGGAAAACTGATAACAGCAGCGATCAGCCGGGGGGTAAACATAAATCTGACCGGGTTGATATGCATGGTTTTCAAGGCATCAATTTGTTCTGAAACCCGCATGACACCAATCTCTGCCGCCATGGCCGACCCAGCCCGTGCCGTGATCATGATGGCGGTAAATACCGGCCCGAGTTCCCGGATCAAGGTCAATGCCACAGCATAGCCCAATGCCTCTTCAGACCCGACTTTGATCAGTGAATAGTATCCTTGAAGCCCTAACACCATCCCGGTAAAAAGCCCTGTCAAAACAATCACAAAAATCGATTTCGTCCCAATAAACCAGGTATGGTCAATGATTTTGGAAAATTGAAACGGCAGAACAAAACAATTGATTGTGCCGGTCAGGAAAAAAAGAACGATCCTGCCCATGGATTTCACTAATCGGATAATGGTCTTGCCAAATGTCTCAATGAGTTTAATTAACATCCTGCTTATATATCTGGTAAATTTTTAAAATTCAAGTTGAACCCTGCCTCTGGGGATATTTATTTTATAACACCAAATCATATAATTCAAAATTCAGCTTGACACGTATACAGAAAAACAATACGTATATAGAATAGACAATAAAAACTCATATAAACATCGGCAGGTGAGCCATGACTCAAAAAATCACATTAAGTGTTCCTGATTTACTTCACGAAAAGTTAAAAGCGTGGAGAACGTCTTTTAACTTTTCGAAAATGTTTCAAGAGGCGGTAACAGATGCCATTCAGAGAAAAGAGGAACTTCAAAAACGATTCTCAGAAGATTTTGATATCCATGAAATTGTCAAACGGCTGAAACAGGAAAAGCTGATTTGGGAAAAGCAATTCCATAAAAAAGGAAAGGCCGAAGGGTTTCGCTGGGCAAAGGCCGCCCATTACAAAGACCTTCTATACGTATTGAAGTTCGATGGTACGTATCAATTGATTTCCGACCCTAAAATGAATCAATACTTTGAACAGATTTATCAATCCACCGATCTTGCAAAATATGCTGACTCAGGAACTGTTGATCATGAGCAAATGTTTATGGATGGCTGGTTTAAAGGGGTGTTGGACTTCTGGCATCAGGTAAAGGAAAAATTATAATCATGACATCTTCATTTCATATCCTCGGCATTGATGTCGGCTCCGTCTCAATCCATATGGTCGTGCTAACGGATAAAGGGACTCTGGTTCATACTGACACGTGTTCACATCATGGGGAAGTAAAACAATGCCTTTCAAAATTAATCGAAAAAATTGATATACAACAGATACACTATGTTGCCGTTACCGACGCAACGCCTTCTTTTGTCAATGCCACCCAGTCTTATGACGAACAATTAACCCTCATACGGGCTGCCCACTACTTTCATCCAACTTTTGATGCCATTTTAAACATTGGTGGTGAAAGATTCTCATTGAGTCGGTTTGATGGGGATCACACGTATAGTGGGACAAAACACAACACATCGTGTGCTGCCGGCACAGGCAGTTTCCTGGATCAACAGGCGCGAAGGTTAAACCTGCTGGGCGGCTCCCGGGAACTCAGCAAAAAAGCCCGTTTAAACACAAAAAAAATTCCAGATATTGCCACCCGGTGTGCCGTGTTTGCCAAGACAGATCTTATCCATGCCCAACAGGAAGGATATGACGTTGAACAAATCTGTGATGGCCTGTGTTATGGCCTGGCAAAGAACATTTCCAACACCCTTTTTAATGATAGACCTGTGGGCAAAAAAATTCTTTTTTGCGGTGGTGTCTCTCAAAACCTGTCGGTTAAAACCCATCTGGAAGACATTACCGGTCATGGATTTACCATTGATGCAAACGCCATTTATTATAGTGCCACTGGTGCGGCACTCTGCCTTTTGGATGACCAGGTCAACCAGAAAAAAATGATGAAACAAAAATACCGGTCTATAGGTGACTTTTTTATTTTTTCAAAAAAAGACCCCATCCTTTTATCTCCGAAACTTGAACTTTTACTGTCTGAATATCCTGATTTTATCTACTTTTCCTCGTCTGTTGATGACGGTGTGGAAATGGATATTTATCAAAATCCAGCAGACATACGGATCATACACGGATATCTGGGATTGGATGTCGGATCCACCAGTACCAAAAGCATCCTCATTAATCAGGATGGGATACCCATTGCCGGATTTTATACAAAAACAGCCTCACAACCGGTTAAGGCGATTCAAAAAATTTTTAAAGCCTATGATCAATTTCTAAAAACATATGGGATTGACATGACCATTCAAGGGTGTGGAACCACAGGGTCCGGTCGAAGAATCGGTGGTAAAATTATCGGTGCGGATATTGAACCCGATGAAATTACTGCCCATGCCACAGCAGCCGTTAATTTAAACGGGGCCGTAGACACCATTATCGAAATCGGAGGACAGGATGCCAAGTTCACCCTGCTCAAAGACGGCCGGGTCACTTCCGCTTTCATGAATACCGTGTGTGCTGCAGGAACGGGCAGTTTTATCGAAGAGCAGGCCCTGAAACTTGAGTGTCCGCTGTCCGAGTATTCCCAGCGCACCGAAGGGGTGGCATCGCCTGTTGCCAGTGACAGGTGTACTGTTTTCATGGAAAGGGATATTAATTATTATTTTGCCCAGGGATATCAGAAAAATGAAATCCTGGCCTCGGTTTTACACTCTGTGAGGGACAATTATCTGACAAAAGTCGCCAATATCGCCAAAATAGGCAATTGCATTCTTTTCCAGGGGGCAACCGCCAAAAACAAGGCCCTTGTGGCAGCATTTGAACAACGGTTAAAAAAGCCCATTAATGTCTCCAAGTACTGTCATCTGACAGGTGCCCTTGGCGTGGCCCTGCTATTAAAAGAAAAACATCTCCGGGTTTCGAAGTTTAGAGGGTTCAAACTGTGGAAACAAGAGATCCCCATCCGCCAGGAAACCTGTCATCTGTGCACCAATCACTGCAAACTCACCATTGCGGAAATGGGAGATGAAACCGTTGCCTATGGATTTTTATGTGGCAGGGATTATGAGACCAAAAAAATGATGGCAAAGGAAAACACCTATAATCTATTGAAATTAAGGAAAAAAGCCCTTCCAGAAACCCCTTCCCCCATCATCAAAAAACATCAGTTTGTCATGGGAATCCCCAAGGCACTCCATCTGTTTGAAGACACCGATTTCTGGGTTCATTTTTTCTCCAGACTGGGCATTAAAACCGTCACCAGTTCTTCGCTGGTGCATCCGGTAAAATTCGGAAAAAATTTTGCAACCGCTGAATTCTGCGCCCCCATGGTATCCTTGCATGGTCATGTGATGTATCTGATGGATAAAGCAGATTATGTTTTCCTGCCCTTCTATTTTGAAGAAAAACCAAAAGGGAAAAACCGCCGCCGACAACAGTGTTACTATACGCAGTTCAGTCCATCGGTGATCGCCTGCCTGCCGGATATTGATAGAAAAAAAATCCTGTCGCCGATCATCAAATACCTGTACACCAATTTTCATACCAAACTGGAATTATACAAAGCCTTAAAAACCATTTCTTCTGACTTTTTGTTTTCATTTTTCGACATTTCAACTGCATATGATAGTGCTGTGGACTTTAAAGAAAAGACACAATTAAACCAAAAAGCGATATATCAGCAATATCAATCCCGGGGCAAGGATATCAATGTTGTCTTTTTGGGAAGACCCTACACGATTTTAACCCGAACCATGAACAACAATATCCCGGAAATTTTTGAAAATTTAGGGGTAAAAACGGCTTTCCAGGATATGCTTGATGTGGAAAATCATGATTTTTCAGCAATCGATCCATTATTAAAAGAGATCCATTGGAAAAATACCGCCCAGATTCTCAAGGCCGCGTATATAGCAGCAACGTGTGATCATCTGTATCCGGTTTATATCAGTTCATTTAAATGTGCACCCGATTCCTTCGGGATTGAGTATTTCAAACAAATAATGGAAAGGCACAATAAGCCTTATCTTGTATTAGAACTGGACGAACATGATTCCAGTGTGGGGTATGAGACCCGAGTTGAAGCGGCCGTAAACGCATTTAAAAATCATGACAAATCCATACCAACCATCATTTCTGGTGATATGTCGCCTCTCCATCCAAAATTTTCATCAAAAATCAACAATAAAACCATTATTTATCCAAACTGGGATTCGTATACCGGCAGCCTGCTTGTATCTGTATTAAAGAATGAAGGATTTGATGCCATTTTAATGGAAGAGACCCAGGAAACCTTGAAAAAAAGCATACTGACCAACACGGGTCAATGTCTTCCGCTAAATGCCCTGGCCGCCGGATTTATTCACACGGTTGAAAAAAACAAGCTTGACCCGTCCCAGTGTGTGTTACGCTTAAATCATTCGGAAATTGCCTGCAATATTAAGATGTATCCCTATCACATCAAAAAAATTCTTGAAAAAAATGGGAATGGATTTGAAACCTCTGAAATCCAGAAAGGCGAGCTGTCATTGTCTGATATCTCTCTTCGCGCATCCGTCAATGGATATTTTTCCTATATGTTTGGCGGGTTGTTAAGAAGCATTGGCTGCAAAATCAGACCCTATGAAATTCACAAGGGAAAAACAGATCAGGCACTTCAAACCGCATTAAACATTTTGTGCACTGCCTTTGAAAAAGGAACATCCAAAGAGACGGCATTAAAAAGTGCCATTGCACTGTTTTCAGACATTGAAACCAGAACGGAGTCACGGCCTAAAGTGGGCATTTTCGGTGACCTGTATGTCAGGGATAATCCCATAATGAATCAGGATCTGGTACGCTATATTGAAGACAATGGAGGGGAAGTCATTACCACGCCCTACTACAAATATGTCAAAATCATTGCAGATGCTTATTTTAAGAAATGGTTTACGGAAGGCAGATACTTCAGCCTGATTTCAAACAAATCTTTGTTTGTGGCCATGCAGGCCATGGAAAAAAAATATTATAAATATTTTGAACCCATTTTGAGCAAATCTGCGTTTGAAGTAAAGGCTTCGCCGAAGCATATCCTTTCCGAATACGGCATTCTTCGGGAACATACGGGCGAATCAATGGATAATATTTTAAAAATTCACCATATCATCAATGAATATCCTGATTTAAACTTGCTGGTTCAAACCAATCCGGCCTTCTGTTGTGCAGGACTTATTACCGAAGCCATGGCCCAGAAAATTGAATCCAAAATTAACATCCCCATTGTCAGCATCACCTACGACGTTTCCGGGGGGAATAAGAACAAGGTCATCCTCCCGTTTCTCAAAAATTCAGGGAAAAAGCCCTATTCCCATAACCTGAAAGTATCTGTCTGACGTTCCCCGGGAAGAAAGGATTTGAGGTCCGGATAGGTGTCTGCAAACACGTTTTGAAAATCGATTCGTTTGGTATTGAACCGGTTGTGACTGTCTATTGCCCTGCGATACCGCAAATAGTATTCGTCATAGTTTTTAAGATGCTCCAGGCTTTTATACTCGGTAATATTATAAAAATTGACATAGGTATATTTCAATACGTCTGCAAAACGATCCAGATAGTTTTGCAGACTTTTATAATGCTGGATAACATTTCTGTTCGTATAAAAGTTTCGAAGTGTTAATACCCACTCAAGATTTCTTCCGATAAAAAACGTTTCATGATCCGATGAATAGGTCACCATTTGTTTGATGGCTTCCTGATTGATCTTCAAGAGATTTATCACGTGTTCGACAAATTCAAATGTCGATTTAATTTCATGGGCCCTGGATTCAATTTTCGTTAAATTTTCCAGTATGCCCAACTCATGATCCAGTTTCATGGTTGTTGTTTTTAACTGATCACTGAGATGGATCATTTGTCGTATCTCGGGCATCTGATGGGCATAGTGATGCCTGTTCACCCCCTTTGAATACAAAAAAAGCTCCCCCCCTGTCACCGCACAAAAAGTGACGATAAAAAACATAAAAAATTTGACACCGGATTCTTTACGGGATTTAAAAATAAAATAGGGGGTTGTGACAGGGGCAAGCAAAACTGCAAGGGCCCACCATCGGGGTTGTTTTAGTTGATAACAGTCATAGAGCATTAATGCAGCAAGGAGTGTCACATAAGGAAAATATATATAATACACGTTATCAAATACCTTTATTGGTTTTTATATCATACTGTTTACCATCACTTGATATGAAGATTGCCCCGTCCTCATCCGTTCGAAAAATATGTATTCCCATTTCAGTATATCTTTTCAAAACCGTTGCATGGGGGAATCCATATCGATTGCGCCAACCGCAGGATATTATTACACTCTTAGGCTGTACTTTATCAAGAAAAAATTGCGTGCTGGACGTGGCACTGCCATGATGGGGTGACAACAATATATCCGCATTAAGATCAAGCCGCCTGGCAGCACTTAAACTTGTTTCCCGGGCAGATGAGATATCCCCGGGAAACAACATTGAGAACCCATTGTAAATTAGCTTGAAAACAAGCGACCGGTTGTTAAAATCCACTAAATTTGTCTCTTCGGGTAACACAAAAAACATCAGCCGAGTGTCACCCAAATCCAGGGATCTTCCCTGGGTGAATGGCGTGAATATCTTAATATTCTTATTTTTACAGGTTTGAATCAAGGTCTCGTAATTTTTTGTATCTCGCTTGTCTGAGTTTTTGATCAAGGTTTTCACCTGAAAATTCTGTAAAATAAAAACAAGTCCGTTTAAATGATCAGACTCGGGATGGGTTAAAATAACAGAGTCCAGGGCCTGTATTTTTTTCCCCCATAAAAAAGGGGCAATGATATATCGCCCCGTATCAAAGGAGGAGAGATCGGAAAATCCGCCACCATCCACTAACATGTTTTTACCGCCCGGGGTTTGAATAAGGGCACTGTTGCCCTGCCCCACATCAATGACGGTAATGGTTAAATGGGGGTCTGGTATTTTGTTAAACCCGTTATGGAAAACCGTCCCTATCCCCCAGAGAACCGCTAAAGCCAGCAGGACTGCCGGTTGTTTTCGATACCCTTTTAAGATAAAATAGACGGCGGTAAAAACCAGGTAAATTACGGCCATATCGCCCCATTGCAGTGGAAAGGTTCTTGACCATGAACAGGGAATGGACACAAGCATTTCAGCCATCAGGATCGAGAATGAAATCAGCAGACTGCACCCCTGGATAATACCGATGGCCAGGGAAGGAAGACAGGAAAAACACACCAGGGAAAGAAGTCCCAGGGGCAATACAACACATCCGATAATGGGGATACATATAAAATTTGATACCAGTGAAATGGTGGATACCATATTAAAATAGTGTGCGGTCAAAGGGCAGGTTCCCAACCCGGCAAAAAAGGTCACGCATCCCATTAACCCCATTCTGGCCAATAATTTTTTTTTAACCATAAAGGAAGTATTTTTTACCAGGGAAAGCCCGCCAATAATAAAGACAACAGCAATAAATGACAATTGAAAAGAGATGGAAAAAAGCGCTGGCGCATCCAGGATTAATATGAGAGTTCCTGCAGCAGAAAGGCTTGAAAGGATATCTCGTTCTCGTTCAGAAACAAATGAAAACAGCAGGACCATCATCATTAAAAAGGCCCGCTGGGTGGAGGGTGAAAATCCAGAAAAAACAGCATACCCCATTAATGGAGCAAGGGTGACTATCCCTGCAAGTTTTTTGGCTCGTCCTGCAATCAATACCCCCGGCAGCAGGGAAAACAGTCGATAAAAAAAATAAAAGAACAGGGTGCCGACAATGGACAGATGAAGCCCTGAAATGGCGAAAAGATGGCTTATGCCCGCCTTTGAAAACAAATCCCGAATGTCCCCGGAAAGGGCTTCTTTCTTTCCGGTAATCAGTGAGGCCAGGATGTTACCTGCGGTTGAACCGTTGGTATGCGTCATGATAAAATAATAATATTGGGTTCTGAGACGTTCTATTTGCCGGATCACGTGTGAAAAAAAGCCGGTTTGACCCGTTCGTGGCAGGATGATTGTTTTTTTCAGGTTTGTATAGCCGGTACCATAGATGGATTTCAGTCTTAAAAATCTTTCATAATCAAATGCCCCGGGATTCTGAAAATTTCGAACCGGATGAATGGCGGATCTAAACAGGATCATATCGCCAAATTCCGGACCATTTTCAGTGTTTCCGTAAAGGCTCAGACTGATTTTGCCCGTGACCCTTTTGGGCCCATGATTTTTTGTCTCCAGGGTGCAACAAAGAAGGGTAATTCTGGATTTTTTTTCATAATGGGTTGCAAAGGAAACCACTCGGCCGGTTATACTGACTTTTTCTGATGTCAGAAAATGGGAGATATGATGAGCAGGCAAATCCGGGAATAACCGGATCTGAATGGACAGAAACCCCAAACAGAAAATCAAACCAAGAAGACAAGGGAACACCAGTCGGTTATGGAAATAGAACACCAGGCAGGTCAAGACAGATAACAGGAAAACCACCGGAAAAATTTCCCCTTTATGTTCCAGGGAACCGTTTCCGGCTAGAATTCCCGCTATCAGTGCAAGAAAAACGAAAAACAGTGCCGGTTTTAAAGATTTTAAAAATCCGGTCACATTATCTCACCCTGGTATTTTAGGTTTTAATGAATCCGTTTGATGTCCGCTCCCAGCATTGAGAATTTTTTCTCAATGGCTTCATACCCTCGGTCCATATGATAAACCCTTGAAATAACGGTGGTTCCCTCTGCCACTAAACCGGCAATAACAAGGGAAGCGCTGGCCCTTAAATCTGATGCCATAACCGGCGCAGCCTGAAGCTTTTTAACTCCCCTGACCATGGCAAGATTACCGTTTGATATGGAGATATCCGCCCCCATTCGAAGCAATTCATTGGCATGAACAAACCGATTCTCAAAGATGGCTTCATGGATCATGCTGCTGCCGCTGGCAATGGTCATCAAGGTCATGAATTGTGCCTGCATATCGGTGGGAAATCCGGGGTATGGCAGTGTTTTAATATCAACGCTTTTAATGGGCCCTGTCCCCTTCACCCGGAGGCTGTCCGGAAAGGTTTCAATGATGGTGCCGGCGGCCTTGAGCTTGTTGATGATCCCCCCAATGTGATCGGGGTTACACCCTTTGATAAGAATATCCCCACCCGTTGCTGCCGCGGCAACCATGAAGGTGCCGGTTTCAATCCGGTCCGGAATAATGCGGATATCGACCGGAGAAAGCGCTTTCACCCCTTCTATGTTAATAATGGACGTCCCTGCCCCATTCACCCGGGCCCCCATTTGATTCAACGCATTGGCAAGGCAGACAATCTCCGGTTCCCGGGCCGCATTGCGCAATACAGTGGTCCCTTTTGCCAGGGTTGCCGCCATCATTAAGTTTTCCGTACCGGTTACAGTGGGCATATCAAAATAGATCTCATTGCCCACTAACCGGCTTGCTTTGGCTTCAATATAGCCATGGTCGATACTGATACTGGCACCCAATGCTTCAAGGCCTGACAGATGCATATTCACCGGTCGAGCACCAATGGCACATCCCCCGGGCAATGACACTTTTGCATGACCGAATCTGGCAACAAGGGGTCCCAGTACCAGAATGGAAGCACGCATTTTTCGAACCAGATCATATTCAGCTTCAATTTTGTTGATGCGCGCCCCATCCACTTCAAGACACCCCGTTGATGTCTTGCACTCAGCACCCAGGTCCTCCAGAAGGAGCCGAATACTTGTGATATCCATCAAATTGGGGACATTGGTAAAACAGGTTTTCCCCTTCACTAAAATACTAGATGCAATCAAAGGAAGGGCTGCATTTTTAGCCCCGCTGATCATCACTTCTCCATGAAGCTGTCTTTCGCCGGTGATTTGAATCTTATCCATAAGTTGATATTAACTTTGCCGTGATTAAAAAAAGTTTTGGTTGGAACCGTTTGTAAATGAGTGACGTTGACACCACAATTCAGGCACAATCGTAACTGACAAAAAACAAACGCCGCTATTGGGTTCAACCTGTCTTTTTACAGTTTTTAGCAAAAAAATTCAAGAATTATTTATTGTGAAACGTCCCCAGCACCAATCAATTTTTTTTTAAAAACCCTTTCCAAGGCTTACTTTAACGCGCCTATAACTTATGAATTACCCAGCCGGATGATCCAGCGGATAAGTTTTGCCAGCAGGGCAACCGACAGCAGACCACAGCACCAGAGCGCCACAAACCAAAGCCATTGTTTGACCGTATCAGTAGCTTGTTTCACTGGAACTTTTACCCCTGAATATCCAGTAACAATAACCGGTGTAGGCAAGAACAACCGGCAGCATGATCACCGCCCCCACCAGCAGGAGAGACTGCGATTCAGGGGCTGCAGCGGCCTCCCGAAAGGTGATGCTGTTGGGCACCAGCAAGGGCCATGTGCTCACACCAATACCGATGTAATTCATCAGGAAAATTCCCTGGGTAAGAAAAAACGGCCGATACTCGTTATCTCTGTGCAGATCCCGCCACAGAATCACAAGCATGATGCCACACGCCACCGGCATGATCCCGAGATAAATGAAATTGGGCAGACTAAACCACAACGCCTTTATGCGCGCATCCATCAAAGGCATGCAAAGACTTACCAGGCCCATGAAAAATGCAACATGACCAAACAGGTAACCCGTACATTTCCGGGCCCATTTCTGGGTCACATCTTCAGTTTTCATGATCAGCCAGGTCGCCCCGAGAAGCGCATAACCCGCCACCAGTGCAATGCCGGTCATGACACTGAACGCATTCAACCAGTCAAAGGGGCCGCCACTAAAACTTCTGCCGGTAACACTAATCCCTTGTACAAATGCACCAAGAATCATTCCCTGGGTCAAGGTCGCAACAAGTGAACCCAAGTGAAAAATATAACCCCAATACTTTTTTGATCGCTTTTTGGCCTTGAACCTGAATTCAAAAGATACCCCCCTTAATATCAACCCAAGAAGCATCAGAATAACCGGTATATAAAACGCCGGCATCAAGATGGCGTAAGCAAGGGGAAAGGCAGCAAAAAGGCCGCCACCGCCCAGTACAAGCCATGTCTCATTACCATCCCAGAAAGGAGCAATAGAGCCCATCATGCGATCCTGACATTTTTCAGACGGGGCAAAGGGGAACAGGATGCCGATACCCAGATCAAATCCATCCAGCAGCACATATAAAAAAATGGCCGTACCAATCAGGCCATACCAGATAAGGGGCAAATCAATGAACCCGGCAAAACTAAACATGATCTCCTCCTGATTCCATTACGACATCCGAAACAATGGGAGGACGCTTCACACCATGCCCCCCGTAAGGTATTTCCGGTTCTGCGCCCGGCCCTTTAAGGACAAGACGAATGATATAATAAAGTCCTGCCCCAAAGATCCCCAAATAAATAATAATAAATGCGGCCAGAGAAAGGGCGACATGGATCCCCGCCACCGGGGATATCGATTCAGAGGTTAACAATGTATTGAAAACCAGATACGGCTGACGGCCTATTTCCGTTACAAACCATCCTGACAGCACCGCGATAAAACCGGCCGGTGTCAGCAGCATGCACCAGCATTGAAACCACCGTGAATCAAACAGGCGTTTTTTCCCATACAACACGGCAGCTAAAACACCGGTCAAAATCATCATCATGCCCACACCGACCATGATCCTGAACGACCAGAAAACAGGGGCCACAGGGGGTCTTTTCTCTTTTGGCCACGCTTTCAGTCCTTTGACCTCCCCGTCCAGGCGATGGGTAAGAATAAGGCTGGACAGTTTCGGAATTTCAATGGCGAACCGTGTGGTTTCCATCTGTTCATCCGGCCAGCCAAAAAGGGTCAACGGCGCACCCTTTTGCGTCTCCCAAAGGCCTTCCATGGCAGCCACCTTTACCGGCTGTTCCTGAAACGTGTTTAACCCATGAAGGTCTCCAAAAAAAAGTTGGAGTGGCGCAACAAATACCGCCATAAGCATTGCCATGCCGAACATGACCGTTGCATGACGGGTAAACTGACGGCGGAACAGGTAAAAAGCACCGATCCCCCCCACCACAAAGGCCGTTGTCAGGTAGGCAGCGGTCACCATATGAATGATGCGAAAGGGAAATGACGGATTAAAAATAATGGCCAGCCAGTTGGTCGGATAATACAGGCCGTCTGCTCCCGTAAAAAATCCCTGGGGCGTCTGCATCCAGGAATTTGCGGCCAGAATCCAGAACGCAGAAACCAGGGTTCCTGATGCAACAACAACCGTGGCCGTGAAATGCATTTTTGGACTGACACGGTTCCATCCAAACAGCATAATACCCAAAAAAGAAGCTTCCAGGAAAAAAGCGGTCAGCACCTCAAACCCCAGAAGGGGACCCAGCACATTGCCGACTTTATCGGCAAAGACGGACCAGTTTGTACCAAACTGATAGGAGAGCACAACCCCGGATACAACCCCCATACCAAATGTAACCGCAAATATTTTCACCCACATCCGGTAGACGTCCCTGTAAACCTCATTGCCGGTTTTCAGCCATCGCCATTCAACAACAGCCAGCCAGCTTGCAAGCCCTATGGTAAAAGACGGAAACAGGATGTGAAATGATATGGTAAAAGCGAACTGAAGTCTAGCCAACATCACTGGATCCAAGTGTATTATCATTTTATTTCCTTTACTTGATCTTTTTACGGATAGTTTATAATTCAACTTTCGGACGTTAGCTTTAATCGCCGGGGTCAGGCTTTTTTTATGGTGCTTTTTATCACTATTTCATAACCAGACGGGTAAAAAGTGCCATAAAGAAAGCCTGACCCCATGTAAAAATGACCAACTCCGAAAGTTGAGTTTATAAGAAAGAATACAATCCAGGCAACGATCTGTCAACTCATGGAAAGACGTCATACGCATTTGTTTTTGTCTGGGTGGACAAATACGGGTCCCGGTAACGTTGCAAATCAAAATTTAATTCATATATTAAAGCTTTACAAACACTGACTTTTAATTGGGGGATAAAATGAAAGACACATGGACATATAAAAATCATGAGATCCAAGAAGGCCTGAAGCCTGGAAGTAAAACGTTTCGCTATTTTTTTAAGATTCTCGAAAGTGGTGAGAAAAAATGTAATTATTGTATCTGGATTACGGATGACGCTCTTGACCAATTCGATCCGTCCAAAAAATTCGATACGATAATCGCTTCCCGCAAAGCCGCCTGGCACCAGTGGGTAAAGGGAAAAATTGACGAAGGCGATTTTCGAAATCGAGCCTTGAAAATTGAAAAACAGGGCCAAGTGGAGATCAATCTGTCGGATATGTCGGATCATATCACACCTGACTAAGAAACGATAAAGACCGGGATATCAATGGCAAAAGATGAAAAAATGATGGGAGCAAACTCAACTATGTCACACAAAAATCGTTTTGATATCAAAAATCATCAAGTCACCATGAAAGCGATTGTCACAACCGGTAACGGTGGATATGAAAAACTTGAGTACCGGGATGTCCCTTTACCGAAGCTCAATACCGGGGAGGTTCTTCTGCAGGTTCTCGCTGCCGGGATCAATAATACGGAAATCAATACCCGTCTGGGATGGTACTCGTCCAAAGTCACCACGAGTACAGATGCGCTCACAGCAAAAGAAAAAGAAATGCAGGAAGCAAGCGTCCAGGGAGATGGTGGCTGGAATGAGGCAACACCGTTCCCGTTTATTCAGGGAACAGATTGTTGTGGCCGCGTGATCGCAGTCGCACCAGGAACAGATGAGAATATTATCGGTTCAAGAGTGCTTGTAAGAGCTTGTATTCGAAGTATAGACTGGACTTCACTGGAAAATATATGGATGGCTTCTGATTTTGACGGTGCGTTTGCACAATTTGTAAAAGTACCTGCAACCGAAGTTTTTCCCGTGGATTGTGGGTGGAGCGATGCCGAGCTCGGAACCATACCCTGTGCATATGGTACCGCTGAAAACATGCTCCATCGTGCAAAGGTGAAAAAAGATGAGCATGTCTTGATAGCCGGGGCTTCAGGTGGGGTCGGATCCGCAGCGGTGCAGCTTGCAAAACGGCGCGGGGCATTTGTCACTGCCATTGCCGGAGAGACAAAGCTTGAAAAAGTACAGGCGATTGGTGCCGACAACGTCATTGCACGTGACAGGAATATTGTGAAATTTCTGGGGGAAAAATCAGTAGATGTGGTTGTGGACAACGTCGCAGGGAAAAACTTTGGCTGGATGCTAAAAGTGTTGAAACGCGGCGGACGGTTCGTATCCTCGGGTGCAATTGCCGGCCCGTTAGTGGCACTTGATATGCGGGATTTCTATTTAAAGGATCTGACATTGATTGGTTGCACCGCATGGGATGAGCCGGTTTTTCCCAATCTTGTTTCCTATATTGAAAACAATGAAATCAACCCCTTATTGGCAAAAACCTATCCATTAAATCAAATTGTTGATGCGCAGAAAGAATTTATTCAAAAAAAGCATGTGGGAAAATTTGTATTAATTCCACCATCAATTTCAGATTTAGATCAATTTCGGCGCTAATGAACGATCAATGGACTTATCTGTGAAAAAAATTTCAAAGGTATGGTGTGCTGTTTTCGGTCGCGTTAAAATGATCCCGCATGATGACCCTGAGTTGACATCTGAAACCTGGTGTATATTACAGCCATGCATGACGTTTAGAACTGCTTCCAAATAGATCATTATCAGTCAACCCCTTTCAACCTTTTGGGTTTATTTGTTAGGTGTATTGACCGTTTGTGTCGGCCTTTATTTTCTTCAGATTCAACAGACCGAAATCTCCCGGTTTTATTGATCTTCTGGATGATCTATATCGCAGTGGTCGTGGCAAACCTTGTTAAGGATTATTCGATACCGTCCCTATAAAAAGTTGACGATCTATCTATGACCTTTGTACGGCATTTAGATTTCTACAGTTTCGACTTTCACCCTGGCTGTCCCTTGACTGTAAAAGCCAAGTTTTTTTGCAGCACCAGCACTAAGATCGATTATTCGATTGCCATAAAAAGGCCCACGATCATTAACCCTGACGATTATGGAACGATTATTCGCAAGATTTGTGACCTTAACATGAATTGGCAGGGGCAGGTGCTTGTGTGCCGCTGTTGGTTTTCCGGGGTCAAACGCTTCACCATTAGCCGTCATATGTCCATCTTTCTGACGTAACGTTTCGTTGCCATACCATGAAGCGGTTCCAATTTCTTGATATGTCGCAGCTTTTGCTACAGACATAGGCACATAGTGTTTCCCTTTTACCACATAAGGAGAGTTTTTCACTCTGCCCTGCCTGACGGCTTCCTTTGGAGATAACCCATCAATACTCTCAATATCTGATGTCATAGGCCATTCCAATGGTGCTGAAATAACATTAAATGTAAATGTACCCATTTTATATGACATTTTCAATGTCCCGATCCCTAATTTTGTAACAAATTTGGCTGTATCATAGGTCGCAGCGACAGTGCCCTTTGTGATGTTATACGTCGTAGTCAAGGTGGCGCATGAAATTAAACCTGTTCCCAACAGAGCACAAAGAATTCGTATTTTTAAATTTTTCATTTGATACCGGCAATATCATCCCGACTGTTTCAAAAAACCATCCAGCGCGTCAATCAACGTTCCAGTAACATCCGTTCCATTTTCTTTGGCATATCTTTCAATTCGATCCATAAGCTGACAAGCTAACTCAATGGATAACGTTTGAGTGGGATCTGAACATTCATTGCTTACGGTTTCTTCTGTCATCGTGTTCCTTTGCTGAAATTGTTGTTCCAAATGGTTTCATGTTTGCTATTTTTATGCAAGAAAAATGAAAGTGTGTGCCCCGGGCTCCCTTGTATAAAATCCAGACACCGGTGGTTTTCGGAGAGAGTTATCATTGGGGCTGCTACGTCATAAGTTGACTTAAACGGCCTTGGTTGATAAACTTGAGATGGACAAAATCTCAAATCAATGCGAAAAGACCATTAGGGATTGGATTATGATCAGGATCAAACGGGAAGAGTTGAGGGGAAAACAGATGGGGGAAGTCTTTGATTTCCCTGAATTCACGGGTGAGTTAATTCAGCTCGCCAACCGCAAAGCCAACGGTACCAGCAGAAAAGTGATAGGCAAGACCGCCGAAATGATCGATCGGTTTGACGGAAGAAGCTACAAGGAGTGGGAAGACTGGTACGAGGCCGAACGACCTGGGGCCATTGATCAGACCACGGACAAAATATTAGAGACCGTGGAAAAGATGGCCCGGGTGCTGGAAAAACTGGATCGGGATATGATCAGGAAATGGGTGCTGGAATCTGTTTTGAAAAAAACATATGCCGCGTCCCGAGTCCAGGAAGTGGTCCTGATAAAGATAGCTGGCATCAAAAACGAACCCTGCCGCCTTCCGGACGAGGCTGAACAGGAGGCTGGAATAGATGGCTTTATCGGTGATCAGGCCTTTCGAATCCGTCCGGTATCCCACTATTTCAAGCCGCCGGTCGAGCCGTCTGATGACTGCGAGACCGTGTATTTCGAAAAGGTAAGGGGCGGGCTCAAAGTGTATTACGAAGCCTGAGCGACCCTGCCCGGATCAATCGATGAAGGTGTGTATCATCCGCACAGGGAGGGCAACATCGAATGGATTTTCGGTCCAATCTATCGGCATCCAACAGTATCATCAAAAAAGCGCAATCCTTTCCAGGTGTTCTTGCCGGAATCGCGGCTGCCGAAACCCTGAAACAGGCGCCTTCTTACCGCGCGAGGTCTTCCGTGGAATGGAAGACCGGAGCCATGTTCGAAACCCATGAATCCATCCCCTGGCCTGAGGACGCCAAATCTGTTCTGGTGCTGGTCTACGGCCATCCCTCGGGGGAGCCGGAGTTGGACTGGTGGGATGGAAAGGGGACCGAGGGAAACCGCGTTCTGATGAGGGTTGCCGAACAGATGCGCCAGTGGTTCGAGAGCACGCTGCACGCAAAGGCCGATCCCTTGCCCTACCATGTGGAAAACGGAGGGGTGTTTTTAAAGGACGCGGCAGTGCTGGCTGGCCTGGGTGTTATCGGCAGGAACAACCTTCTGGTCACCCCGGAACTCGGGCCGAGGGTGCGGTTAAGGGCTCTTTTTCTGAGCCTTGAACTGGTCCCCACCGGCCCCATCGACTGGTTTTCTCCCTGCGAGGGCTGCCCGTCCCTTTGCTGGAAGGCCTGTCCTCAGAAGGCTTTCGATACCGGAGCCTACAGCCGGATGGACTGCATACTCCAGATGGAGGAAAACCGCGCCAACGTGAAAAAAATTGACCAAAACAAACAGGACGGCAGGGCCGTGGAAGTAGTAAGCTACTGCCGGGCCTGTGAACTGGCATGCCCGGCGGGTCACTGGGAGGAACGCCCGGTCACCCGGTATTCCGCTAAGACATGAAACTTGTCAGGAAACAAGAAGCGCGGTTAAAGCATCCTTTCATCCTTCGGCAGCAGCCGTTTGCTAACCAGCGTTTATATCCCCCATATAGATCACATTTTTCCGAAATCCGAGGATACTGATTTTGATTAATCGGTTACTCCACAACAGTTTTATTCAGAAGCGATGGGACGGATTATTTTTTATCAAAAAGTGGCGGAACTTGAGCCCTTGTGATCTCTACTTTTTCCCAAACTTTCCCTAAGATATAGGGTTCAATATCCAGCCATTCTTTTTTAAGACTTTCTTCAGAATCAAACTCACAAACAATGACTGAACCAGCCATTTGCTCTTTCTCATTGAGTATCGCAGCAGCATAAAGCCATTTGCCATTGTCTGCCATCTCTTCAGCCCCTTTTAAATGGGCGTCCCTTGCAGCCATTCGTCTGTCCAATGCACCGTCATCTTTACCGTCATATCCTGTCACAATAAATTGCATACCTCAATGGTCTCCTTTTTTAACAACAAATTCTATCCGTAAAAATGATCAAGGCAAATCTATGCCATGCAAGGATTAATTGTCAATTGAATATTACGCTTCAAGTAATTTGAGATCCAGAAGGGACTTTGGTCACTATCATAAATTTTTTAAAATTTCTACCCTTCATTCTAAGGCAGCACAGTCTAAACTTAAACCTGCTTTGTTAAGGGCAGCACAAGCATTTTTCATATGAATCTTATCCTTAAAAGGCGCTGTCAATCGTTTAACGGAGAATTGGGGGTCGATTCTGAGTATCTCCTTTGCTGCCGCCTGGGCCTCTTCATCAAACCCACCCATGCTTGCAGATACAGCTAACATCAAATGGGCAAGCAGATCGTTGGGCTCTTGCCCTATTGCTTTTTTCAGCAATGCAACGGCTTCTTCATGCTGTCCGGATAACCGCAGAGCATGACCGAAGTGACGATAATATGTGTTTGGTGGCTTAGGGTTCAAGCGAAAAGCCAGTTTGAACAAAGGCATCGCTTCCTCCCACCTTCCATCGAAGTTCAGGATTGCAGCATAGATAATAATGACGTCAGGTGAATTAGGCTCTAAGTCAACCGCCTTTTTTCCAAGGCGCACGGCTTCATCATATTTGCGAATCATGACGAGGACATAAGCCATTCCAGCATAGGCTGAAGCTAAAGATTCATCCAGGGCAACAGCTTTTTCATAGGACTCCATGGCCAATTGAATAGATTCTTTTCGAGACTTGCTCATTCCCAGATACGCATCCAGTATGTGGGTCCGTCCCAAGATTCTATAGGCATATGCATAATCAGGTGCTATAGCAATAGCTTCCTTTGCAAGTTGCTGCGCCTTTGTATTACTTTCCCTGCTCCCCAGATAAGAGTAGTATTGAGCTTGTAGCGCCTTTAAATAGGCCTCTAAATTGTCAGTACCTTTTGAGCCAATACGGGCTTGTTGCCCCTCATCCAGTTCCACATGCAATTCTGTAATTATTTTTTTTGTAATCTCATCTTGAAGGGCGAAGATATTTTCAAAATTCCGATCATATTTCTCCGACCACAAGTGATGTCCGGTCTTTGCATCAATCAATTGAGCATTGATACGCACCTTATTACCTACTTTTCTGACACTTCCTTCAAGAACATATAGAACGCCTAAATCTCTACCGACCTCTTGCACTTTGACCGACTTGCCTTTGTACGTAAATGTTGAATTACGAGCAATCACAAACATTTTCGGCGTTTTTGAAAGCGCTGTAATAATGTCTTCAGTAATTCCATCACTAAAATATTCTTGTTCTTTGTCGCCGCTCATGTTGTCAAAGGGCAACACCGCAATGGACGGCTTATCAGGTAATGGGACTGCCATATTCTCTACAGATGCTGTTTCAAATTCCGGAGCCATCGCTTTATGAAAAACTTGGTATCCAACTAAAATCAAAACGATTGCTGCAACAATAACCGTCGCCCATACCCCCGGTTGTAATAGAGGCTTCGGATCATCACCAATTAATTTCCCGGCATCCTTGGAATCCATCAAAATTTTGTAAATCCTTACAGGTTGCTTAATATTCTTTACAGAATGTTCACCAATATATTCATAGCCAAATTTGAGTTTGTTTCTAACATGATCATAAGCACCTCTTGAGATACATACCCCCCCAGGATCGGCTAAACCTTCTATGCGGGCTGCAATATTGACACCTTCGCCGTAAAGGTTCTCGCCATCTTGGACCACATCACCAATATTCACCCCAATACGGAAATATAGCCGTTTATCATCCTGTAAATCGTCATTCATTTCTTTTAGTTTGTTCTGGATCTCCACGGAACATTGAACAGCATGTACGACACTGGAAAACTCTGCCAGCAAATTATCACCAGGCGCATCAACAACACGGCCGGAGTGTTGGTTGATGATTTCTGCCATGATGTTCCGGTACTTTTTCAATGTCTTGATCGTAGAAGATTCATCCTCTGTCATAAGGCGACTATAACCTTTGACATCGGCACTAAGGATGGCACTGAGTTTTCTTATAACTTCTTGTTCTGTGGTCATTTGATCTCCTCATGGGTCAGATTGACGGTTTACAGAACTTGATAAGTAGGAAGGATAAAAGAATAGGTTGAGTGTATAATTTAAAGCGATTACAATATCAAATCAGGGTGTGCTTTGGTTTTTAAGAATATACAAACTACTTATTGATGGGTCAAGAAATTCTTTGTATAATTTCTCATATGAATTCTTATCCAATACCTTGTGGGGCAAAGGGGGTAAATCCGGGGTGATCAAATTACATTATATAGACCATGACATTTGTCAGACATCATTTTCCCATAAAAAAATAACGAATAATTTTCTTTATCCATCAACACGAGGAAATCGACAGTAAACATCATATTTATAAATTCTCCCTAAGGACATTCCAATAAAGTGAAATTTTAGTTCTTAATTGTAATTTATCCTGTGCCCAGAAGGATATAAATTACTGTAATTATAGGGTATATTAATTTTAATTCAAATAGATGGCATAAATTTGATGATACAGGTCTCACTCTTGAAATGGAATATAACTTTCGCAGATAGCAAGTTAATGGCCAGAGTCGAAATTTAAAAACATTTTACTTGACCTTGTTGTTTCAAATATTTATTGTGTCTGCCGTTCTTGCTATCGCTGTTTCTGAATTTGATGTTCTTGCTGCTACTGGTGTTGTTAATATTGACCTTCTTGCTGCTGTTGATCCTGATGTTCTTAATGATGCTGATAAACTTGGGCTGGGTAGCTTGCTGCCTGGTCCATTTATCGGCAGGAAAATACTCGTCAGCGGGTTTTAGGTGATTGTTCGGAAACTACTTTTGATAACTGCTATCAAGGAGACTATCTATGGGCCTGCTCAATCTGTTGTTTAAAGATCCGATTGCGTTCATCCTCATTGCCATACCATTGATGTACGCCATCATTTTTCATGAGTTGGCACATGGTTGGGTAGCCTATCGCATGGGTGATTCTACAGCCAAATCTCTTGGTCGCTTAAGCCTCAATCCTCTCAAACACCTTGATCCTGTGGGCACCATCATGCTTTTTGTTTTCGGGTTTGGCTGGGCAAAACCGGTTCCGGTAAATTTCAACCAACTGCGTGACAAACGCAAGGGAATGATAGCCGTCTCTTCTGCGGGAATCATTGCCAACATGTTATTAGCATTTAGTGCTCTTTTCTTAGATCGCTTGCTGTCCCCTGCTCCGTCAGGTATGCTGACACTGCTTCTCTATTATTTTGCTAAAATCAACATAATCCTGGCCGCTTTTAATTTGATACCACTGCCACCTCTCGACGGGTCTAAAATCCTTATGGGTTTTGCATCTCCAAGCATTCAAAGCTATCTTTTCCGTTTTGAACGGTATGGATTTTTTATTATTATCGGGCTGCTTTATTTTGGTGTTCTAAATCCTGTAATTAACTTTTTTCAATGGATGATTCTATCGTTTATCAATCTGTTGTTACCCTAATTATATAGCCATCGTTTTGGAAAGGAATAAGGAACGGTCTACCTGTTGGTGGCTTTGGGGAAGTTGGTGTTTCTGCCCGTGGTAAAATAGATGGGGTAATGGCAGCACAAAAAACAATATTCTGCCGTCATGTTTTTATGACCTTTTAAGTAGTGCCTGAACGGAAACCCGTGTTTGGACGAAAAGTTGCCCATATGCAAGGCGTAAGAAACTCTGAAACCGGAGTGTACTAATGTACATGAGGATTTCAGAGTTTTGCAGCAACGCAGCAGATGGGTGAGTTTTCGTTCAAACACTAA
>NZ_JAQYWD010000073.1 GCF_030145145.1 Desulfobacula sp. | reverse complement strand
GTTTGGACGAAAAGTTGCCCATATGCAAGGCGTAAGAAACTCTGAAACCGGAGTGTACTAATGTACATGAGGATTTCAGAGTTTTGCAGCAACGCAGCAGATGGGTGAGTTTTCGTTCAAACACTAAGTATTTTTCATAGCTCTATAAACTCTAAAGTCATGCAATGCTCTATTCTAATACAAAAGGCTCTTATTTTATCACCATCAGGGCTTTGCATCTCCAGACAAAGACTCAAAGGACTCCAGCCTTTTTTATTCAACCGCTTGTGCAATTTGTCCAGGTTCTGTACCTCAAGGCTTAATCCCATATTGCCCGCATTACCGAACCGGACCTTTGAAGTTTTGATAACAGGATTGATAAGACGAGATAATTCAATGGCCACATCATTATCAGGACTTGTCAAGTAGGCCAGTTCACACTCAAGATCTGGTATTCCCAACAGAGCTGAAAGCTTTTTCCCCTTTGCTGATGGGATATGCCAGGTAAGCTTGAAACCCAGAATGTCCTGGAAAAGAAATATGGTTCGCTCCATGTCACTTATAAAAATGGATATATGATGAACTTTTATACTCATAATTATCTCCTACACAGATAAAATGGCAACCGTGCATGATTTTGTATCTCCTGATTTATCACCGCCCATGCAATGGGCCAGGCCGATTTTAGCACCTTCAACCTGACGAGGGCCTGCCTCATTTCGCAATTGTGTAACAATCTCACCTATCTGTGCAACCCCTGTGGCTCCCACTGGATGACCCCGGCTTAAAAGCCCACCAGACACATTCACCGGTTTTTTTCCTCCCAATCTGCTGTGGCCTTCTTCAAGAAATCGTATACCCTCGCCTGGATCACAGAGGCCAAGGGCCTCATAATGAAGAATCTCCGAGATGGTAAATGCATCGTGACACTCAAACACATCTATATCCTGAGATCCGATCCCGGCCTTTTCATAGGCAAGGTTGCAACCCCTTGTATCCGTTTCCCACAAGATCATATCCTGGTTATTTCCATAACTGCCTGTGCATAAAATAGCAGATTCTATATTCACTGACCGATTCATTTGTTTTGCAATGTTTTCAGAGCATAGGATCACTGCAGCGGCACCATCGGCAATGGGACAGCACTGGAAGCGGGTCAAAGGGTCAACAATCATCGGGGAATCCATTACCATATCTATAGAAATCGGGTCTTTAAATTGTGCATTAGGATTCAGTCGTGCATGTTGCCGGTTTTTAACAGCCACCTGTGCCAGTTGCTCAGGTTTACAGTCATACTCATCCATATACCGGATTGCCCGCATGGCAAAACTGGCAGGTGCAATCAGGCCAAGCTGGGTATCCAGTTCAGTTTCACCTGAATTGATAAGACCGAATTCCGGCACGCACATTTTTTCAGCACCAATCACCATGGCAATTTCAACCTGATTGGCAGCAACCATGTTATACGCAAGATAAAAAGCAGAAGACCCAGACGTACAGGCATTTTCCACATTTACAACAGGAATTTTATTAATGCCAAGCTCCCAAAACACATTCTGACCAATGGTACTGTCTCCGAATAACCTTCCTGCCAGGCCATTTGCAAAAAAACCTGCTTGAATTTTTGAAGGGTCGATACCAGCATCCTTTAGTGCCAAATAACCGACTTTTGCCCCCATATCAATAATACTTTTTCCACTATGTTTTCCAAAAGGGATAATTCCAACCCCTGTCACAGATGCTACGGCCATGGTAAATTCCTTTTTAAATTTGCAGGTTTAAATCATAGTGTGTTCATTTTCCGGTTCAAGAATAAAACAGGGGCGAAGGCGTGGTGATCCCTGACTGTCTGTTCCTAAAGATTTAACGGATAATACCACACGGGCACCTATTTTTAACTGGTCAAGTGCTTCGGGGTCAAACAGGCCAAAAACCCTTAATTTTGTTTTGATAAGATCAATATAACCGATAGCATATGGACTGGGCAAATCAAAAAGCGGAGGGGTTCTGACCACTGTAAAGCTGTAGATTGTTCCTTTATTTCCAATGGGTCTTGTCTGGATGTTGCCCAAACATTTTGGGCAGTAACCCGGCTTGGGGAAAAAGTAATCATTGCAGCCTGAACAAAATCCACCCAGCAAATCAGGCGGGTTGCTCTTGTAAGGCGGTTGCGTGAATATATTTTTAGCAAAGGGTAAAATCATATTATCTGCATTGGTATCCATTTTTTACAATTCTCCATATCAACAAACTAAATATCAGGGCTTTCCTTTTAAGAAGAGGCCTTAAACCGTTACCTCACCGCTTTAATTCATAATTTTGTTTTTCCCTGTCCCATGTGTCCTGGGTGATGCCTTCATCCCGCAGCCGGGCTTTTAAAATTTTCTGTGTTTTTGTTTTTGGCAATTCATCCATAATCCTGACAAACCGGGGGACCATAAAATAAGCCATGCGTTTCTGGCAATAATCAAGCAGAGAGTCCGGAGTTAAGCTGGGATTATTTTTAAGTTTGATGCATACCAGCACTTCATCTTCCGTCATTTCAGATTTAACACCGATTGCTGCAGATTCCAGCACTGCCGGGTTGGAGTTAATCACTTTTTCAACTTCATGGGAGCTTATGTTCTCACCCCTTCTTCTCAAGGCATCTTTTTTCCTGTCCACAAAATTAAAAAATCCATCTTGATCAGCAACCAGATAATCGCCTGTGTTAAACCAAAGGTCTTTCCATGCTTCTACCGTTTTTTCAGGCATGTTGTAATATCCAAGAAGCATGGTAAACGGCTCTTTGTTTCTGAGAAGAAGCTCACCGGGGATACCGGGTGTCACTTCAATTCCAAAATCATCAACAAGTTTAACCTGGCATCCATATACAGGTTTTCCGCAGGTTCCTTTTTTACGGGATTTCATGGTGTTGAGCAAAGGCAATCCAATTTCACTCATGCCATATCCTTCAAGAAGAGTGACCCCGAAACGGTTTTCAACCGCATCAAAAAGGTCAGGCGGACATCCGCCGCCAAACATGATCCGCAAAGGATTATCCGCATCATCTGGTTTTGGATCAGCCTTGAGCAGGATGGGAAGGATTCCCCCGATATAATTAAATTCCGTGCAGCCATATTTTTTTACGTCAGGCCAGAACCTGCTTGCTGAAAATCTTGGAGATATGACCATTTTTGCCCCACTCATAAGCGCCGGCATGGTGGATAAAAACTGTGCGTTCCCGTGAAAAAGAGGCAGGGTATTATAAAGACAGTCATCTTCGGTATATTCACAACACTCCATACAGACTTTCCCCATGAAAAGGGCATAGTTTTGTGGCATTAAAGACCCTTTTGAAGGCCCTGTTGTTCCGGATGTAAAAATAATTGCAAAGGGGTCAGATAAAAGAACTTCTGTTTTTTGAAACACACCGTCATTCTCAATTTCAGTGTGATAATCAAAGGTTGTTTTATTCAAATGGGGCACCAGGGTGTTATCATCATTAAGAACCACTATTTTTTCCATACCCGGCACATCTTTTAAAACAGGCACCACTCTATCCAGATAGCTTGATTCTACCACCATCAAACAGCATTGGGCCGTATCGATCATATGGACTAAAAGGTCACCTTTGTGTGCCGTATTAATAGGGACCTCTATGGCGCCAAGCTTGCTTAACCCGAACCACAGAAAAAGGAATTCCGGCCGGTTATCCATGATGATAGCCACCTTGTCCCCTTTTCGAATCCCAAGGGATTGAAGTCCTTTGGCCACTTTATCGGATTCTCTATCCAGGTCCGAATAGGTAAAACTTTGATCTTGAAAATAAAAAAAGTCCTGTGACCCACATTTTTTAACCTTCTCTTTTAGAGCACCGTGAATATTCATCTTATGGGATAGATTTTCGAATGTCATAATTTGTATCCTTAATAGGCAATTTTATAATTATTTTCCGGTAACCCGGTTAGCAGTAATATTATCAGTGTGTTATGATTCCCATCCATTAATTGTTCAGACGTTTTATTTTCATGAACGTTATCCCGGGCATTTGGACGCGACGGAAAAAAGTTTTTCCATATGTTATTTTCTGGGAATGGTTTAAGGTTCCAGCAGCACTTTTATGCAACGATCCTTATGGTTTTCGAATAATTCATATGCATCAAGCGCCTGATCAAGGGAAAACGTATGCGAAATAAGCGGGCTCAAATCTACCTTCCCGGATTCCAAGAGGGACATGAGCTGGTCCATCCTGGAAAGATTGCCAAGCCCCATGCTCAATCGCACACCATAATAAGCCAGGTCATTCAGTGGAAATTCCACTGCTGTGGGGAAAAGGCCAACCACAGACACCATCCCGCCCCGGCGGACTGATTTCAGTGCCAGCTGAAACGTGTCCGGACTGCCAATGGCTTCAATGGCCACATCTGTTCCTTCTCCTCCGGTAGCCTCTCTTATCTGCTCCACAACATTACCCTGCCGGGCATCAATAGGTATGGCGCCGTAATGTTCAGCCAGAGCCAGGCGATTGTCGAGCATGTCCACACAAAAAATTTGCCGGGGGCCAAACTGCCAGGCCGACACAAGTGCACCCAAGGCGATCGGACCACATCCGAAGATGACCAATGTGTCTCCCATTTGAATTTTTCCTTCATAGGCTGCATGATACCCTGTGCTGAAAACGTCGCCGACAAACACGGCCTGATCGTCCGGTACATTGTCCGGAATACGCGTGAGACATGTGTCAGCATAAGGGACTCGGACATAAGAGGTCTGGGCGCCAGCAAGACCTTTCCCGAAAATTTCACCACCGCCCCAAACGCCGCCGTTTACACAATATTGGACCTCACCTCTCTTACATGAACGACAGATCCCACACCAGGTTGCTGCCGGAACGGCCACCCGTTGACCCGGTTTGAACCGTGTGACTTCTGAACCTGTTTCTTCCAACACCCCCACGAACTCATGGCCGATGATGGTCCCCGGAGCGATGCCAGGGATGAGGCCGTGCTTGGCATGGATATCTGAACCGCATATCGCGGCTTTCGTGACCTTAACGATCACATCGTTATTTTTCAAAAGCTTAGGTTCATGGACCTCTTCTATTTTAAATTGATTTTCGGCCTGTAAAACGACAGCTTTCATGCTTCATGTCTCCATTTATTATTTTATAAATAATTATTGTCAAACCCGGCGTTTGGCGCTACATTCCCGGAGGGCCAGGAGGCGGGCCTTCGCTTGGATTAGGGTAGGCACCATAGTATTTTAATGCTTCCTCAGGGGGTCTAAGCGTTAACCACTCAGCTTCAAATTCGTCGTATGGTTTACCAAGATTCAGCCTTTCTTCCCTTGCTTGAGATCGAATTTCTTTGGTTTTCTTTTTATCCAGGCGCAAGGTTTTTTCATCATAAGCAATTTTATACACATTTTTTGCAATCCAATGGGTAGTCATATTATTTTTCAAATCATTGATTACATCTTCTGGGTCACGTTCCTGGGAATCACCATATCCTGCTCCGCCGCCAACCGGCACATAAAATGTGTCGCCGTTCATCATCGGCCTTATGGGCATTGTGACATGATGATATTCATCAGCACCCGCCTCAGGGTTTTCATCTTCGTAAAGTTTGTCCATGGTATTTGGAAGTGCTGAGTTGCTTTCTCCCAAAAGTTGTTTCATGTTGCTGTTTCCAATGGTTCGAATAAATATGGGTGGCACAGCATACCCCCCGAATATTCCCAGTGTGGAAGGAAAGTTTGACCCATAGCCAAAAGAGCCCATGGCAACCCAGGGGACATGGTGCATCATCATACCAAAGCCCACCCCGGCGCCACCGCGAAACTTGCCATGGCCATAGGAATTTTTAAAATAATTCCGGAACAAATAAAGAAATGGGCGATCCGATTCCGTGGTTTCCACATCAGAACAATCACTCATGGTGGCAAAATAAGCACCGGCGCCATCCACACCATCCATATCCGGTCTGGCCCCGGCACCGGTGGCATTTATCTCCGGCGTAATATCGGCAATGGGCTCATTCCACTGGTTAACACCACCATATATGGGGACACCAAACCCTTGATACCATGCAGCAACGGCACGAAGGGAATCAAGATGATACGTCATACGGGCACCGGCCAGGAACATGCCATGGGCAAAACAGGTCTGGGTAAATGGAGAGATTGAAGTTGGCACATCTCCTTTGGCATTGATGAGAGAATTTTCAGGAAATTCCCAGTCCAGCACCTCTAAAAGCCCGTTGTTTGCAGGCAGATCATGCAAAAACCATCCGCAAAAATAGACCATGGAAAGTCCTATAATTCCCTGGAAAAATGTATTCAACGGTTTATCCGGAAGCATTGGCGTTGTATCTTTAAAACTGAATTTTATCTTATCTTTCTTTTTGGTCAATGTAATATTGATTTTAGTAAGGGCTGTTTCGGGACCCACGGTATCCATAAATCTGGGTTGACGGAACACACCATCATTGAGTTGACTTACCTTCTTTTTAGCAGCGTCAGCTGTGACGGATAAGATTCTTCTCAAAGCACCTTGAAAAAATTCAATCCCTTTTTGATCAATCAATTCCACAATTCTTCTTTGGGCGATACGGCAGGCAGCAAGTCGGGCCTTGATATCTAAAATCATTGTCCGCGGATCACGATTCATCGCTGAAAACATGGCCAGAATATCTTCTTTTAAAGCATAATTTTCCCCAATTTTCATGGGGGGAGCCAATAATCCTTCATCATATTTTGATCGGGCACTTCCTACCATCCCACCGGGTTCACTTCCACCACTTTCACCGGTGTGCACCACAGCGCCAGTGAAACAAACCAGTTTGTCTTTATAAAAAACAGGCACACAAAGGCCCATATCAGCCCCATGTACACCACCATAAAAAGGGTCGTTCCAGAAAAAAGCATCCCCTTCTTTAACGCCGACTGACGGTTCATCAATCCAGTGCTTGACGATATATTTTACAGGGATCTGACCGAGAACGGCATGGAACCAGATGCCCGTGGCCACAACAGACAGATCTCCAAGACCGGTATAAACGCCAAAGGCGACATCACCCCAGCGCATTCCAGAAGACGCCCCAAGTTTCATGGTTGTCTCTTTGCCTTCCTGGGCAATCATGTTCATTTTATGCTGAAATATTTCAAAATCCACATCATTAATTTTATCTTGCGCCTCTGATTCCAAAGAAGTCATTGGTTCAGGTTTAAGCCGTTGAACAACCTCTTCATCTCTACCGTATGTCACTAAGCTCATGATATATCTCCTAAATTTTTAAACGTCTTATCAAACTTAAATCCGGTCCAGAATTGTGTTGTGGAAAGCATCCAGGCTGAACTGCCATTCCGGCTCAATCACATATGTTGTATCCTTCGCCTCAATGAGTGCCGGGCCAGTTATCTTGTTCCCGGCTTCAAGTTTTGAAAAGGCAAACACAGGGGTATCTATAAAGTCTGATTTGGAACTCCAATATGCCGGTCTTGTTGAAATCAAAGATGAATCAGAAGGGTTTTCCCCTTTTAACTCAAATTGTTGAATCGTTTGACCGATTGTTTCCACATAGGCGGTAAGAAAGAAACTTTCAACATTGATTCCTCCCATGGGAAACGTGGCTTCCGGTGTATAGATCGCTGCATATAGTTCAGTGAATTTATCACAAATCTCTTTAAAGTCTTGATCTGACGCTATATTGATATGCGGGGATACAATCCTTGTTAAATTGTACTGCATACCATACCGCATGTCCAATTCCAGCCGAAGTTTGATTTGATCTTCTTCAAACCCTTCAAGCCTTAGATCCCGGATTGCATTGTCCTTTAATGTATTGACGACGTCATTAAAATTGTCAAAATCCTGGGAATACGATTGTGTATTCCATTGGAAAATTTTCATACTCCTTGATTTTTCCCAGACCTGCTGACAATTGACAGTTGATGCACCATAGGCTCCGAAAATCGGCGAGTAATTTGGGACGATAACCTTATCAACCTGTAAATAAGGGGCAAACCCACATACATGAGTTGCACCGGCACCGCCACAGGCAAAAAGAATAAACCCCCGTGGATCGTGCCCTTTAAGTGCCACTTCATTAAAAACTTCCTGGCCCATTCGGGCATCCACTATTTTCCGTATGCGAATGGCGGCCTCAATGGTATCGATTCCTAAAGGATCAGCAATATGTTCTTTAATGGCCTGGTGACTTAAATCCGGGTCCAGAAGCATTTTGCCACCCAAATAGTTGTCTGGATTCAAATATCCTAAAACCATATCCGCATCTGTTACAGTCGGCAGTGTTCCCCCTTGATCATAGCAGGCAGGACCAGGCATTGATCCGGCAGAATGGGGCCCGACCTCAAGACTGTTGTCCATAAGTTCATTCACCCAGGCGATGGAACCGCCTCCTGCGCCAATGGATTTTACCTCAATTGCCGGAATATTTGTTCTCCATCGGTCAATGACCGGTATAAAATCATAGGTTTTTAACCTGCCCCCTGTAATAACCCCTATATCAAAAGAGGTTCCGCCCATATCCGTGAAAATAATATTGTCAGCCTGATATACCTGGCCAATTGTCAGGGCGCCATGAAGTCCGGCAACAGGCCCGGCATTATGGGTCAAAATGGCCCTTGTGCGGGATACTTTTTTCATACCGCCTGTATTATGTACCAGCACCAAAGGCTTTTTATATCCGCCGTCCCTTAATTCAACCCCCAGCTTATTGAGTTCTGCAGCCATCACGCCATGGATATATGCATTGACTGTTGTTGTTATAAAACGGGTGTACTCAGCTGATTTTGGAGATACGTCGCTGGATAAGGTCACAGGCATGGAACCCAGAAAGTCTTCAGGATATTCCTCTTCAATAACCTCTTTTATCATCCTCTCATGATCAGGATTCATAAAAGACCATAAAAGACAGACAACAAACCCCATAGCTCCCCGGTCCACAAGAATTTGAAGTTTTTCCAATATCTCTTCTCTATTCAGGGGAGAAATGACATTGCCAAATGAATCAACCCTTTCTCTGACACCGACAATCATATCCCTGGAGATTAAAGGTTTCGGCTTATTGATACGGGCCATATCCTTGTTCTCCTTTGAAGATAATCCATCTGCCCAGCTTCGAGAACGCCCCAGCGATATGGTGTCCTCAAATCCTGCCGTGGTAATCATACCCAGTTTCGGTCCGGTTCTTTCAATAAGGGCATTGGTTCCAATGGTGGTGCTATAGCGAACGGAATCTGTATTATTCAAAAACTGGGTCATATTTTGACCATTCATTTTTGCAAGCGCTTTAATCCCTTTTAAAAAGCCGACAGATAAATCATAGTGGGTGGTTGGAAATTTGGTAAGATGTGTAGTGCCATCATCCTGACTGACAAAAAAATCAGTAAATGTGCCGCCTATATCTATATTGACTATCATACTCATAAAATATTTCCTTTTAAGATTATGTTACAAGTTAGAAATTTCACTTACCAGGGCATGAAGATCATCAAGATCGATATCACGCCCTGCTGCCCCTGAACTGGTGAAGAACAATCCGTGCTCTGGATTTTCACGATATAGCTCTAATCCTTTCCCTATAAGCGCCTTTGACGTTTCAATATCATCCAGGGGAAGACCAAGGCCAAGACCCTTTGTATCTTGTCCCAGACGCCAGAGCTCAGATGTCAATGGAAGATTTTTACTCAAAGAAGGGCCCAGAATATACATATCCATGTTAAGCTTTGCCAGCTCAGATACCGTTTCCGGCTGATAATCTTCTACATAAAGACCTATGGGTATATTATAGTAGGATGCTATGTTCTTAAGTGTATTGTAAAGCCGTCGATGACTTGTTTCAATCTTTGCCAAAGACAAAGATGCGCCCTCCATAAATATAAGTGCATCTGGTTTTGTTTCGCAACAAGCCTCGGTCATCTGCACCATCAATTGCTTGATTTTATTTATATTCAAGTTCGCATTTTCAAGACTGAGCTGTGCCGCCAGTGTATATGGGCCGGTTAAAGAAGTCATACAGGTTATGTTTTGCCGGCAGACGCTGAATGATCTTTTTGACACCTCTAAAGCAAGTTTCATAGGGGGGCTGTTTTGCGGTTCTTGATTGAACTCTCCTTGCATTGGGATGATTACAGGCTTGTCATTCTCCCAAAAAACGTCACACCCGCAAGCCATGGCTGCAATATTTGAATCAAAACCGGTTACGATACCATCAAACCCGAATAGTTGAGTTGCTTTAACAAGACTGTTTGCCCATAAAGAAGGATCTTGTGTCAAAGTTTCCATTGATTCATCTTCGATCCTTGATAACAGATCCCCGATAAAGGGAATGAAAACTGGTCGGGACAGGGGTTCATTATTTAAAAAGTCGTTAAAATGTTCCCTACCTGACTGCATATCATCCCTCCTGCCGTTTTTGTAAAGCATCAAGATCCAGTTGAATATCATGGGTAATGGGGTGACCAGGCGGTAGATATTCATTTTCTATCATGATACCGCATTTGGGGCAGTAAAACTCCAAAAGGCGGCAGTAGTCGGCATCCGGACTAAAACTATAGGCTTGGCCTTCAACAATAGGCGGATGAACCTGCTCAAAAGGTTTTTGTGCAACCAGACAGCCCTTTTTGTAGTTTTCGTTGGCATCGATCAAATAGTGTCCGCAACGCTGGCAAACCCATTTTTCATTTTTAAGGTCAACTTCCAGGTATTCAGTGATTCGGATTTTCATAATTATGATACCTCCTCTAAAATCATATTGTTATACTTATCCACGTAAAGCTCCCATTCCACTGGAATTAGAAGACTTGTCTGCTCTGATTCCACAAGACCGGGACCTGAAATCTGGTGGCCATTAGTTAAAAGCGATCTATCAAAAACAGGGATTTCCAAAGCATCCTGACCCGTTTGCAAAAAGACATTTCTATGACCTTTTTTGGCAACACTTGCATTATGCAATGCTGATTCTACTTCTTTAATTTCATAATGGGGGACCTTTGCTTTAGCCAGAAGACTTACCATGGTGAGCACCATGTTTTTCAACCCCTCAGGGCTTGATATATTTAGAAGTTTTCGGGCAGTTTCAACTGCATTTTCAACCTGTTCAGACGTTTTGTAAAAATCATATTCAACGGTAAATTTGACTTCATGATCCTGGCCCTCAGCTTTTACAAACAATTCCAAACCAAACGCTACCTCTTCAATTGAAAAGCCTTCACCACGCATATCCCTTCTTGCTTCTTTTTCCATAGCCAAAATGGACTCTTTTATTTTTGAAAGATCCGCATCTTCTTTAAATAAAATATCTGTTCTGGATGAATAAAAATGCCCCACATCCATATTGGATGAAGAAAATGCTGAAAAAACGGCTGAAAAAGGTGTGATAACAATTTTTTTCAAACCGGCAATTTTAGCGATATCACAACAATGGGCAGCACCTGCCCCTCCATAGACCACCAGCATGGGATTGTCATCTTCTTTTAGGCTGTCTTTGAGGTTGCCAACTTCCTTTCCCATTGCCTGATCAACACGTAATTTTATTTTGTGTGCAGCCTCTTCTACGGATATACCCAAAGGAGCGGCTATTTTCTGCTCAATTGCATCCTTTGCTTTTTCATAATTAAGCGCCATAGTTCCACCCAGAAAATAGTGTGGGTCTAAGATACCAAGCACTAAATCAGCATCGGTTACAGTGGGTTCGAAACCGCCAAGATCAAAACATACCGGGCCTGGTAATGCGCCGGCAGATTGGGGTCCTACTTGAAGTTGACCATCCGTTACACTTGCAATTGATCCTCCCCCTGCGCCGATGGCATTAATAACCATCATGGGAACGTTTATGGAAAAACTTTCCACATCAGGCTTCAATGTATAACTTTCCTGGCCATTATTCACAAAACCAATATCACAGGATGTTCCACCCATATCAGCCGAGATTAGATTTTTAGTGCCATACAGCTGCCCTATAAGACGAGCACCGGAAAGCCCTGCCACAGGACCTGAATTATACGTATTGATGGCACGGGTTTTAGCAACCCTTGCAACAGCGCCATTATTGTGAACAATAAACAGATGGTTATGATAAAATTTTTGCCTGAGATTTTCACTGGCCTTATACAAAAGTCTGGCCAGTTTATTATGAATATAGGCATTCAACACTGCTGCATTAATCCTTTCAGTGTTTCCTGATCTATGGGAGATATCTGAGGATAAAAACACAGGCACCGAACCTAAAAAATCTCTGGGGTATTCATTTTTAATTGTTTTTCTTACAAAGCGCTCATTTTGAGAATTGTATTCAGAGTTTGTAAACGCCACGACAAGACAGCGGGCACCTTTATCAATAAGGTCCTGGGCTGTAGTCATGATCGCTTTTTCATCCGGTATTTTAATCCTTTCTCCGGTTTGACTCACCTGTTCATCCAGTTCAACAACCATTTCAGACATTATTAAGGGAGATTTATCATCCTGACTATGGGTTGGCGCACAATCTCTATACCCTTGTGTAACAATCAAGCCAACCCGGCTTCCATCTCTCTGGATGATGGTATTTGTGCCAATAGTATTGGAAAAACGGATGATATCGGTTTCATACAAAAGATCTTCCACCAGGACATTGAAACGCTTTGCTCCCGCTTTTATACATTCCAAAAAACAGATGGTCAGGTCGTGAGGTGTCGTTGGTACCTTAATCGTTTCCACCCGGTCTTCAATTACAAAAAAACCGTCCGTAAAAGTACCTCCTGTGTCAATGTCGATCGTATAGCCCATGATCTTTTACCTCCTCTTAGGTTATGTGATTAGCTTGGCAGTAAAAACAATGTATCAACTATCAGATTCTATACCAGGGGGATTGCTTCCCAATATCCCATGTAAAATAAATGAAACAATTTCCCTTGAAACGTCTTCAAGGGTTAGTGAACCATCGGTTCGATACCAGCGCAATTGCCAGTTAATTATGCCAAGAATATTAAAAGCCGCAATGGTTGCACTTTTGCACTGCAAATAACCCGCTTTCTTTAGATCATTAAGTGCTTTTAAATGTATTTGTAAAATATCCGTTTGCGTCTGATTGTTTATTTTTATTCCTTCAGGCGACAGGTGTTCTTCATCCAGAAAAAAGATTTTTATTTCTTTTTTATAAAATTCTGACAATTGAATATGCGTCCTGATAAGCAATTTAAACCGTTCCAAAGGGTCCAGATCCATTTGAGGGATTTCACCCAGTTTTTCCACAAGACCTTTTGATGCGTGTTCCAAAACAGCTAAAAGCAGCCCTTCTTTATTTCCAAAGTAATGATAGATATTGGAGATACTCATATCCATCGCATTTGCGATATCTCTTATTGATGTACCCTTAAACCCTCTTGTAGAGAAGAGTTCAATAGCAACCGTCACCAATTTTTCTTTGTTTTTCAGATGTTCAGCCACGATTTCTCCTCAAATTAAAATTTACATATCGATCGTTCGATTTAAAAACAACATATCGATCGAACGATATGTTGTCAACAAGAAAAAATCACTTTTTTAATTTTTTTTATTTCAAAATCAAATTTTCTAAATAATTTCAGAGCTCCTGACATTAAGCTTCAAAAAGCCTTATTTTAAAGGGTTTTACTTGACTTTTGGGTAAAAATATCGTAGGTTAAGCTGCATCCAAAAAAGGAAAATATAATGCTTCAAACCTACATCC
>NZ_JAQYWD010000072.1 GCF_030145145.1 Desulfobacula sp. | reverse complement strand
CCATTTGCCCTACCGGTCTAAAGCGCAGGAACTGCGGGCAGGTGTGTCCTCAAACAGCCTGCGCTTCTTAACGCCCGGCAGGGCAAATGGGCTGATCGCCTTTGGGTCCGAACGGGCCGATCCGATCCCCCGTCCGGGGCTCTGCTGTCACATTTTCATATAAAAAACGTATATCAATCATTTGTGGTGAGCGACAATCAAAATTTGAATATTCAGATGCCATTATATGAACCAGCGTCCATATCAGAGACCATTTCTTGTATTCGGTTTTAGGGATAGAACAATAGTTCATACCAATGGGGGGGATCGTTTTAAAGTTATTGTTTATGGTCTGATTCATAAAGATTATTTTTATACACTGTTTTACAGAGCACCTAAATTGTAATATTTTGATCGGGATGTTGATGTGTTCAATCAAGTGGTGAAGTCTTTCCGAATATTGGAATAATTCCTCCAGGTATTTCCGAACAATTTTATTTTTTATCATTGTTCGGAAACCAGGGATCCCCCTGCACCGGGCAGATGATTCTGGGTGATTGACATATAAATCGCACCCGGATCAAGCTTTTTAACCCGCTCAAGGTATCGGGAACAATTGATAAAGCTGTCCTGATAAGGCTGTAGACTTGCACTGCCGATTTCAACATGGTGGCTATTGTCAAACAGGGAAACTGCCGACCATTCGGTGTATGGAAAAAGATTGGGAAAAAGGATAGAATGGTTATGGGACAATCAAAAAATTAATCTTTCCCTACATACATGCCATCATAGTCCAGGGTGCAAAGGGGGGTGCCCGGAATTTTGGTACCACTATTTATCACCTCTCCGATAAAAAGAGTATGATTACCGGGATCATGCCGTTCCTTGACCTTTAATTCAAACCATGCCATGCAATTTTTTAAAATTGGAGCCCCTGTTTTACCGGTATCCCAGGGAATACCGGAGAATTTTTGTGCAGGATCCGGCCCTTTAAATCTTTTCAGCATCTCTTTTTGTGAGCAATCCAGCACATGCAACGCAAAGGCATGGCTTTTTTCAATCAAGCCATGGGAATACCGATTGGGATGGACCGCCACCATTATCATTGGCGGATCATATGATACCTGGGTGACCCAGGATGCAATCATCCCGTTGATGGTATCATCAAACCGGGCGGTTAAAACATAGATTCCATATGTCATGTGGCCGAATGCCGCTATCCATTCTTTTTTCATTTTGAACACCTTGTTATGACGGTTACCGGGCCAGGTTTACTCTCAGTTTTATTGCATGTGAGCAAAAAGATTTCAAGGATTTTGGTCTGTGATTTTTCAACCCGGGCCGGACAAAAGACAGAGATGGCCAACCCCGAAAAAGTTGAGTTAATAACCAAAAAAGGCAGAGATATATTTTGTTGCTGTAAACACTATAATACCTGCTAACATCCACTTGATCACCTTGGCCGGGACGAACTTTTGGCAGTAAGCCCCAAGATACATTCCCCCCATCCCCCCGAGTCCAAACAAAATGCCCAACATCCAATCCGGTGCCACGGATATGTCCGGATAGAAAGGCGCGATGATCTGGTAGAAAGCTACGCCAGCCACAGAGGTCATGAAGGTTCCCATTAGAGCGGCACCAGCCACTGTATAAACCGGTAGTCCAAAAAAAGTCACGAAAAAAGGGGCGATGATGGAGCCACCGCCGATGCCATAAATGCCACCCACGATGCCAACAATAAAGCTAAGGGTGAAAATACCCCAAAAAGATACGTCAAATGCTTCATCATAGAAGATATAACCGATCCGTTTTAGGTTGAAGTGGGTGACTGTTACGGTTTTTAAAGCTGCCAAGTCATTCATTCCTTGATCTGCTGCTTTATCCCGATAACGACGCGTCATATCTTGAAATTGTTGTTCGCTACTGGCCTTGTTGGAATTGCCTGTGTTTTTCTTTAATAAATCCCGCACCATTCTAAGTCCGATATAAAACAAGACCGCAGCAGCAAACAGTTTGAAATGAGTCGGATTCGGAAGATAAGCCACTCGTACGAAGGCACCTATGAAAACACCCGGCAAGGTACCGATCACAACAACCCAGGTAAGTGGCCATACCATCCTGCCTTCTTTGCAATAGCGGTACACGCCGCTTGGAATGGCTACAATATTAAACAATTGATTGGTGGCGCTGACTGAAGGATTTGTATACCCGAGAAAGGACATTTGAAATGGCAGGAGAAGAAAAGCACCAGACACGCCACCCATGGAAGTAAAAAATGAAATCATGAACGCCACCAACGGCGGAATCCAAAGGGCGACTTCAATTCCAGCGGTATGAAAAATCATTTTAACCTCCCATATCAGATAATTTGATAAACTAACACGATTAATTTTTTGTTCGTGTTAGTTTATAGGGTTAGTATTTTGATGTCAAGAAGATTTTATCTGGTGGTTTCCATTCTCAAATGTGCTATAAATGAAAAACATAAGACAACATTTTAAGAAGCTGGTGGAAAGACCAAATGGATTCAAGAATTACAGTTGATTCCCCCTTGCCCAATCAGCAGAAGGTATTGCAGAAAGGCATGAAACAGGGACGTATTGCTTCAATTCCCGAGGAAGGGCGATGTCTGAATTCTGCCCAACTCGATCAGGTAGAGCAATCATTTCGAAAATGGTCAGAAGTTTCCCCACGTGCAGATGTCCGCTTGGCTCGCCGACGTATTTTAATCATTTTTTTATTGATACGGTACACGGGTGCAAAGTTGAATGAAGTTCTGACCCTTAATCCTTTTAAGGACATTGATTTCAAGGGACACTCTGTTGATTTTAGCAGCGAAGGTCCAGATACCAAAAACGATCCACGAAGGGTTCAGATCTCCACAATGCTTTCTTCCGAGATTCAAGAGATTCTTACCGATCCTTTTTTCAAGAGTTCTTTAAAAAATCGGTTTGATGTTGATCCTGGTTTTGTTCGACGTAAGTTTTACGAACGCGCTGAGGCCTGCGGATTTCCCAAAAGCCTCGGCGGCCCTGAGATGATAAGAAAATCGCGTGCCGTAGAGTTGATGCAGGGCAATATGCCCTTACCAGCGGTTCAAAAAATGCTGGGTCATTCAACGCTGAATCCCACCGGTTCCTACGTATCCTTTTCAGTAGATGATATTCAACGGGTGACTAAGCTTTTTATCGAAAGAGAGTCGTCACGCAAAACCAGTGCCCGGAATTCATTTTTCGGTAAAATTCAAGCGCTTCATAGGGGAGATATTCAAACCCGGGTCACTTTAATTTCTATCAGCGGTTATTCAGTTACCACAGTTATCACCAACGACAGTGCAGAACAGCTCGCATTAAAAAAAGGGATGCTGATTACGGCAGAGGTCAAGGCACCGTGGGTTATTTTGCATAGCGGAAAAGAAGAACCGAAATGCAGCGCCGAGAATAGATTTAATGGGATCATTGAACGGATGAATAAAGGAAAAATCAATACGGAATATACTGTCCGTATCACAGACGGGACAGAACTGTGCGCAGTGGTTTCCACGGAAGGTGTTCAACACCTTGGCCTTAAGACAGGCGACCAGGTTTGGGCCATATTTAATTGCTTCGCTGTAGTTCTGGATGTGGATTGATACTCTTGAAAAGTTGATCTGCCTCCCCCAGAAAAATGAACCCATGAAAAAACCGGTATCTGGTATTCTCCAGACCTATGAATGCCGGGAACAAGATCTATAAATCGATGTGTAACGTCCAGGGAAAAAATGATCTTATATAAAATAAAAGGGGAATAAGGTTTTTTGGATTTAAATCATCCATCAACACGGTCACGGACAATTGCAACAAGTGTTTCCAGTTCTGATTCATCCAGTTTTAAAAGGAACTCTAAATCCGATTCTGTTTTTAATACACGTTTTAAAATTTCAATCAGTTCTTCTTTTGTCACATCGTGTCCTTGTTTATGGCGGGATATTTTAGAATCATAGAGATTTAAAGGTCATCAGGTAATTATAATCGCCAATATCAACGGTTTTAGCTTTTTTGAATCCATATCCGGTAACCATCTTTTCAACTTCATCCTCAGACAATCGTATTTTCATCGGTGGTCCTGGAGGTCCTTCTATTTTCTTGAATTCAATAACGGTAAGACATCCACCTGGTTTGAGTATGGTTTTGATTTGTTTCAGCACTCGAAGCTACTTTTGCCAGCACCTTTGGGTTTCTTATGAGTATTATCATCCATATTATAAAATGCCATCCAGATTGATTCTGTTTATTTCAATTAGATACACTGTCAATTTCATATACCATAGTTTTAATTTGTTGGTATAGATAAAAGATAAAGATTTATCAAGTTTAAATCGCTGATGGGGGTATCATACATCAGATTCAAGTGGTTAATCTTGTAAAAAGTCAGTAAAATTTATAGATGCAAATTTCAACCAAACCGGTTTTGCTGAATCAAATGTATTTCGGAAACCATAAAGGATTTTTTTGGTTTCCGGCATATTTTTCAGAACTTTACGTTTTATATTGTCAAAAGCGTTTCATCATTTTTTAAAATATCCGTGAGTGGGACTCCCCAATATACCACTTCAATTCCAAGTTTTTTCAGATCATCGGTTACCCCTAACTGATCAGCACACGCTTTGCAGGCAGTTATATGAACACCGGCATCCAATGCCTCTTTCACTTTTTTTTGAATGTCATCATTATTTTATGATTTAGCTTTACAAAATATTGCAAAAGCCAGTATCATTTTTGACATACGAAAAAAGGGGACACTCTTTATTCATTCCGATAATATGGTTTTGACCTTCTTTTCCCGGCATCTTCCCCTTGTAATGAATAATACATATCAGCAGAAAAAGGGATATAAATGAAGTGCCCGAATTGTGAATTCAATATTGACGATGACATGCTATATTGTGGGAAATGCGGGACCAAAATGGAACGGCAGTGCCCACAATGCGGTTTTCTAAACCCTCTTCATTTCTTATTCTGCGGTAAATGTGGCCAGAAATTAGATATCCCTTCGGAACCTGAGAAAAGGATTTTTTCTGTTGATGAAAAAATTCAAAAAATTCAAAAGTACCTGCCTAAAGGTCTTACGGATAAGATCCTATCTCAAAAGGATCGAATTGAGGGTGAACGAAAGCAGGTCACTGTTATGTTTTGTGACATGAAGGGATTTACCTCCCTTTCTGAGTCACTTGGTGCCGAAGATGCCTACACAATAATGGATCAGGTATATGAAATTTTAATTCACAAAGTCCACGATTATGAGGGGACAGTCAATGAGTTTACCGGCGATGGGATTATGGCATTGTTTGGCGCCCCGATTGCTCTGGAAGACGCACCGCAAAGGGCTATACGGTCTGCATATGCTATTCACCGGGAAATGACCCGCTTTAGCGACAAGCTGCAACAAGAAAAAGAAGAAATATTTCCAATAAGAATGCGGATTGGTATTAACAGCGGCCCTGTGGTGGTGGGGACTCTGGGAAATGACCTTAGAGTAGAGTTTAAAGCAGTAGGCGATACGGTTAATTTGGCTTCACGGATGGAAGGGATATCAGAACCCGGCACTACATATGTGACTGAAAATACGTTCAAATTAACTGAGGGCTTTTTTCGATTTGAAGCTCTGGGGAAAAAAGAGATCAAAGGCAAAATAAAATCGATCAAGGTTTACCGGGTGATTGCTCCCAGCACCAGAAAAACCAGATTTGATGTCAGTGCCGAACAAGGGCTCACCCCCTTTATAGGACGAGGGAGGGAATTCGAGCTTCTCCTTGACGGCTTTAAACGAGTTAAGCAAGGCAGAGGACAGGTCTTTTCAATCATGGCAGAGGCTGGTTTAGGGAAATCAAGACTGCTATATGAATTCCGAAAAGCCATCGTCAGTGAGGATGCCACATTTCTGGAAGGCAAATGCCTGTCCTACAGTCGTGGTGAAGCCTATCACCCGGTCATTGATGTCCTGAAATCGAATTTTGAAATACAGGATGGTGAAAGGGACTTTGAAATTGTTGAAAAAGTCAGATCAGGTATAAAAGCAATTGGAGTAGGTGAAACCCAGACACTTCCCTATCTATTGGATTTGCTTTCGGTTGAGGAAAGCGGTATCAATGGACTGTCCATGAGCCCTGAAGAAAAAAAAGAACGAATTATAGGTGCCGTAGACAGAATAACTTTGAAAGGTTCTGAAATTCGCCCGCTGATATTAGCAATCGAAGACCTCCATTGGATCGACAAATATTCAAAAATTTATTTTAAAAATCTTATGGATCGTATTCCAGGTTCAAAAATTTTTTTAATATTTACCTATCGACCTGAGTTCGTCCATACCTGGGGTAGAAAATCCTATCACAGTCAGATTACTTTGACCCGGCTTTCCGATCGGGAAAGCAATGCAGTCATGACGCACATTCTGGAGGAAAAAAATATCGACACCTCTTTAAAGAAATTGATTCTTGAAAAAACAGAAGGCGTTCCCTTTTTTATAGAAGAATTTATAAAATCCCTTAAGGAAATGAATTTAATTAAAGTAAAAAACCATGAATATTATTTATCAAAAGATATTGAAGCGGTCAGTATTCCTTCAACGATACAAGACATCATCATGGCAAGGGTTGACTCTCAGGCTGAAGGTGCCAAAGAGTTACTTCAGATTGGTTCCGTGATTGAAAGGGAGTTCAGTTATGAGTTGATCAAGATTGTGACAGAGAAATCAGAAAATACTTTGAATGATCTTTTATTCGAATTGAGGGATTCAGAACTGATTTATGAAAGGGGTATATACCCGAAATCTGTCTATGTCTTTAAACATGCATTAACCCGTGCAGTTGTTTATGATTCGATATTGATAAAAAGAAAAAAACGTATGCATGGTAATATTGGAAGTGCCATTGAGACATTATACAAAGATAATATCCATGAATATTATGGCGTACTGGTTACTCATTTCATTGAAAGCGGTGATTACATTAAAGCGGCAGAATACTCAAAATTGGCAGGGAATAAAGCAGAGTCATCAGTTAATTTCCAGGATGCTATTGCCTATGCAAAAAAAAGAATATTCTGTCTAGAGAAGTGTGAAAAAACTGAGCAAATCGAAAAGAAGATAATCGATGCCAGAACAAATCTCGGGTATTATTTTATAAAAATGGATTATTTCTCGGAGGCTAAAAAGCCAATAGGACCCATTGTTGATTTAGCCCGGAAATATGATTACAAAAGCAAATTACCTGATATTATTTCCATCCTGGGGATATATAAATGGTCTGTTGAAGAAAACTATAACGAATCAATTACATATTTTAAAGAGGCGTTAAAAATTTCGAATCAAATAAATGATATTTCTTTATCCAGATTTCCAAATTATTGGATGGGGGTTGCCCTATCCTTCATGTGTCAATTCAAAGACGCTCTTCAGCATTTTGAAATAGCAATGGAAATTGTTGTCAAAAAGGGGACGCTATGGGATATCGCTGTGGTGAAAAGTTGTATTGGTTATTTTGTCCACGCGCACCAGGGGAATGCTGATTTTGCATATCAGTCTTGTGATAAAGCCCTTCAGCTTGCAGAAGAAACTATGGATGTCTTTCCAAAAGCCTTTGCCTATTCCAACTTTGGGGTTGCCTGCTATATTAAAGGATCGTTTGATAAAGCTGAAGAGCATTTATTAAAAGGCATCTCTTTTTGCGAAAAAATTGGGATTTACACATGGAATGCCTTTACACAGCATAACTTAGGTGAACTTTATTTTGATATGGGAGAGTATGATAAAAGTAAGGAACATTATGCCAATTCAATTTTAGTGATGAAAAAAAATCAAACAATGCCTTCCTGGAATAAATTGAACAGGGTATGCTTGGCCAAAGCAAAGGTGATGGGAAACGAAAAAAATATTGATATTGAACCTTTGTTTGAAGATGAATCCACTAATAAAATAGAATTATACAGCGGTTTGATTAAAAGAAGTATAGGAGAAATTTTTTTAAACATTGATGACCGCCACATTCCCGAAGCAGAGGATTGGATCAAAAAGGCCATAGAAACAAATATCAAAAATGATATGATGTGGCAGTTAGGCAAAGATCATGCTTTATATGCTGAATTATTTAAACGTAAAGGTGACCAACCAAACGCCCGGGATATGCTTAAAAAAGCAGTTAATATTTTCAAAAAATGTAAGGCTCAAGGGTGGGTGGATAAATATAAAAAGAAAATTTCAGTATTTCCATAACCTCTTAATTTAAAATTAAAAATCATGATGAAACATTATTTTTATTCAGATACCATAAACGACACTGATTTAAAATTTTAAATTTATTCAAAAAGGAGACCATTATGGCAGTAATCGACAATGCCACTGTTGCCCGCACCTTTCATGAGGCTTGGGCAAAGAGGGACCCTTATAAAGGGATGAAGGTAATTGCTGATGATTGTGAATTTATTGATATTCCCAGAAATGAAATTCAGCATGGGCCAGAAGGTTATCTAAATGATTATAAAAGATGGCGAACCGCCTTCCCGGATGGAACAGTAGAAATCACTAATATTATTGTACAAGAAGAGTGGGTCGTTGTTGAATATACTAACAGCGGTACAAATACAGGACCACTGAAAACAGTTATTGGTGACTTCCCCCCAAGTAATCGCAAGATTAAGGTTAAGTATTGTAGCGTCATGAAGATAAAGGACGGTAAGGTGATCAGGGGTTACGACTATTATGATTCAAATACGATTTTACATCAACTTGGAGTTTTGAACATAGATAACAAGACCCTTTAAATTATTTTTAGGAAGTAGAATCAAGGACAGGCGCAGTGGCCATTTTGCTCCCTTAAGGGCGTTGAATTCTTTTTCCAGTTCTTAGTGTAACGTCCATGGGCAGATATCTCGGGGAAAACTAAAAAAACTTGATCACTGCCGCCTATTTCTTCAATTTGATCCGTATCTCTTTATTTTTTTCCTCAATCCGGTATTCGCTAAAACCGGCAGCTTCAAGCATCGGTATCACCTGGTTACGATGGTAGGTCACGACCGGTTTATGAAGACCGAGCATCTTAAAAATCCATAAAAAAAACCTTTCGCGTGACGTAAGAGAGGCTTTCCATTTTAACAGGTCGGCATCGGATGCGACTTTGGCTGGATCAAAGATCCAGGCCTGTCCGCCGTTTTTCAATACCCGGTATATTTCTTTTAAAACCCTTACAGGATCTTTTAATGAATGCAGCATTCCAGTGCTGATAACCATATCAAACAGATCATCATCAAAACCAAGCTTGGCGGCGTTTCCGAATTTAAACTGGATTTGATGAGAGAATCCTGCTTTTGCGGCATTGGCTTGAGCCATATGAATTAATTTTCTGCTGAGGTCAATACCGATTAAGCTTATTTCCGGCTTGCGCCTCACAATCTCAACAGGCAGATACCCCGGTCCGGTGCCAAGGTCAAGAATTGCACCGGTTGCAAAACTTGATGCAATCTCATCAGCAACCTGGCTGTAGTAGCTTTCAACTGCCAGCCGGGTCGCCTTCTCATAAGCAGATGCCAGAACGCCAGGTATCCTTTGAATTTTTATCCATTGTTTCATAGTTTTGGATAGCATTGCACATTTGGATAAAAATTCCCATAGGACTTTTGCCAATTAGTGCTCGCTTTCAAGCCCCGGGTTGAGTTGTAACATAAATACCAAAAGTGCTCTGCCTGTCGCCGGAATATTTGGAATGGTTGCCAGCATTCTATTTGGTGAACTTGCTGCAAAATTTGGTCACCGCAAAATCGTATCCTTTGTGATGACGATTTCCGGCCTGTTGGGTATAAGCCTTGGATTTTTGGCAGAGATCCCCTATCCATACCTGGTTTGCCTGTGCATCAGTTACACCATTTTTTTCAAGGGGATTCTGCAGCCATCCATGCCGGTGTAATCACTTCGGCAGATCCGGACAGGGGGCGGGAACAGCTCTTTTTCCTGGGAGGTTACTTTCGGGACAATTGCCATTACAGCTTTTTTAGGATTATTTCTGCTTTCCAAAACTCGCAACTTGGATAATGATTCTTCCCTAAACAAGTAGACACAAGGTTAAACCTATCGGGAGATATTGATGGAACAAAACTTTTTAAAGTCATCATATAGAGAAAAACTGGTTCTCCAACGTTGGTATTATTTTGACAAATATTCAAGAGGAGTCAAGGTCTTGTACCTTTGATTGGAATCGATCATCCCCAAAGATTGATCGGGAAAGATCCATTTGATTTATATGAAAGTCTTTGCGCGAAAACAGGTATCAGACATGACCCATGTGTAATTGATGTATTCATATCTGCGGTTGCTTTCATGGAGGGTGGAGAACCTTCACCTTGGTGGTCATTTACCGAGAAAAGAAAATCCATATTGCTTCGAATCGAAGGCAAGGATTGAAAAGACAGATTAATCCAATTAAATTTAATGGCGAATTGATTCTTTTAATTTTACTTTTTCCATATAATTTAATGCGCTTTACAATATTAGTTTGGCTTGGTACTGAATTAATAATGCGAATTTTAATCGTTGCAGGTCGGATAACATTCCAAATCATGTTAACCTTACAATATAAATCGGAGCGTCTATATGAATAAAATATTGGTTTTCTTTGCAGCAGGTTGTTTGGGTGGATTAGCAAATAGCATTGTTGTTTGGCTTTTTGGAGACTTCGGTATTACTTCGTCATTGGGTGTTGAAATTTCCCCAGCATTAACTCCCAATTGGCTTTATCCTCGTATTGTATGGGGAGGTCTTTGGGGCCTCGTTTTTGTTTTCTCAATGTTTAAATCAAACCTATTGTTGAAAGGCACAGTTCTAAGCCTGTTGCCTACTATAGTCCAATTGTTTGTTGTTTTTCCTTTTCAAACACACAAAGGAATGGCAGGGCTTGAATTAGGTTTATATACTCCGGTATTTGTTTTGTTTTTCAACTGGGTGTGGGGTGTTGTTACTGCACTCACAATCAAATTTCAAAAATAAAAATTAACCGACTTAACATTAGCTGTTAATCAGCGTCCAACTTTTACCCCGGTCAGCGTAATATTGACCCCATTAAGGGTTTATCCGAGTGGCTGGCCGTTTTGTTGAAAACTCCGTTTCCATAGTCGAATTGTCTTTCAAAATAGATCCTTCACCATAATCATTGAGGGTCAAAATTCATTTGAAAAATTTTTACATAAACGATTTTATTATAATCATATGTTCTTGAAAACGATTAAATTATAAGGGCCTTAATCATTTTAATCTTTCAATGCAGACCCATTCAGTTGAACGGTTCTCCTGCACCCAAACCTTGCATACACCCTCCGTTTTAGTTTTTTTGCTTACATAATATCCGATCGCCAAAACCGTCATTACTGTTAATACTGCTATAATTTCTATCATCTCGCACCCCCTAAATTATTTGTCATTATTGATGAATGGCAGAGCCTCAAAGAGGCTCTGCTTTCCTTTCTCATCCGAACTGTACGTTATCCGGCCACATCAATTCCAAGATCACATCCCAAGTGTGTGTCCGGATTCTCGCATTCAAAATTTTTATGTCTGGTGTCTACATGTCCCTCATTTCTCTCATTATCACTTTCGATATAATTTTCAACTTTATGATTTGTCATTTTGTGACCTTTTAATATTTGGGTTAGCCTTGTCTGGGATTTAGGCATAAGTTAGTCATGCCAAATAAAACTTCAATGGGGTTATAATAATTGTTTAATGATAGTCAATAACTATCACTAAACCATAAGAGATAACCCAGATCAGCGCAAAGTGCCTGGACTCTCTGATAGCATTACCATATAAGATTAATACCCCTTACTTTTTATCTCCAATTATGTAGCTTTAAGTTAGAGGAATTTGAGGGTAAAACTAAGTTAAGCCTCCGGTGGCGTACCAAACCTTCAGGACTGGTATTTAAAATTTTTGAGGCTCAGATAGGGGCGGACCAAGCAAAGTCGCGAACCCACTGTTAACAAAAAGAAAAATTTTTCAAAACTCTGAAAAACAGCTCCTAGCGGCCTCGTTTTAATACCCGAATGGGCCGTCTAAGAGGGAATTTGACCGAAATCTTCAAATTATTAAAATTCCAACCTATCAAATGAACCGGGCGAGCCGGTTATTTGGGGGTTAATCAGGACACCAAACGCGGGATGGACAATCCGCTTTACGCAGGCAAGCTTGTGAACTTAACATTCGGCATGTATGTAAATAAAACGCGAGGGTTAATTTTAGTAATTGTTCGAGTCCCCGACCATTGATTATTTTAGAAAAACTGCTGAACTATACCGTTACACGCGGCCTAAGACCTTTGATTTCAATACTCTCCAGAAAGGAATCAACATGAATATCATGATTGTGACAATTGGTACACGAGGTGATGTTCAACCCTATATTGCATTGGGCCAAGCACTTATGGAGTCCGGCAATGAAGTCACCATTTGTACCTGTGCACACTTCGAGCCGTTCATACGGGAAAACAGTTTAGGCTATGCTTATGTTAATAACGATTTCATTGATTTCATGCACACACCAGAGGGGAAGATCATACTAGGGAATGCAGGAACGGCATGCAAAGAGACAGCTCCGGATCTGATTCTGTACCATATGAAGGCTGTGGAACACGTGTCCCAGCACAATATGGTCCAAACTATCAGCTTTTGACCATTAGTGGATATCGGATGTGGCCTCGGCTACCATGCTACCGCTTTTGCGCAAAAAGGTTTCCAGGTGTTTGCCTTTGATCCGGGGGATAAATATCTCGAAATTGCACAGAGCAATGTTGCAAAGCAAGGGGGAGATGTAACTCTTCGACAGATGCAATGTGCAGATTTAGATGAATCCGAGTGTTTTGTTTTGGCCTGGGCTGGCTCGTACTGCCCAGGACAACTTTCACAGTCAGGCATTACACAAGATTTACGACGTATTTATACATCCCTTAAGCCAGGAGGATGGTTTATCTCAAATGTAGCTGGAAAGCCCAAAATCCCTCCGTCGGAAAAGGTTCGAAATTGGAGGCAATGTTCAAGAAGCTCGGATTAATTCCATGGCATCCAGTTGGCAGGTTCGCCAGCGATTGCTTTTGACCGTTCAAGATATTCAGGGGCAAAGGCTGTGATAATGTCTTTAATTGTATCCATAATCATACCGCCTTCATGAGGTCATTGATAATGCCATATGCCCGTTCATGGCCCTGGGTGGTCAGATGAAGATAGACCATGGTGGTATTGAGGCTTGCATGCCCCAGGTATTGCTGGATACGTCGGATATTGCTTGAATCAACCGACTCTTTTTGGTAATCATACAGAATCTAATACAAAAATATAAAAAAAATGGAGATTCATGTTCATATTCCTCGACACTGAAACTACTGGAACTGGAGAAAATGATAGGTTATGTCAGCTCGCCTATAAACTTGAAACTGGTGAAATTGTGAACGAGTTACCATGTCCGCGCCAATATTTATATTATGGCTCAAAGGTGCTCTGATCCTTGGGACTGCCTCCAAGAGATCTTGTTATACCAGTATGTCAAATTGGACACATAGGGCATGGTCTTCGACCGGTAACGCCAAATTTTTGGAATCTTTGATTTTGAAATTTCAGAGCTCCTGACATTAGCCAAATTTAAATGCAGCTTATGCAGCCTTAAATACCAGTTTCAGTTCTGTCCCGGGGTATAAAAATTTTTCCTTATTTACTATGTCACAAAGCTCCCCCAAAGA
>NZ_JAQYWD010000071.1 GCF_030145145.1 Desulfobacula sp. | reverse complement strand
TATCTGCGCCATTATACCCTCCTTAAAACATAAACTAAATAAACACCCACGCGTTTAACGATGCCGTAATGTTAACAGCATCTCCTGAAATGTGTCAAACTACTCCCGCTGTTTTGAGCGTTTTGAGCTTTGCCGGGCCAAACCCCAGATGCTTTAGGTAGACATGCCCATTGTCATAGCCCACAGGCCGGCATACCCATTTGGTTCTTATGGGGGTTTCCGTCATTTTATGCTGGGCCTGGGCCACAACGACGTCCCCGAAAACCGGATCTTTGACCGGGGTCAAAACCCCTCTTTCCTTCCAATTTTCATCTTTCATGGTTTCCAAAGGGGAACATACCGGTGCCACGACAGGAGTGACGGGTGCCAGGCGACCGGTTTTACCATATTCTATGGACATGGCCACCAATTGGTCGCTGGTGTATTTCTGGGTTTCGGCAAAGATCAACGGTGACCATTTCAATTGCTGCTCTTTTTGTGTAAACAAGGTTAAGTCTTTCCAGTCATCCACCTCCCATTCTTCCCATTTGCCGACGATATCGGCAAAGGCCTGCCACATTTCCAGCCTTAACCCTCCCAGAAAAACAGCCCCATCTTTGGTTGGAGAAAAGCAATACAGCCAGGCACCTTTATCCAGACTTCCAAACCGCTCTGAAACAAAGCCCGACCCATGATACCAGACCGGATTCACATCATCAAACCGGGCATAGGCCTCATATGTGGCCACATCAAGTGCCTGTCCCTCTCCGCTGGATTCCCGCCAGTGAAGGGCAGCCAAAATACCCACGGCCATAAACGTTGCCGGCTGCGCCCATCCAATCCACGGACCCGCTTTGGTTGGAACCGCCCAGGGGCAGTCATCATAGGTCTTTCCTTCAGGCATGATCTCTCCTGTACCTTGCTGAATCCCTGATTTTGCCTGGATGATATTGTCGTAATCCGGCATCCGACTCTGGCTCAATGGTCCAAACTGACCATTGGCTGTTATGGAAGCAAATATCAGTTTGGGATTGATTTCTTTTAATTGCTCATAGCCAATGCCCCAATCGTTCATGACACCGGGTAAAAAGGTTTCTATGAGAACATCCGCTTGAACCACGAGGGCTTTGAGAATTTCACGGCCTTCCGGCTCTCTCAGATTCAATGTGATGTGAGACTTGTTGCGGCCCTCGGTCAAGTAATTGAGGCCTTCTCCTTTGTGTAATATCCCATAAGGGGTGCACGTTCTGATAAAATCACCTTCGGACGGTTCTATTCTGATGACCTGTGCCCCAAATTCAGCTAAAAGCGAAGAACAATAGCAGCCTGCAAAGCTTTTAGAACTTAGATCCAGTACGATGATATCATCCAGGGCTTCAGGCCTTACATGTGCCATACGCGGGTCACTGTTATATTTTGCCCAATCATTCCAGTTTTGTCCAGTCTCCATGCTTACTCCTTTTCCTGCGCTTCTCTGGCCATAATAAGCCCGGCCTTGCCATCCCAGTCCAAGGGCGGTTTACGCCCAGGCAGATCACCCCATTTTCCCAGAGCCCCACAGTCATACAACGCTTTAATCTGGTCCGCATTTCTGCCCAGATGATTTGTCATCACGTATTCGTTATCAAAGCCAACCGGTCGAACCGCCCATTTGACCCTGGGGGGTGTCTTGGACATCATTACCGGAAATCCATAGTCTTGATACTCACCGAGAATCGGATCATCAATTTCTGCTATAAAGCCGCGTTCCTTACTATGTTCATCCGCCATTATGTCCTTGACACTTTTCACCCGGGAGGCTGCGAAACCATGCGTTTCAGCTAATGCCTCGATTTCGTCAGGCGACTTGGTCCTTGCCCAGTCCGCAATAATTTTTATAATATCATCCGCATTTTCTTGTTTTAATCGCGTCAGATGGTCATTGAATCTGGAATCTTCCGTGAGTTCAGATTTTTCCATGGCCGTGCACAACCCTTTAAATTCATCCGGGGCTGGTGCCGCGATGGCCACAAAATCACCATCGCAACAATAAAATGTATCTGCCGGGCATATGGATACATCTCTGTTGCCCGCGGGCATGGCCTCTTTTCCTGTTAATTGTTGATACGGCCAGACCCAGGACATCGCTCTCATGATATTCTCAGACTGTGACAGGTCGATGAACTGGCCCTGACCCGTCTTGTCCCGATGGTGGAGGGCCGCTAATACAGCCACCTCCCCCATGAGTCCGCCATAATCATCGCAGGGATAAATGCTGCTTTTAAGCGGTGGCTGGTCCGGAAAACTTGACATCCAGGCGTATCCACAGAGACCTTGGGCGGCCCCGTCATTGGAGGGCCGGTTTTCAAGCGCATACGGTCCCCACTGACCAAAGCCTGTCTTTGAAATATAAATAATTCCCGGGTTAATCTTTTTAATCTGATGGTAACCGACATTCCATTTGTCCATCACTCCCGGGCGCAGGTTTATTTCAATAATATCAGATTTGAGTGCCAGTTCCCGGAACAGCTCCTGGGCTTCCGGTTTATGTAAGTCAAGACCCACCCAGTACTTATTGACATTATTATGGATAAATACCGGCGGAAATCCTTTATAAAAATAGCCAAACGGTGTCATGTTGCGGCCGGTATCCCCAATGGGAGGGATTTCACACTTGATTACCTCAGCGCCCATGGTCGCTGAAAACCCCGGGCCCACCGGACCTAAAATCAAAGTCCCCACTTCAAGCACCCTGATACCCTTTAACGGCAAAGGCTTTGAATGTCTCTTTTCCTTATAATCTTTCCATGTTTCTTCCGCCATAGCAGTGGATCGTCTCCTTTTAATGACGTCTCATGATGGGTAATGTGACGCATTGATTATAAAATAATGTCTCATTTAAAAAAATTTTAAATATAGTTCCAGATTTGTCAGAAATTCCGGTTCGGTACGCATGGTTTTTTCCGCTAAAATAAAAGATTGGGTATGTACATGGAAATAGCAGGCACAAAGGCAATAATGATCAAGGATACAATGAATATGAACAGTGTCGGCAGAATAGATCTCGATACGTATACAAAGTCTTTTTTGGTCACCGCGGATGCCGTATAGAGCAAAAGGCCAAGTGGCGGTGTTATATACCCGATGCCCAGGGCAACTGTTACGACCAGGCAATAATGGATCGGGTCGATGTTAAATTGTGTGGCAATGGGCAATAAAATGGGAACCAGAATCATGATGGCACCGATAGGATCTAAAAAGGTCCCTACCAGCAGCAGCAGAAAAATGGTAAAAAGCATAAAGACAGACCCATTGGGCAGATATTGCATGGAATACTCTAAAATCTGGTCGGGAATGCCTTGAATGGTGATATATTCTGAAAGTACACCTGCACCGGATACCGTAATGACAAGGGTACCGCTGATAAGTGCACTTGAGACAAGCGCATCCTGCAGTTGCTTAAAATTAATGGAACGGTAAATCAAAACTTCCAGTATAATCGCAAGAACGCAGGATACAACAGACGCCTCTGTGATTGTAAATGCGCCGGAATAGATTCCTGCAAACAAAATCACAATAATTAAAAAGGGAAATATGGCATCCCAGCTGGCCTTTAGAACATCAGCAGTATTGAATTTTTCAAGGGAAAGGGTGCCGAGTCCTTTTCGTAAAGAAACAATATAGGCATACAAACAAAGGCAACCCATAATCAGAATTGCGGGCAGATAGCCTGCAGAAAAAAGCTTTACAACTGATTCACCTGCGGTCAAGGCACAAATAATCATAATGATACTCGGCGGTACAATGATGCCTAAAATCGCTGAACTGGTTATCAGGCCAATGGAAAAAGACTCCGGGTATTCATATTTTTTCAGGTGGGGGAACATGACGCTACCGATGGTAACAACGGTTGAAATGCTTGACCCTGAAATCGCACCAAAGACACCGGAGCAGACAACACCGGTAATGGCCAAACCACCGGGGAGAAACGAGAGTATTTTTCGTGCAAACCAGATTAATTTGTCCGCAGATTTCCCCATTGTCATAATCGTTCCCATAAGAATGAAAAACGGGATGGCTAAGAGGGAAAAATTGTCAAGTTTTTTAACGACGGTCTGAGCAACAAAGGTTAATTCCAGATCCGCAAAGAAAAACAGTCCGATAACACCGGTTAAAAACAAACAGATATATACGGGAATTCGCAAAAACAGTAGGATCAGCAGGATGCATAGAATGATTAATATTTCCATTTTGTTACTCGCCTTTAAATAAAATGATAAGACAATCGATCGTACGGATGGCCATTAATAAGCCGAAAATCGGCAGTGTGCAATAAATCAGATAAAGCGGAATCTGCAGGATAGGTGAATAGATATCCATTACGATCTCTACCTGAACATAGAGCAAGCCATAGACAATAAAAAAAACAGAGACCAGTAGGCGGACGCTGTGTAAAATCAAATCAAGTCCTTTGCGCCATTGGGGGAACCGTTCATACAGTACATCGACCTTGAGTTCTGTACCCGTCTTGATGGAAGCACTGGCGGCTAAAAATGTCATGACAATAAACAGATAGGTTGACAATTCATCTGTCCACGATAGCGGACGCTGGAATACATACCGGGTGAGCATGGAAATCGTCAGCGCAATCAGCATGGTGGAAAAGATCAGAAAGAGGCCTTTTTTTTCAATAAAATGGATAAGTGAAATGATAATTTTCATAAAATAATTCCTGTACTAAGCAATAAACCCCATGCCGGGAGGGACCAAAAACGATATGCTTCTCAGCCGTTTCAAGCCACCTGAATGAACAATTGATGGCTTGAAACGGCGGCAACTTTAAAATGACAGATTACATTCCAGATACGAAATTACTCACTTTATCCAGCCACTCTTTACCGATCTCAGTTTCGAATTTTTTCCAAACCGTTTTCTGGGCCTCTTTCAAAGCATTCAAATCTTCTTTTGAAAAATCGATAATCTCAACACCTTTTTTGGGCAGCTCGGCTTCAGCTTTGGCCGTCAGTTCCATAGCCATTTCTCTTGCCTTTTTAAAGTTCTTATGAACACTTGCAGCGATCACTTCACTGACTTCCGGATCAAGCTTTTTATACCACTTGTTATTGACAACAAAGAAATGCAGACCGATCATATGATTGGTCCGGGTAAAATATTTACAAAGATCATCCACTTTCAGAAGGTATACAACTCCCATGGTCTGGTCTGTACCGTCAATTACCTTCTGATTCAAAGCCGGTATTACATCTCCCCATGACATGGGTGTCGGGTTGACATCAATGGCGTTCCAGAAGGCCAGGGGATATTTGCCTTTGGTGGTCCTCAGTTTCATTTTTTTCAAATCATTCAATGTCCTTGCAGGTTTGGTGCTGGTTATGCCATATTTGCCAAAATAACACAGATCCAGAACCTTGAGCCCTTTGGGTTCCAGGGAGCTGAACAATTCCTCCCTGAGCGCATCATTTTCCAGAAAAGCATTCCATTTTTCATATGAATCCATCAAATAAGCTAAAGTGCCAATGGCAAATTTGGAATTAAAATCCGGCGCAATGTTACCAATAAGCCATGCCCCCTGAAGAACACCCATCTGTGTTTTTTTGACGATATCAGGAGGACCTCCCATCTGTCCGCTGTGAAAATACTTGGCTTTAACCTTATCGCCGGCCGTTTCATTTAATTCTTTCTCAATCCACACCCCCGCTTTAGCATGGGCTTCAATCGGGGGGACGAAGTTGGAAAATTTAAATGTAATCGTTTTGGCTGCAAGGGGGCCGCAAAAAAATAACACCAGGAGTCCGGTTAAAAAGCTGATAAAAAAGGGGTAACGTCTGTTCATGGTAAATCTCCTTCATTATAGTGTTGGTATAAGAATGGATCCTACGATATTGTTTGATCCATTCTTATTATGTTGTGAAACCTTTGCTGTGGCACTTTTTGACAAAATTAGTTGACTTTAACAATCATTGCGGCACCGCTGTCTCCGGCAGCACAACCGGCTTGAAGGCCATAGCCTCCGCCCTTCATGACCAGTTCTTCTATCATCTCAACTAAAAGCCGCATGGTGGTGGGTCCCTGTGGATGGCCAAATACCATGGAGCTGCCATAGTTATTAAAGATCTTTTCATCGATTCCCAATTCTTTTTGCATGTACAGATCATTCATGGAAAACGGATTATGCGTTTTAACGGCTGCAAGGTCATCCACAGTGATTCCGGCAGCTTTCATTGCATTTAGGGCAGCAGGAACCGGTGCCGTAGGCATGAAGGCTTTTTTAACCCTGGAAGTCCCATATGACAGTATCTGAATCGTCACGTTTTTATCTGCTGAAAATTCATCCGCTTTTTCCTTTGTGGTGACGACCATGCCTGCATTTCCATCAGCCGGGTGAGTCTGGGCACCAAAAGTAAGGACGCAGTCTTTTCTGGTTTTTAACTTGGCCAGGCCTTCATGTGTGCAGGGGGTAATCCCTTCATCGGCATCTATTGTGATGGTTTTTTTCCTGGAAACCTGAACGTCCACACCAATCATGTATCGTTTCTGAAATTCCCTGTCATTGGCCAGGGCATCTGTATATTTATCATAACGCCTGACCGCCATATCATCTGACTGTTCCCGGGTGAACCCATATTTTTTTGCCGTATTTTCCGCAGTGCCTGTGGGGTTTGTGCCTGCTGTTGGATCCATACTGAAACCGTCCATCACCCAGCTTTCAAACTCCGGTTGTCCGCCCGGTCCGGTTGGGGCCGGCCACAGGATATTGGGACCATTGGACATTCTGTCACAGGCAGCGACCAGCACATCCTGCTGCTGACCCACCTCTACATTACAGGCGGCATAATTGACAGAAACCGTTGAGCTGGCGCAGGCCTGGGCAATTTGAGGTCCGGTGATGTCCGGATTCCCCATGAGTGTGGCAAAGTGAGGGCTGTTATAGAACCACGCCTTTTGGGGGATGGTTGTACTTAACACAAGGGCTTTAAAGTCTTGTGGGGTGTATCCTCTAAGTTCAAAAAACTTTGTTGCTGTCTGGGCACACAGTTTTATCGCGTCCTGACTTTGAAACGATCCCTGCCATTTGCTGAAGGGTGAACTCCAATATCCTTTATACGGTACAAATACTTTTTGAAACATGATTACTCCTTAATGATCAATATATTTACATGTCACTATTTAGGTGTTGCGGGCATCAATTATTTTGTAAACTCGGGTTTTCTTTTCTGGAGAAATGCACTCACGCCTTCCCTGGAAGCGTCGATGCAGGTAATATCCCCTGACCCATCATAGTTAATTTCTAATGCATCACTAAGACGGTCTGCAGCAGCACCCTCATTAATAACCCTGGCTGCAATGCTCAATGCTTCTTTGCTTAAGGAAAGCTTTCCGGCCATTGGGTTTTCAGGCACGACAAATGCTTCAATTGAAACGGGGCTATCGGTAATCCTTGGCACATTTCCCTTTAATCGTTTAACTTCTGCTATGGCAGCGTCAATCATTTCAAGATACCCGTTGGTAATTTGTTTGACCATGCCGATCTCTTTGGCCTCGGCCACATTCAACCGTTTGCTCTCTCCGATCATGCCGTGAAAAGTTGCGGCAGCCGCCGGCCATTTCCGGTATGGGATTACAGCGCCACCCATTCCCGGCAAAATGCCGAGGGTGATTTCAGGAAGCTGAAAAAAGGCGTTACTGTCAGCGACAATGCTGTGACATCTGATGGCCAACTCTGTGCCGCCACCCATGGCAAACCCGTTCATGGCAGCAACAACCGGTTTATCCATTTGATCGATATAGTGAAGCACTTCGGAATTGCTCTTTGCCAGGTCAACACCGGCCTTATGATTGCCTAACGTTTTAATGAAGCCTGAAATATCAGCACCGGCACAAAAGGATTTGGTTCCATAACCAGTAATAATAAACCCGTCAACAGAGGGGTCATCTGCGCCTTTTTTCAGGGTTTTGAGAATTTCATTGCAGGTGCCTGTACCTAATGCATTGGCAGCCTGTGGTCTCCTGATGGTGATAATGCGGACATTATCTTTATCATCCACAAGGATATCCCGGTTAAAATCCAGGTATTGGCTGATACGCTTTGTTGGTTCAGGAAAGCCCGGGCGTTCTTTCTTAAATTCCTTCATGATTTTCAGCACCTGGTCTTCTCCAAACTCTGCCATGAAATCAAAGAGACCTTTTTTAAATCCCAATGCGAGAACAGTGCCCAGATTCAGGTCTGACGACGTTCCGATATTCCTGTCGGCAATGTCAAAGCACTGGGAGAAAACAACACCCATCAGGCGGTATCGAATCCATTCTTTTACATCCAGTGGAACGTCAACTTTGGTGCCGGGCCGTGACGTATTCCATGATCCGACAGAGAGCATGAGAGGAGAGGGTTTGTAACTGGCACGTTCTGCTGAACGGCGGGTCTGGGAAGCAAAGGTCAGTGGATTGCCGCCGGCCATATTGAGAACAAAAAACGGACCTGCGCCGACAAATTCTTCGGCAACACAATCAATTTGATGGGTGGTGGCCCGGTCAAGCATAAACGACACCTCGTTGGTCCAGCTTTCAAAAACCCGATTGAGCATAAAGGCAATGACATTGTCAGTGACCACAGGCACTTTACCGGTTTTGGCAAAGAACCAGGTCAGGTATTCATGGGCTTTGTTGTCCAGTGCATCCCACTTGATGACTTCGACAATAAGGCTGCGCCACGCCGGGGCAAAAAAATGAGTAATCGTTGATCTTTCCGGGTGTTTCATTTCTGAAAAAACCTGGTCGGCAGGAATAGAGCTGGTATTTGATGTTAATATGGTGTCTTCGGAAACCAGGTCTTCCAGCATGGCAAAAATTTTCTTTTTAAGGTCAAGCTGTTCAGTGGCTGCTTCGATAACCAGTTTACAGTTCTTAATATCGTTATAGTCTGTTGTATAAACGATATTTTTTAAGATCAGATCCGCTTGTTCGCTGGTGATGGTTTTTCTTTTAACACCTTTTTGTGCATATCCTTGAAAGCGTTTTTTTGCCTTTTCAAGTTGTTCTTCCATCACATCTACCAGGTAAAGTGTTTTTTCGGGAAGCCCTGTTCTCAGGAAATAGGCGATATCGGGTCCGATATTACCAGCTCCGATCACTGCCATTTCATCTGGAAGGGAACGGTCAGACTGGATTAAATAGGGATTTTGAAATGATGTGTAAAGTTTGTTTTTTTCTGTCATGTTTCCTCACTTATCGGCAATAAAGGTTCGTGTGCTAACTATTAATATATTATAACTTAATACATCAATAGTTAATATATTGAATATATTTTGTCAAGCCTATTTTTTTTATTAAATAGATGTGCCGCGCTTATCGAATTTCTAAAACAAATTCTCAGTTTTCACGATTTTATTAATCGAAACAAAAGACTTTATACGCAATCGGCTATTTACCTTTCAAATGCTTTTTCTTTTTTTCATAAACTTACCCAAAGGATCATATCAAGATGGGTTAGACCATTTTTTTAAGGCTTTGTTCAAATTTAGGGTAAGCGCTTAAAAAAGGTAAAAAGACGATTCTTTCAATCAAGGGTAGTATTATTAGGTAATTTTTGGTTTTTTGATGAATTGTATCACCAATTCATCCGATAGTTCTATGGGTTCATCCTGGGCTTTAGCACCTATTAGGCGAATTATTTCAGCGGCTATTCGATTATTGAAAGGTATGTTATAAAAATTAAAAATTGATTGACATAAATCCTCTTTGTTTTCAAAGGACCAAGTAGCATTGAAGATTTCGAAATCATGAATGATTAAATCACTATCTTTGATCGTTCTTTGCGCATTTATTAACTCCTGATTCTCGCTGTTAACCAATGAAAATGCTCGTTGGACTTCTCCTTTGATCGTTGGTTCAATAATTAATATTTCACCTTCTGCCTTCAGTATTCTAATCGCCTCAACAATAGCGGATTCACTGTTTTGATGATGAAGGGATAGTGTAAAGATAACGAGATCGAAAGAAGCATTTGAGAAGGGGAGGTTTTCACCAGAAGCTATTTGGAATGTCACTCCCGGTATATTCTCTTTGGCTTCTCTGATTTTTTTAAAATCAGGTTCTACGGCTATTAATTTTTGGGGCTTGTTAACTAAAAAAGAGGTTATGCGACCATTTCCACATCCAATTTCAAGAACATTTTTATTGCCAAGACAGGTGAACTGTAAAATTTTATCTGCAATGATTTTGTCACTATTATCTTTCATTTTATTTCATTCCTTAAAAAATTACCGGTAATACTAATTCAGGACATGGGCTATTCCAGGGTATTTATTGAACGATAAGCGTATAAAATAAAATGGGTAGATGCAAATCAATTGAGACAAGATTTTTCGACCTTGGTGTTCTTTTGTCTATAAGGCATGTCGTTTCAGGCTCTAAGGACCATAAAACGTGTAGTCCAGACCGTTTATAAATTTATCCGGTGGCAATAGTCCAACCAATGCCTTGACAACCAACTCAAACAAAAGTAAATATGCCAATATATTTTAATGAGTTAAAAACAGGAACCAGGTAAATCAAAAGGCGCCCAGAAAAGGAAGGAACACGGCCACTGGTCGGGATATGATGTTGTTCTGGAAACGAATGCTCCAATCTGCAGCAAATCCCCTTGAATTTCTGAAAAATAATGGAATTGACGTCATGGATATCAAGAAATAATGAAGCCAATTACGCCTGACAAAGAAGCATTCATTGCTCTTGCAACAGAAAAAATGCCATTTGGAAAATATAAGGGGTTGCGTTTGGTAGATCTACCGGAGCCATATATAGTCTGGTTTTCACAGAAGGGTTTCCCAGAAGGAAGACTTGGGGAGATGTTGAAGGCTGTCTATGAAATCAAACTTAATGGTCTTGAGTATCTTTTTAAATAGTTTTTGAACCATATTCGGATATGTGCAAAATTCTGTATCATTTGCCATGACATTTTTTATATTTTTTTTTACTTCCGCACCAGCACGCCTCATTACGGCCAACGCTATAAGGTTCAAGTATTACACCATCAAAATAATACCACTGTCCGTTTTCATAAATGAATTTTGAATTCTCATGTAATTGTCCGTCTCCTTTACTTTTATAAAAGGCAGCAAATTCAACATATCCAACCCCCTGGCTGATTTGACTTTTATCTGTTTTTAATATTTTCAGGCCACGCCACTGGGTTTCATGGATTGTTTGCATCAATATCTCACGCTCATTTAATTGGCGCTTGGAACGGTGATGGGTTGTCATCAAATAATCAATATCTTTTATACAAAAAGCAGAGTATCTTGATCTCATCAGCTGTTCAGGAATTAGTGGTTTTGATTTCCCAGATAAAAAAGGGTAACAGCAATCTTCATAAGATTTTTGGCTTCCACAATAACAGGGTATTTTTTTATCTTTCTTTTCCAAATTAATTCAAATAATGCCCAACCGTAAACCGCAAATCCTCATCCAGATCACTCTGGCCAGATAACCGCTGCAAATAATCCTTTGGAATATCCCTGAAAAACACGCCTTTGTGTTTCCCGAAATACATTCGATTCAATAAAATTGGTTTGCTTGAAATGTCCATCATTTTATCTTCAACCACTGCTGACCCTATATCCTTGCTCATCTTCGCAAATAATATTTCAAACAATTTTTCAAGCACCAGAATATCACCCAGGGCATCATGTGCTGTGGCTTCGATTTTAATTCCCAGGAAATATCGCAAATATTGAACTCCGTGTTCTTTAATATTTGTATTGAATTGCTTTTAGGAATATCAGAATGGGTTTGATGATTCAAGGAACAAACGAAAAACTTCAATGCCGCTCTTTGGCTAAACTTGACCATTGATCGAGAGATTCTATAACTTCATGTCCTCCTATAATTGAAAAAATGTCATTGCTGGGTCCTGCCGGATAGAGGCAAAATAGGGTTTTGGGCCAGAGACCAATTCTGTAAATACAACATAATAAAATTAGGTAAATTTATAATAATGTTATATTAAATTAGTTAAAAACTATTTTAAATATCACACAATAATCAATTGTATTAAATATGACTAATAAAATTAAGTATTATCCTTGACAAATGTTCCATCGTTTGGCTATCCTAATGCTGATCGAACATACGATACCGGACTTTAAACCGGTTCCTTTTGATTATGAGTGGTTAAAATTGTTAAAAAAATGATTGAAGGCATAAAACTCAAAAACAAAAATGCATTAAAAATATCGAAGTATTGGATTTTTTTGTCAATATTGAACAACTCAAAACATAGGGAATGACAGGCTTATGGAAATCCTTCCGACTGCTCAACAAAGGGGTTTGTCTAACTTTCCAGGCCGACACGACCCGTTGCAGTCCTCAACTCCATATCGGCTAAAGGAGCCAAGCATGAATGAAGAATTAATGAATCGAGTATTGCGTTTGAGGTGGGTGGTTTTTTCTGCTTTCGGGGCTGCCTATATTCTTGTCTTTTTCAATCAAATGTCGGTGGCTGTCGTCGCCAATGATATTATGCAGGATCTGAACTGTAATGCCACAATTATCGGCGTGATGGCTTCCATATACTTTTATGTCTATGCGGCCATGCAGATCCCGGCCGGACTGTTGTGCGATTCAGTGGGCTCTCGAAAAACAGTATCCTTGTCCTTGGGAATCGCGGCTGTCGGCGCCCTTGTTTTCGGTTTTGCCCCAACAGTGACCATTGCCATGGTTGGGAGAGGTCTTGTCGGTCTGGGGGTTTCCGCCGTTTTCATTGCCATTATGAAAATTGTGGCGGAATGGTTTGCCATACGCGAATTTGCAAGAATGCAAGGCATCATTACCGCATTGGGAGGGGTCGGTGTTTTGCTGGGTACCTTCGGGCTGGGCTGGCTTGCCAAAGCCTTTGGCTGGAGGATTGTTTTTCAGACCATCGGAATCACAACCGGGCTTCTTGTTTTTGTAATCTGGTTTTTTGTCCGAAATTCACCCACAGAAAAAGGGTGGCCTTCCATTGCCGAAATAGAAAATTTCAGAACCGGCTACCCGCCTCCCCAAAGGCTAAAGTCAATCCCATTAGGCCAAGGGGTTAAACTGGTTATCAAGGAACCGGGATTTTATCCCCTTGCTCTCTGGTTCTTTTGCAATGCAGGTACCTTTTTTGGTTTTGGAGGGCTCTGGGCAGGCCCGTATTTTATGGATGTCTATGGCTTGAGCAAGCCGCAGGCCGGTGCTGTCCTCAGTATGATCGCCTGTACAATGATCGTGGGAAGTCCTCTCATGGCAGCTGTTTCCGATAATGTTTTCCAAAGCCGCAAAAAAAATATAATCTTCTGTACTACCTGTCTGTGCGTCTTGTTTTTTTTCTTGTGGATGAATCCTTCCGGTCTTCCGATCCCGGCTTTGTATGGCATCATTATATTTTTCACTGCTGTTTCCGCCTGTACAATGGTGGTTGCCTTTACAACCTTGAAGGAACTCTATCCTGTTCAAATAGCTGGAACTTCCGTAGCCGTCGGAAATTTTTTTCCTTTTTTCGGAGGAGCTGTATTCATGGCCATTCTCGGGAATATTCTTGACGGATTCGGGCACACACCTGACGGTGCATACCCTATTGAAGCTTACACCATGGTTCTGGCTTTTTTAGCCGGAAGTACAGTCCTTCAATTCATCTGTGCGCTGTTTTTAAAGGAAACTTTTCCAAAGCATGCCTTTGAAAAAGCCAGGGCAGCCAAAAAATACCAGAAAAAAATGCTGACGAAAACTTAGCACCTCGCCTTCACTCCCTAATTTCAGAGCTCCTGACATTAGCCAAATTTAAATGCAGCTTATGCAGCCTTAAATACCAGTTTCAGTTCTGTCCCGGGGTATAAAAATTTTTCCTTATTTACTATGTCACAAAGCTCCCCCAAAGA
>NZ_JAQYWD010000085.1 GCF_030145145.1 Desulfobacula sp. | reverse complement strand
GTAGGTTTGAAGCATTATATTTTCCTTTTTTGGATGCAGCTTAACCTACGATATTTTTACCCAAAAGTCAAGTAAAACCCTTTAAAATAAGGCTTTTTGAAGCTTAATGTCAGGAGCTCTGAATTTAAATCGACCTCATACATGTTTTGAAAAAACCGATTGAATCGGATAGGAATAGTATGGTCAAAAAATAAATGAAAAATATCGCTTGAATTTTTCCTGGTGCTCTATCTAAACTCACTATGAAAGTTATTAAAATTATATATAAATTTTGCAATTTCTGACTTTTTGAGATAATGTTCCTTTTTAAATTTTTGCAGATACAGTTTGAATTATTGAGTGTCTGGGAGATTAAGATTAATGCAAGTTATGGTTAAGTTTTTCAAAAGATATCTAATGGAAAGTATATATTGAGCTTTACCCTATAACGCAGGCCGAAGATCATAAATCAAGGAAAAAGGAAACAAGATGGCGAACTTAAAAAAAATTATTATAGTTGCACTTCTAATCTTCTCCGTAATCCTTGTCGGTTGTAGCAAACTCACACAAGAAAATTATGACAAAATCGAGGTAGGAATGGACTATCAGCAGGTTATGGTAGTTATTGGTAAGCCAGATAAATGTGATGCTGCATTTGGAACCAAAAACTGTATTTGGGGAAATGAAAAAAGGAATATAACCATCAAATTTATTGCAGATAAAGTTGTTCTTCCAACTATGAAAGGGTTGTAATATCTATAATATTGAGGAATTATCATGAAACTTTTAAGACGATTATTCATTTTTTCTGTTTGCTTCTTCTGTTTTTCAGGGTGCAATACTTTTGGAATTGGGATTCATGGGCCTGGATCTGGATCATCTAATCCAAAATATCACAAACAAGGCCCGCCACCTCATGCTCCTGCCCATGGATATCGCCACAAACACAATGATGGACATGAACTTGAGTTCGATAAAGAAATAGGTTGTTATGTAGTGATCAATGTACCTGAAACCTATTTCGGAAATAATGTGTACATCCGTTTATCAAGTTCTGGTGAATGGATTGTATCTGCAGAACTTGAAGGTGGTTGGCGTGTAGCCGTTGGAAGTGAAGTACCATATAAACTTAAAGATAAAGAGCACAAAAAGAAGAAAAAGAAGAAATCAAAAAAAAAATAGAATCTCAAGTGTTCTGGACTAAAAAATTCCATTTTTTTCAAGAGGAGTGCTAAGATTCAAAAAGTTTAACGGCAGCCCAGGTCGATCAGCTTTTTTCTGTTCAGCTGTTTTCCTGCCAGTAATTTGCGCAGTTCTGTACTGAATGCACGGTGGACATCAATGATTTCTTCGATCAGCTTGCGTTGTTTATCAAGTATCCCAATAATGGATACCCGCTGTCTGTCATTAAGGACATCATTTAAAAACGCTTCCCCTTTGTCCCCGGTAACAGAAATGCTGATATCATAATCTTTCTTGTTCATCGCAGGTATATCTTTCATGTAAAACCCGCCAAAATATGTGCACTGTCTTTCCGGGCATATATATGTATCAGCTTCTACAGATCCGGCATACCAACTGAAAAATTCGCTGGCATAGGTCATTTAAGCCACATTGTGGTCTGCGCTGAATTGTGTTAACGTTGGAGGATGTAAAACCGTAATATAATTTGTTTTCACTTCGGTATCACTACCGTTTGAGCCCGTAACCATAAGTTGAATACTGTAACCGCATATAAAGGAGTTGCTTATCAATCTTGACGATGGTCCGAATTTTCAGAATGCCCAAATTTAATGACAAAACAGGTTTGCGAATCCGCCTGGTTTATTATTCTCCCTACCATAGCAAGTACAATCCGGTTGAAAGATGTTGGGAATATTGGAGGAGCATTGGAACGGAGAAATATTGGATTCAGTATCAAAAACATTCAATTGGGCATTTACGATGACATGGAAAGGGATAAAGCCCTTTGTAACTTTGGTGGAAACGTTATACACGAAAGGAATCCGGCTTACAAAAAAAAAGAAATGAAACCTTACGCAAACAGAATTCAACGTTCAAACACTCTGCCCAAATGGGATGTATTTATTGAATCCAAAATTACGTAGATTATTTCTTGTGAAATCCCTTATATGTCGATCGTCAAGTCAATTTCGTATACAACAGACTGCTGCCCGGTCTGACTGGTGGCATAAATATCGATCGGATACGTCTTCCCATTACTCAGGTCCCAGTTCTCGGGATTATCGGCCGGGGCCGACAGGTCAATCACCCACTGGCCGTCGGCTCCCACAACAGTCGAGAAACTGCCGATCGGATCTTCAAACTGCACCGTGATCGTCTGACCCGGACCCCCTGTTCCTGTGAACACCGGTCGAGTAGAATAACAAGAATAGGCATCTCCGCCACCCTGAAGAGTATCTCCCAACATCGGGGCCACAGCCGCCCCTGAAACCTTACGAAGAGTATAGAGCAAATCGCCCATGCCCAACTTCCCATCACCATTCACATCAGTGGACTTATATATTAACTCAACAGGCTCCATACTGCTCATTAACTGTAGCAGTAATACCACGTCTTTCAAGTTGACTTCGTTATCATTGTTGTAGTCACCGGGATTAGGCATCGGTGGCGGTTGCATATTGGGGCTGAAGGCCAGGCCAAAATCGTCGGCGTACTCCCAATTGGGGTCGATGTAGATTGCCGGGTCGATCCACGCGGACGCATTGACTGTACCGGTGCCCGATTCGGCCATGTTATAGGTCGCCCAAGCGTGCACGTCTCCCCGCGCATTGGCTCCCTGGACAACTTTCATCTTGTAGTACGAGAGGGCCGCAAAACCTACCTGCACTTGCACCTTATGCGGCGGCCAGGTATCCCCCACTATCTGCCCCACTTCTGAGCCTTTCGAGAGGGTTTCCGATACGGCAAGGATCCGCGTTTGGCCATCGGCTGCCCACACGTTCAGCCAAGCGCCACATGCCGCGTACGAGACCTCTCCACTGTAGGAAAGTTCCAGGTTATACTTCGTCTTGAAGTACACGGGCACGAGTTGCGACGTGGCCGTTCCCATCCGATTGTAGACCACCAAATAGAATTCGTTAAGCGCACTGGCCCCGGCGGAAACCCCTGCCGTGCCGGGCTCATTGGCCGCACTGGAAATGTCTACCGACGCAGCAGCTTCAGGCCCCTTGGCCGTGCTCATGCCCACAACCGTATACGTGAAGCTCTGGCCAGGGTCCCCTGTCGACTTGGTAGCTGATTTGAGGACGATTTCGGCGGCATTGATGTCGCTTCCCGTAAATCCGCCCCACAAAGGCGCGGAAACGCGTTCATTGTATGTGGCGTCTTCGATCTTGATTGGGAAGACGCCCGGCTCCGAGGCTGATGCAGTAACCGCGGCGGCGATGAGCACGACCAGAGTCGCGCAGCAGGCCAACCCATTCGTACTCATGACTCATCCTCCCAATTGGGTGTTTCTCCGATGTCGAATTTTACCTTCTGGCCTTCATCAAGCGTTGCATAGCCCGAGGCCTTGATATCAGAGTGGTGCACGAACAGATCTTTCCCTCCATCACCTGGAGCAATGAAACCGAAATCTTTGTCTGAATTGAACCACTTTACTGTTCCCGCACTCATAGCGCATTTCTCCATATTAGTTTGATATTAGTTTTATAGTAGTTGATCGTCGCCTAATTTTGTGGACACTTAACCCATCTTTTTGAACCAAAATTCATATGCCCTATAATTACAGCAAGTTATATTTTTAAAGGCTTTGTTATGGCACTACGTTTGTTTATTGTGCTCTTAATCGTCTTGCCGGGATGAGAGCAT
>NZ_JAQYWD010000070.1 GCF_030145145.1 Desulfobacula sp. | reverse complement strand
GGTGTGTAATCACAGTAATGTGTTCAGCTAACTGGTACTAATAGGTCGTGAGGCTTAGCCACTTCTTCCACCGATAATTTTGAACGCTTTAATGCCAACATATTAACAATAATTTACTACAACAGATTAAATAGTTTGAACCGGTGACAATGGCAAAGAGGTCACACCCGTACCCATCTCGAACACGGAAGTTAAGCTCTTTAGCGTCGATGGTACTGCATGGGAGACTGTGTGGGAGAGTAGAACGTTGCCGGTTCATTTTTTAAAAAAGCCCTGATCATCCTTGCGATGGTCAGGGCTTTTTGCGTTTGTGATCTAAGCGTTGTTCAGCCTGTCTTTTTCAATGGTTTTTCTTGAGACATTCGGACGCTCTGGATGCGATTTGATCTTGTTTTTCTTTATCGGTCCCCAGACAGTTTTTGCAGCGTCAGCCCGTAGCGTGTTGAAAACCAGACGTTTCCGGCAGTATCCACAATAAGGTGCTCCACATATTCATCGGCAAACGCAGGCATCTCGGTGCCGGAATAAAGGGTCCAGGAGGTGTTGTCTGCATTCAAAAAATAGGCTCCGAATGCTCCGTAAAACCATTTTCCGTCATTTTGATCAACATAGATGCCATAATAATATCGGTCTGAAACCGGCATATCCGGCAAGTCAATCCAGGTTTCCGTATCAGCGTCAAAGGCAAAGGGCTGTTGACGAAGGGGAGCAAAATATACGATATTGGCACTGTCTGTTGCAGTATAAACACCGTTGAATGCATCGAAATTCTGCCCGCCTGCACTGCTGCGGAACTGCTGCCAGGTTCCATCCGGTTTCAGCCTGGCAATACTGGCATCATTATATGCCGGGAACCAGATATTGCCGCTCTTATCGGCGGTGATGGAATTGAACCGGTTAGTGGTCAGTGTGGTACTGCTTCCCATGTGGGTATAGGATGTTACAGAAGGGGTTTTGTCCGGTGCGAGGGTCATTCGATGAACACCGGTACCGTTGCCGGGAACCGAAGGCTCATATCCGGTCACAAACCAGATTTTGTCCTGCTGACATTCGACACTGATGATCGATCCACTGTCCAGTCCCATCTGTTCCTTTGTATACTGAAACCAGTTGCCTCCATCCCCCGGCGTATAGTGGACAAGCCCGCTATAAAGCGTACCTATCCAGACTGTGCCGCCCACACCTGCCGCAATGTCCACCGACTGGTTCCTTTTTCCACTCCCCGGTTGGTCAATATCCAATACCGGCCCTGGGTGTCGATCAGGGCATCATTAATAAAGTCGTTGTTGTAGGTAGTGAAGACTTCACGGGTCTGCTCGACATTCAAGGATGAATCCAGAAGCACAATACTTCTGGCCGCTATGAGCAATGTTTTTCGGCTACCGTCCGGTGTGTCATTGATCAACCTTATTCTGTGGGCACTGTCAACATTAATCGTGTCACTGGAACCCAGATACTCCGTGTTGGGCATATCAAATATCTGCTGCCCCCCGTCGCTTTTTTCACAAATCACCTGCCTGTTTTTCAGGGAATACCAGGTGTTGTTCCGGCTGTCTTTTACAGCGTAACGAACATTTGCCGTAAACTCGGGTTTTTCCACCAATAAGGAGAGCTCTTTCAGCGGATAATTGTTTGCAGAGCTATTGGTTAAAAGGTGAAATGTTCCGTCCGGATCTTCGGGTGCGTGGCACCACAAAACCGGGTCATCTTCGGTCCCGTCCATGGCTGTTACCCACCATCTGCCCTGGACGTCAATAACGATATTGTCGGGTTGATGGGGAACGCTGCCTGTCCGGATCCTGTACCAGTCCGGGGGGGTACCGGCAACAACCGGTGCGATCCAAAACAAACCCATACAAAGGCTGACAGCAACAATCCAAACCTGAAAATGTGTGGAAACCCGAAATGTTTTATCCATTAATTCTCCAGTATAATTATTAAAAAAGGTTTATATCAGCAATGATAATGCGGATCCAAGCCAACTTGTTAATTAGTGTTTGGACGAAAACTCACCCATCTGCGGCGTTGCTGCAAAATCTTGAAATCCTCATGTACTATAGTACACTCCGGTTTCAAGATTTCTTGCGCCTTGCATATGGGCAACTTTTCGTCCAAACACGGTGTTTCCGGTCAGGCACTAATTAAAATTTCAATTTTAAGTTCAGCCAACTCCAAATAAAAACAGAGACATGGGCGCTATCATGTCAGTAAATATAAATATTATCCAACCGGCAACGATTAAAAAATTTGATCTGTAAATCACTATCAGTGTTTCAGTTTTGTGTAAAGAGCGATTCAATTATATTGGACCAAGCTCAATCAAATGGGCAAATCTGCCACCAGACTTTAATTGGAGATTAGCTTGACAGCGAGTTTCCATTTTTTAACGGGAAAATATTTCGATTGGCATCGGTTAACGTGACAGAAGAGCTGGGTTTGCCCAATTTTATGAAGGGGTCGGGAGACAGTTGGTACTATTTTCGTGGGCCAGGCCCGATTTTATGTTTCGGTCTTTAGCGTCGATGGTGGCAATCAGACGGGTATATTTGTTATGAGCGCCAGTCTTTCCTGTTCTCTGGCAATGGTTTTATTCTAAAACCATGCGCTGTTTTAGAAATTTATTTCCTGTTTTAATCCGATTAAACCCGATTTTGAAATCGATCATTTCATAAATACAGATACTGTCTACGGTGAGGGCGCCATCAGCTGTAATGGAAAAGTCGTCTTTTTCCTGGCAGACATCTTTAATATGGGCATGAATTTCAATTTTTTTATTGGATGGTATGATTTGCCCCCGGTAGATCCATTCATGGGATTGACCCATTGCCATTTGGGGGGCATAGGCTGCGGGATCAATATTAAATTTTTTAACAAGGAAAAACCGCATCATCTGGAGAAACGATTCAATTCCCAGGGAACCTGGACAGACAGGATCCTGGTAAAAATGGGCCTTAAAAAACCATTCCCCGGGGTCCACCCTTTTTGTGGCCTTGATATATCCTTTTTCATAGAGTCCGGCATCAAAGCTCATCTGTTCAATTTTATCGATCATTCTCAGTGCTTTTGACGGCATCCCTGTATCTTTATCCGTGTTTTTGTCGTCTGGCGTCACCGGGGCGTCATCGATAAATTGATAGGATTTTGCGTGGTTCCGGGCCTGACCGGATAAGGCATACCCGCTGAATTTGCTGCTCCGGATACCCACCTGTTTGGAAAGGGCTTGTGCGGTAAAAAAACCAAAATTGGTATGTCCTTTATACGCAACATGGCCATCTGTCAGCACTTCCATGTCAAAGTCCTGGAGTATCATCCCACCAGCTTTGGATACATCCGTCATCCGGACTCTGATGGTGATGGTGCCACAATCCCGGGATAATGCTTTCGTCAGTGTGGCTTTGCCGCCCAGATTCCGGAAATGGAGTCTCTCGTCACTTTTCAGGGCAGAACCCGCATAAGCTGCCAGCCACCCACAGGGCTGAAGTGCAATTTCAAGGAGAATGCAAAAGGGCAGGGTATCGCCTCTGTTGGCTGTAAAATACCATTCATTTTCCGGCATATCATATTGTGTTTCAATCCATCCACCCGGTGTAACTTCCCATTGCGGGTGATCTGCGGTCAATACCCTGTCCATAAAAAAATAAGGGGGTTTGGGCAGCCGTGCGATCTGTCGGTCTGAATCAAAGACACTGTATTTTTCCCCAAAGGCATCAGACGGATTCCCCTGGGCAAAAGCAAGAATGGTGTCTTTTGAAAAAAGAGGTCTGGATTTGAATTTATCTGTTAAGGACGGGTCGGTAATGGCTTCAAATCCCGTGATACTGGCAACAACCGTATTTTCGTCATTCAGAAAGGTAAAATACCCTTTTATCTTGCTTTTGGTTTCTTCATTTACTGTAAAGAGAATTCGAATATTCCCTTTTAATGTGTTAAAAGAGGCATACAGCCTTAAATTGGCAATAAAACTTGGCAGACAGACCTGTCCCATTCGTTCATAAGACCAGAGTATGGCCGCCTGGAAAGCGGCATCCAGCATCAGGGGCTCAATCACCCATTTTGAATGGAAGGGTTTTTCAAACCATTGATCCGGAGACGGTGCCAGCCGTGTCATCACCTCAATTCCTTTTTGGGAATATCCATTAATCGACGTAATGCCCTGGAGTGCTCGCCCGTGGAAAAGGATGGCATCATAGGCCTGCTCTACCGTTAACGAATAGGGGGTTAACGCCATGAAGGCGGCTTTGGACAGCACCGGGGGGGTGGGCAGCCGGTCTTTTAAAATAAGGGTACAATTGGAATGGGTAAAACAAGTATTTCCTTCATCCGTTGATGTGATACTGCTGGACGTGCTGTACCCGTTTTCGCCGGGCTGACATTTCCCCAGATTAACGGTGACCGTCACTTCATTTTTCCCGGGTTTGATACCCTTTAAAAGGCGCATGTTGTCCATTCCGGAAAAAACAAGACCTGGATTATTTTTTGCCGCTGCATGGGCGTGACATTCCATTAAAACGGCAAAGGGAACAACCGGCTCTCCTGCTAAGGTGTGGTCAGCTAAAATAGGCGCTGACGTTAACCCCAGCGGAAGGGTCATGACCTTTGAAAGCTTGGGGGGGTTGGTTTTTTGGGGCGCTGAAAGATGGGCGCCAATGATGACTTCCGGGGTATGTCGATCCAGGTTTCCCATTTCCTTTAAGACGTGTTGTGCCCCGGCTGCCAGGGGAATCAGCTCAATGCCTCTTTTTAAAAATTCTTTTTTCAACGACGCATCAACCATACCCCCTTCCCATGGGCCCCAGTTGATGGACAGGCATTTACAGTCCGGATCATCTAATGCCAGTCGTTGAGCGGTTTTATTCAAGATTTCGTTGGCCATTGAATAATCACATTGACCTTGATTACCGGTCCGGGCAGCAATGGAAGAAAACAGAACCAGATATTTGAGGGGGTCCTGTTTTGAAGCCGACAAGAGCGCGTCAAGCCCTTTTACTTTGGTTTCCAGCACATGGACAAACTGGTCCATGTGTTTGTCCATGATCCGTTTGTCTTCAAGGACGCCTGCCCCGTGGATGACAGCCGTTATGGCGTGGAACTCTTTCCGGACGGTTTTAAAAACAATCTCAATTTCTTTTGGATTCTTAATATCGGCAGAGAAATATCTGACCTGGGATCCATTTGCCTGCATCAATTGAATGTTCGCCTGAATTTCCCGGTTGGATAGAATTTTTTGATATATTTTTTCTATATCTGTCGGTTTGGGCCGCTGACCGTTAAACGCATGGGTGAGAATGGCTTTCTTAAGAAGGCCCGGGTCATGGAGGTCCCTGGCCCATCCGGGTTCTGAAGAGGGGGCATCTGAACGGCCGATAAGAACAAGGGTTGGTGAATATTGTTTGGCCAGTTCATTGGCACATGCTGCCGTAACACCTTTGGCACCGCCTGTGATGACCACGACATCTTCTGATGACAGGTCAACACTGCCCGGGGTCAAGGCCTGATCCATCAGCGTTGGAATATTACAACTGTCCCCGTCCAGTCCCATTTCAACAGAACCCTGGGTCATCATTAACGCCACTGCAGCTTCGGCATTTTCCAGGCATTTGGCCGGGGTGTCCGGCATGTCCAGGGCCCGGCATAATACATTTTTCCACTCAAGATCGGCTGTCTTTGCAAGTCCTGCAAGCCCGCCATAAACCGGATCACAATTAAAGGCCTTTCCTGAAAATCCAAAGCCGCCGCCTAAAAAGGAGACGGTCACTAAAAAAGCCCCTTTTTGAGCCCCGGAATCCATGAGATACCCGGCATTTTTCTTTACCAGGAGAAACGCGGATTGTAAAAATGCCATAGCCGTATCCCGGTGTCTTGTTTTGAAAGCGTCCGGCACCAATACAAGCCCTGCCGCATCCGGCAATTCTGGAATTTTTCCGTTGCTGATATCAATCACATCAACGGATATTCCCGATTTTTCAAATTCCATTTTAAACCGGTCAGCGATATGTGCGCTGTCTTTCGTAATATAGACTTTTTTTTTTGCCGGCAGCACTATTTTTGCGCCATTATAAAATCGGATCTGGTTGGTTGGATATTCCTGTAACCGGACAACCTGTCGTGTCAGAACTCGCTCAGTGACAGTAGGGGCTGATGGTGACGGGTCTTCATCCGTGGACGGTGACGTTTTTTTTTTAGATTCAACCGGCGTATCCTGATCACCCCTGGTTAAATAGCCGACGATTTCTTCAATGGTTTTCAAGGTGGCCATATCATCCGAAGAAATGGTATCAATATGGTCCAGTTCCTGCTCAAGTTTTGAAAGGATTTCCACCCGTTTAATGGAATCAATGCCCAGATCAGATTCCAGATTCATGGCGGGTTCCAGCATTTCAACGGGAAAACCCGTCAATTCGCTGATGGTATTTACCAGCACCGTTGAAACAATCTGGGTATCGGGTCGTTCACTATCCCCTGCAGCCACGGCGGTAACCGGGGGTGCCGGGGGGCCGGGTTCACTGGCAGGCGGTGTTTGTGATTGTATGGCATTCCAGATATCTTTCAAGGTTCTGACGGAACCGATATTATCAGTGGTTAATCCGTCACAGGAGGGGATCTGTTTTTCAAGTTCTGAAATAATTTCCACTTTTTTGATGGAATCAATACCCAGATCAGATTCAATGTCCATATCTGATTCCAGCATCTCAACGGGAAAGCCGGTCAGCTTGCTAACAATGTCAAACAGGATGGACTCGACTGGCGCTGTATCAGATGCTTTTTCAGACCTGGAAGGCAGCAGCAGTTCAACCTGTTGGAGTGCTTTGGTTTGCGGTTCAGGGTCAAGTGCCGGCGTTTCCCTGGACAAGGAAGCATTTTGAGAAACCAGGATCTGTTCGGGTTTTTGCTGGCCAGGTTCAGGATTTTGTTGGATGGTTTCAGGCACCTGTTCCGTTATTTCAGAAGGAGCGGCTGCAGGAATGGTTGTGTTAAACGCAAGATTCCGGGTTTGCTCCAGCATGCTCGCCAGGGTTTTACTGGCCTGGGCCTGTGTTTCAAGAAATTTTTCATGGGTCCGGGCTGTCTGCGTTTGAAGCTGCTGCATGGCTTCAAACCCTTTTTGTACCATTTCCATGGCGTATAATGATGATGAAGGATGGCTATCCTGGGGTCGCTGGGGTTGAGATGTCATATCAGATCCTTTTACAACTGACCGGTTGTTATTAAGGGGTTTTTTCTGTGATGATGCCGGGTTTGATTTTGGAAGCGTGCACCTGTTTTTCGGTTTTGGATTGGCACCGGAAACGAGGTGCCTCATTTTTTTTGGCGCGGGTTTTTTCGCGATATCTTCCCATTGGGCCAGATCAACGGAGAAGCCTTTTGAGGCCATCCGGCACAATACATGGGCAAGATTTTCAATACCAGAGGCATTTCCCGGGGAGGGGTCGAGTGAAACCGCTGTAATCCCCCTGTCGGTTAAAATGGATTTTACAAGGCCTGTTAACACGGACTTGGGGCCGACTTCTATAAAGGCGGAGACATTTTTATTCACCATCTGTTCAATATTGGCAACAAAATTCACCGGGTTTATCAGCTGATCGCCCAGTATTTTTTTAACATCAGAGGCCGCCCGATCATACAGGGTTCCCGTGGTGTTTGAGAGGACGTCAATAGGGGTGGGTGAAACGGTTTTAGACGACAACGCCTTTTTAAAAGGGGTGGCGGCATGGTGAACCTGTCTGCTGTGAAATGCTGCGGCAACCGGCAGCTTAACAGCCCTGAATTTGTTCTGCTTGCAAAGTTTTCTGGCCCGAAGGATTTCGTCTGTCGGGCCGGATAAAACGCCCTGGGTCGGGCTGTTTTTATTGGCAAGAATTAAGTCAAGGTTCTCGTCTGTTATCAAGGATTCAATATCTTCCAAAGCCGCCTGGACCGCCAGCATGCTGCCGGAATCCTCTTCCCGGGACCCTGCAGCGGCCATATGTTTGCCCCGGGCTGCAGCCAGTTGAAGAAAATCGTCTTCATTTATCCAGTCGGCTGAACATAGGGCAGAGAGTTCTCCAAAACTATGACCACAGGTGATATCGGGTGTGATGCCAAACCGCTTTAATACCTTGATCATGGCAAGGGAGAGGGCACCAATGGCCGGTTGGGCAATGTCGGTTTGGCGAAGTTGCGCTTCCGAGGTGCTTTCCTGCTGCAGGTGCAATGGCGGGGGGAAGATATAGTCTTGTAATGGTTTGTCGTCTGATGTGTGGTTGTTTTCCCTGGAAAAAATATCCCCTGCCTTTTCCAGGGTCTCCAGCGCTTCCGGAAATACGGAGACAAGGTCTTTTCCCATACCGGTATACTGGCTTCCCTGGCCTGGAAACAAGAATCCCAGGGCGCCGTGTCGTTTGCCGGATGAAAAATAAATACCGGGGTGTGATTGTCCCGTATCAATGATATCCATGGCGCGGGTCAGTGGCATCTGGATATCATCCGTCATTTTATGCACCATCAGCAGCCTGAAATTCTGGTCGACTGAAAATCCTTGTCTTGATTCATAGGCTTGCCAGGCAATGGTTTGTGTGGTCTCCAAGTCGTCTTCTGCCTGGTTAACGGCTGTTTTGAATGCGTTGATCCTGTCCAGCAGCCCCTGTCGGGTGTCAGACGAAAAGGCAATGATTTGTATGGCCCCATCCCAGGAAACATGGGATTTTGAAGGCATGTATTCTTCCAGAACCACATGGAAATTACTGCCGCCAAAACCAAATGCGCTGACGCCGGATCGCCTGGGACAAGAGGAAGTGGATACCCAGGGTTTGGATTCGGAATTTAAGTAAAATGCGGAATTGTTGATATCCAGTTCCGGATCGGGTTCCAGGGCTTTCAATGTCGGGGGAAGGGTTTTGTTATAAAGGGATAATGCTGTTTTTATCATCCCGGCAGCCCCTGCTGCAGCTTTGGTATGGCCGATCATGGATTTGACCGATCCAATGACGGTGTGATTTTTTTTAGCAGACGTGTTAAAACATTTTTTCAAGGCATCAAATTCTACTTTGTCCCCGACCCTTGTCCCGGTTCCATGCCCTTCCACAAGTTCAACCGTGGAAGGATCAAACCCGGCCTCGTGGTAGGCTTCGTTGAGTGCTTTCAGCTGTCCCCGGGCATCCGGGGCGTACACGGCAGCCGTCCTGCCATCGCTGGATGTGCCAATGCCTTTAATAACCGCATAGATTCTGTCATTATCTGTCTGGGCGTCGCTGAGTCGTTTTAACACCAGCATGCCGATGCCTTCACCCAGGACTGTACCGTCGGCATCTTTTGAAAAGGGTTTGGCATCACTGGTATGGGACAGAACCCCGGTTTTTGCAAAACACATGTGCATGAAAATATCATTTAAGGTGTCCACCCCACCGGTAATGGACATATCGCATTTCCCGGTAATAAGCTCCATAACTGCGGTGTGAATGGCTGACAAAGAGCTTGCACAGGCAGCATCAGTGACCGTGTTGGTACCGGAAAGGTTTAACCGGTTTGCAATTCTACCGGCAACCACATTGCCCAGAAGACCGGGAAAAGAGTTTTCCTGCCATTGAACATAATCGCCTTGTATTCGTTCAAGGATTTCTTTGCGTTTATGGTCACTGATGCCCGAGTCTTTCAACGCTTTTTTCCAGATCGGGTGCCCAAGCCTTCCCCCCAAAGGAATCACCAGTTCCTGTGTTCCGGTAACCCCTAAAATGACATTGACCTTTTTTTGTTCGAGCATGGGATGGTTTGCCGGGTAACCCGCGTCTTCCAGGGCCATTTTGGCCACCTCAAGGCCCAGAAGTTGTGAGGTGTCTGTTGCTTCAAGGTTGTTGGGGGGAATGCCGTAACTTAACGGGTCAAAGGTGACAGTGGGCAGAAACCCCCCTCGTTTACAATAGATATGGTCAGGCGTGGAGGGGTCCGGATCAAAATAGTCGTTTATTTTCCAATGGGTTTGGTCAGGAATCTCTTCAATGGCATCGATGCCATTAAACAGAAGATGCCAATATTCTTTCAAGTTCCTGGATTTCGGGAAGATACATCCCATACCGATGATGGCCACGCAATTTGCTGGGGGTGTCGTCTTTTGTGTGCTCATATGCAAAATAATTTATTTGAATAATTAAAATTATGAGCAATATACTATCTGAAAATTGGAGAATCACCCAATTGACAAGGATTTGACAAAAGTTTTACATTGAAACCGGCCCCTGAAGATAAGCGAAAATCTCCTTTTTTTCCATGGGGGTAAAATTCGTGGCATCCATGGGCAGGTCAATCCCCTGGATTTTTAACATGGATGCCCGGGTGCACAGGCAGGCACCGAACAGAAGATTCAGAGCGATTTCAGCTGTTCTGCGGTTTTCATGGTTTTCAAGAAAACTGCCTTTGACCCACTGATTAAAGGCACCAATGGCAGGACCACACCAGATCTGGTAATCCATTTTGCGTTGGGGAAGCCCCTGGATGGCCCATTTTGATGAAAGGCCCAGGTAGGATCTGAAAACAAGTGCCATTTTATGCTTTGGATCATTTTGGGCTTTTTCTATTTCTTTTATATGGCCGGTTTGATGGAAAAAGTCCCTGGTGGACCGCCAAGCGTCTTCAAAGGTTGCCTGTAAGAATTTTTCCTGGATTTCCTGTTTTGATCGTTCGTCAATTTCCTCAAAGCAATTGTGGGATTGATAAAATTTATACAATTTGTCTGCCCTCACAGGAAACATGGTTCCCCGTTTTAACACCTGGACCTTTGCGCCGATTTCAAACATATCTGCGGCAGGGGCCATGGTCACATCTGCCTGCTCCGCCTGGCAGAGCATTCGTTTAACTGCCTCACAGATGTCGGCTTCAACACAGGATTGATTGATGGAGCCGGTTAAAATATAGGCAGCCCCCATTCCAAATGCGGCCGCTGCTGATTCCGGCGTGGCAATTCCACCGGCAAGCCCGACACACAGCGGGTCGGTATACTTGTAGGTTGCCATGAATTCGTTTCTTAAGGATATCATGGTGGGCAGCAGGGTCAATGCCGGACGATTGTCCGTATGGCCTCCCGAGTCTGCTTCTGCCGTCAGGTCCTGGGCCATGGGAATAAATTGTGACAGGCGGGCCTCCTGAAGCGTGATCACCCCCTGTTCCACAAGGATGTCCACCAGTTTTTTCGGTGGCGGCGAGAAGAATTGCCGGGCAATTTCAATCCGGGACACTTTCGCGATGATATGGTTGGGTGTAACGATATGCCCCTCATCATTCTCATAAATCCCTTTAATTCGATAATACACAAGGGCCGGGGTCATGCGCATGAAAGCCGCGGCACTGACAAGATGGATGTCATGCTTTAAATACAGCTCAACCGTTGCCATTTCATGGGCCGGATCACCCAGCGAGTGAATCAGGTTAAACCCAAAGGGCTTGTCTTGCAGGGTGGTTTTCAGGTCGATGATATGTTCTTCTATTTTTTCAATGGAAAGGCCACCCGCCCCTAAAAAACCTATCATGCCATTCTCGGCCATGGTTTTTACCATGGCAGCAGACGCGATGCCATTGGCCATGGCCCCGGCAATATACGGATATTTTAAGGCATGCCGTTTTTTAAATCCTTTGTCGCCAAGGTTTTCCAGCGGGACAGCAGAAACAAATGCTTTGAACCGGTGCCCTGTATCTTCCTTAAACGAGGACAAGAAAAAATGATTATCGGCCGGTATAAAATGAATCCCATCTTCTTGCTGAATCGCAACGATGGGGTTATTCACCTGCATGAGCAGTTCTTTCAAGGACGTTGAATTTGCAATGGGCATTATGGTTTCCGTATATAATTTAGGTAAAAAGTGTTTAATTGCCGGTTTCAAAAAAAAAGTAACCCAATCTATTACCATAAAAGGAATTTAAGAATCAACCTGGAATTTTTTGATTCAGCTAGCTAACCGTTAATTTCTCGGATGATATTGTTGATGCATCCTTACCAGGTAGTCCTTTGAGATGTGGGTATATATTTGTGTGGTTGAGATGTCTGAATGGCCGAGCATGGCTTGGACAGACCTTAAGTCCGCACCCCCTTCAAGCAAATGCGTGGCAAAGGAATGTCTTAAGGTGTGCGGCATGATGTTTTTGGATATATTGGCAAGCAGCGCGTATTTTTTTATGATTTTCCAGAATGCTTGACGGGTCATTGGGTTGCCGGCCCTTGCCACAAAGAGATAGGGGGTTGAAATGGTTTTCAGCAGGATCGGCCGGCCTTCCGTGATCCATTTCTGTGTAATGGATCTTGCCGGGGAACCAATGGGGACAAGTCGTTCTTTGGCGCCTTTCCCCATCACTCGCACAAAGTTTGCATCCAGATGAATGTCCTGACATTTCAATGAGATTAATTCAGACACTCTCAGGCCCGCCCCGTACATGATTTCCATCATTGCGGAATTCCTCATTTCCCTGGGCTTTCTAATATCAGGGACATCCAGGAGAGCGTTAACTTCCTGGACGGTCATGATTTTTGGAAGTGCCAGGCCGGTTTTGGGGATATCAATATTTTTTACCGGGCTTTTCTCTACTTTTTTTTCATCAATTAAGAATTTATAGAACCCCCGGAGGGTAATCAAATGTCGGGCCCTTGATTTAGCAGACAGTCCTTTTTTAGATAGATCTATCAACCAGGCAAAAATGACGGCCGTATCCACTTTATCCAGGTCAAGGATGTCATTTTTTTCAAGAAAGGAGAGATATTGAGCCAGATCTGCTGAATAGGACATCAGGCTGTTATTGGACAAGCCCTTTTCAATGATAAGGTAGTCAATATATTGTTGGGTTAAGGCATCCATGGGATTATAAAAATATTTCAGAGATGCATCGAAAACCGATGGTGTTTGAGGTAAACCCGTTTTTGAACAATGCTCTGGAGCTGATCGTTACATCGTTTCCTGCGTTCCAGGCCCCCCCCTTTGCCACACAGTATCGGATGGTTTCCTTTGATTTGATTGGCGGACATTCCATGTCTGATGTCCACTCCATAACATTGCCCAGCAGGTCTACAATTCCAAATTTATTTGCAAATACGTCATATTCGTCCACGTCGCAGGTATCAGATAAACCGCTTTGCTCAATATTCAACGCTTTGGGGTTAATGTCATTGCCCCAGGGGTATGTATATCCCATATCTGTTCTGGCTGACGCTTCCCATTCCGCTTCCGTTGGGATCCGTCTTCCGATCCAGGCGGTGAATGCCATGGCATCCGCCACACTGACCTGGACCACGGGATGATATTTCTTGTGATGCAGGGATGAATCCGGGCCCGAAGGGTGATACCAGCAAGCCCCTTTTACGTCTTCAGCCCCTGCCGTCTTATGCCAGGTTAACCCGGCGGAATTTTTTTTGAACCGTGAAGAATACACCCTGCCATAGCCCTTTTTTTCTGCGGTTGTAACATATCCGGTCTGTTCAATAAATATTTCAAACAAAAAATTGCATATGGGATAAATACCAATGTAAACTTTGGGCATATCAAAGGGTTGTAATTCTAAACAGGTTTTTATGTTTTTCCGGGTGCCGATGGTATAAGTGCCTTCAGGAACGATCCCATATTGATTGTATTTTTTTTCGCGTTGTCCTAATGTCTCATCAAACTGTTCGGCAATCGCTGACTTTTTCCTGAAGTCTTCTAAAGCGTTGACCTCGTCTTCGTCAAGCGCGTCGATTTCTTCAAATTCTTCCGTGTCCAGCACCTCATAATTTTCTTCCTCATCCAGGTCAATCTTTTCAACGTCTTCTTCAACATCTTCGTCATCATCCCGTTGTTCAAACTCGTCATCCCCATCTGCCTTGCGTTCTTCGACATCTTCGTAACTGTCATCTATTCCGTCATCCTCGGGCCCCGGTTCAATTTCTTGTGTATACTCGTCCGTCATTTTATTCAGGAGTTCTTTCATCTGATCTACCATGTCTTCCGTGTGGACATCCATGTCCTTCGTTTGAAAATTTTCTCGTAAATTTTTGATGGCCCTTAAAAGATGGGTCGCCTGATCAAGATTCATGTCACCGGTTTTAACGGCAGCCGTAAAAGAGTTGAGAAGGGTGTTTTTTGCTTCCTGGGTCATATCAAATACATTGGAAACCGCAATGATGATGTTTTCAGGATTCTGTCCTTTTTGGGAAAGTTTTTCCAGATCCGCATTAATCGAGGATTTTACGCTGGAGAAATTTCTTCGTTTTGCTTTGATTTTTGCCGGTGTATCACCGACATCCCAAACGGATTTGATCAGGATATCTGTGTCCAGATCGTTGAGTTGTTCAATGGACTGGTCTGAAGTATAAAAAGTCCGTATGGCTGAAATCGTTCGTTGCTTTACCGAATCTGACCGGTAATTAAGGTTCGCAATCGCCT
>NZ_JAQYWD010000069.1 GCF_030145145.1 Desulfobacula sp. | reverse complement strand
TGCGACCTTTATCCCAATGTTGATGAACAATTGCTTGAATAAAAGTTAAATCTGTGGCAGTTATTTTTCGATTTCTGATGACTAATTCTTCCATGTATAATTGTATAGCAGATAACAATGGGAGACGCCAGCACAAAATGAAGGTAGTCAAAAAAAATACTACAAATTATGGAATTATAAACAGACTGTGATAGCAGCGTGTTGAAAAATACTGGGTTGAAATGTTTCTTTGTGGGTTGAAAATTTTAGACGGAGTGCAGTTTTGGGAGTATTAAACAACCTCAAAGCACGTTGGAAACAAAGGCAACTGTCGGGTGTGGCAACACGCCTTATCAATGCTTGAGCCCTGTGAGGTGAAAGTCTCACGCAGGGTTCTTAAGGGGCTTGGGACCGGTGACGGTCCCCGGCTACCTGGCACAGGCCGCAGATTTTTGTAGTTCGTATCATTTAACTTAAGGAGAAAAGTATCATGTCAAACGACAAATACACATCAATCGTAAACCTTGACTTTCAGTACGCACACAGATTTATGAAATGGCCGAGAGAAGCAAAGCACCTTCACGGGCATTCAGGTCTTTTAACGATTGAACTTGAAGACACCGTAGACCCGGTAACTGGATTTGCACACGCTTGTAAAGATGGATTCAAAAAAGCATGGGAAGTTTGTGACCATTTCCACCACGCAACATTGTTTCAAGAAGGCGATCCGCTTCTTGACGCGGTTATTGCTGTATACAAAAAAGAAGGCATTAATAATGACCCAGAGCATTGTGTTCCTCTTAAAAAGATAGACCATGCACTTGCTTGGTCATACCCGGAATACAGAATAGTTGTGACCAAAAAAGTATCTACTTGTGAAAATCTTTGCGAGCTTTTCTACGAGCTTCTTAAAAATAAGATGCCAATCAAAAAAATCACTTTTCGCTCATCTTCTATGAACGCAGCATCGAAAGAATTTAAGTAAAAAAGCCATAATATTTCACATCCACCGGCTTTGAGGGGAATAGGGACATAGACATAACAGCATATTAACGGAATTAATAGAAGACTACATAAGCCGATTCTGTGTGCTACGCGCCCAGAACGGCTTATGTAGTCGTTTGAAAAAATAAATTTTATATAATAAGGAGAAAAACATGACAATTATCCTAGCCAATCTTCCTTATGAAAAAGATGCTTTGGAACCCCATATCAGTGCGAAGACCATGAGCTTTCATTATGGAAAACACCATAACGCTTATGTTACCAACCTGAATAAGCTAATCGAGGGAACTGATCTGGCCAACGAGACGTTAGAGGATATTATCAAAAAAACAGCCAATAATGCTGAAAAAGCGGGAATCTTCAATAATGCTGCTCAGGTTTGGAACCACACATTTTACTGGCATTCAATGATGCCCAATGGCGGAGGGCTACCTACTGGCGCTATTGCAGAGAAGATCAATGTCGATTTTGGCGGATATGACAATTTCATTGAACAGTTGAAAAATACTGGACTGACTCAATTCGGTAGCGGCTGGGCATGGCTTGTTCTGAAAAACAACAAGTTAGAGCTTATGGCAACTTCAAATGCTGACACACCCATAGCTCACGGCTTAAAGCCCCTATTGACAGTGGATGTATGGGAGCATGCATATTACCTTGACTATCAAAATGGGCGAGGAAATTACCTTGATGCCTTTTTACACAATCTTGTTAATTGGGAGTTCGTTAACTCCAATCTCGTTTAACTGTGGGGCGATAAAAACCGAGATCCAAATTAGTTAGGCCAAGCTCGACTAAAAAGTAAAATTTTAGCGATTTTGTGCCCGGCACACACAAGAAAAATGAACCGGATAAAGCCGGTTATTTTCAAAATTATAGAGGCTTAAGCCCAAAGTGTACAATCTTTGGGGAGGATCAGAGGATCAGTAATTAGAACTGTATAAAAAGGGGAAATCATGACCTTTCGATTACGCGTCTACAATTTACTGGAAACCAATACCAGATCGGGCAAGTTGGTGAATGGTGCCATTATGTTTCTAATTATCGTGAATATTCTGGCTATCATCATGGAATCGGTTGATTCTGTAGGTACTTATTATGAAAAGGTGTTCTGGTTATTTGAACTCTTTTCAATAGCCATATTCACCGTTGAATATGCGCTGCGTGTCTGGTCTTCGGTTGAAAGCCCAGACTACCAAAATAAGTTCACGGGGCGCTTGCGGTTTATGCTGACACCCATGGCTCTGGTTGATTTCATCGCAATCGTTCCCTTTTATCTCTCCATGTTCTTTGGATTTGATGCACGTTTCTTACGTGTGGTACGATTGCTGAGAATTTTCAAGCTCTCCCGCCACCTGAAAGCACTCGATATTTTGACAACGGTGGTGCGCAACGAAGCGGGGTCATTGGTGGCCGCTATCTTTATTCTTGGCGTAATGGTGGTGCTTTCCGCAGGCGGCATTTATGTTGCCGAACGAGGGTCTCAGGTAGAGACTTTCAGCAGCATTCCTGCGGCGATGTGGTGGGCGATCGTCACGCTCTCCACTGTCGGGTATGGCGATGTCGTTCCTGGATCCGTCGCTGGAAAACTTTTCGGCGTGCTGGTGATGGTTATCGGTGTTGGCATGGCTGCCCTGCCTGCGGGTATCATTGCCTCCGGTTTCTCAAGCGAATTGCAGCGACGGCGCGACACCTTCAAACTCAAAGTGACCCAGGCGCTTCAAGACGGCGTTATTACAGCCAAAGAGCAGCACGAATTAGAGGAGATTGGCGAGGAGTTGGGCTTGCAAGAAACAGAGACGGAAACACTCCAGCAAGCGGCAGCTTTACAGGAAGGAAATGCGAGTATGCAGACACATCAGACCTGCCCGCATTGCGGGAAATCCCTTACTTGCTAACAGGTGTTTCAGTCCAGGTCTCACTTCAGAAGGTGTGTGACGAGCTGCGGGAAACCCTTAAACAGGTTGGTTATGCGGAATTAGAGAAAGTGTATAGAGCGAATGATATTTTTGATAGTAAAGAAAAAATAATCATTCATGCACAAGAATTTGGTATTGGATAATGTAATTACTCAGCGTAATGAAATATACAGACCTTTTAATCCAACAATCAAAATGCTGCCGGACGAGCCGCAGATTTTGCAATGTTGTGGTCTCTTCTTGGGCGGGACTACGGATAAAACGCTTTTAGTTTTTACGGCAGCTTACAAGAACCACGCCTGCGTTTATTTTTTAGCAATCCCGAAGTACCCCTTGACAACATATTACCAAGCCGTTATTTTGCGTTAAGGACTAATTTGAAATAAAAAAATTGTTAATTCAAAAATTGAAATAAAAACATGAACAGAGACTTACAAGGCCGCTATATTACTATCTCGACAGTTGGAGAAAAGGCTCAAGCCTTTATTCCTGCTACACTACCGCCGACACCACCTATAGAATGGTCATCCGAACTTAGGGAGAAATTTGACCAGGCTCTGCTGGCTCTCGGTCGTCTTGACAGTGTCTCTGTTTTGCTTCCTGATACATCTCTTTTCCTTTATATGTATGTTCGCAAGGAAGCGGTGCTCTCTTCCATGATTGAAGGTACTCAGTCATCTCTTTCTGACCTGCTGCTGTTTGAATTCAAGCATCAACCCGGAGTTCCTTTGGATGACGTTCAGGAAGTTAGCAACTATGTGGCTGCCCTTCATCATGGTCTTAAACGACTTGGAGAGGACTTTCCTCTTTCTCTAAGACTGCTTAAAGAAATTCATAGTGTTCTGCTATCGAAAGGTCGTGGTAAAGACTGTGATCCTGGCGAGTTTCGGAGAAGCCAGAACTGGATTGGTGGAAGCCGTCCCGGTAATGCGGCTTTTGTACCACCACCCCCTGAATATATTCAGGAATGTATGGGAAAGCTGGAGCTGTTTCTGCATGATCAACCGAACAAAACTCCGGTGTTGATCAAGGCTGCATTAGCCCACGTCCAATTCGAAACCATCCACCCGTTCCTTGATGGCAATGGTCGTCTCGGTCGTCTGATAATCACGCTGCTGTTATGTTCTGAAAAAGTCCTTAAAGAACCGATGCTGTACCTCAGTCTTTATTTCAAAACACACCGCCAACGCTATTATGAACTTCTCAACCAAGTCAGGTTGACCGGTGATTGGGAGACTTGGCTCGATTTCTTTGCCGATGCCGTTATTCATACAGCAACAAGAGCCGTTGAAACATCTCAACAATTGATGAGATTGTCCACTGAAGACGGGCTGCGCATTAATGGACTAAAACGCATATCCGGTTCGGCCCATCTCATTCATAAGGCAATGCTGGAGCGCCCAATAGGTTCACCGAACTCGATCCAGGAGAAAACGCAACTTTCACCAGCCACAGTCAATGCATGCCTTCGCGAACTTGAAAAGCTTGGTATCGTTAAAGAAATTACCGGACAGAAGCGTAACCGTCTATATTCATATGTGGAGTACATACAGATCATGAACGAAGGGACCGAGTTGCCCCAATAATCGTATTTGAATCTGATCTGCAAATTCCAGGGACAATATAATCCCAATCGGGTAGCCGGGGGTTTTAATCCCCCACCCTGTCCAGGGCATTACCCCCGGCATTTGGCTACTATGTGGTGCATTATACTGGTTGGTCACCCCTGAAGGAAGTAAATGGCTTCAAGGCCTATTGATACATATAGATTTTGGTTAATCAATCAAAGGGGTCCGTTATTGGGCAAACACTTGTGCTAATTGCGGTATGATACAAGGTGATAATTTTCTTTTCCTCTTTGAAAATGGACCCTTGTTCGGACTGCCGCTTTCTAGGAAATTAACCCATGGCCATCCAACCCGGATTATACGAACAACTGATCACACAGGCACTGAAGCAAAAGCTGGATAAACTGGATAAGGGGCTCAAAAGCATCACCACCCGGGTGGACACTGAAGAAAGCCACGGCATACTGGCCCGCTACATGGAACAATACCTTGCCGGCATCCTGGCACGGGTCAAAGGCCGTGACAAGCTTGTAAAACAGATTGCCGTGTGCAATGAACTCATCTTTTCGGCCTGCAACTCCATTGAAAAAAATCGGGTTGGCCATGGGTACATTGATCTGGAGGGCAAACGTCTGCTGCAAGTCCTTGATCCTGCCCTTGCCAATTCTCCCAGATCGGAAAACCGCTTTTGGTGCGGCCTATGTGGGGTCGTCTAATATTTCAAATCCTGCCTTGACCGATGGTCTGGAGTGGAATGTAAAATTGTGCCAGCAGGAATCAGGCCATCTCTGGGAAAAGATCAATGCCACCTTTGAGACCTATCTGCGCTCCCGGGAGTTCGAACCCGTCTCCCTGGAATTTTTGCCGCGCCTGGAACGGGCCGATGGCAAGAACATTTTGGCCTGGTTCCATGACCGGATCTGTTCTGAAATCCGGCTGCCAGACGGTTGGCAGTGGCATGATCAAAGCCCCTTTTTTTGTTAAACATTTGGTGATGGGGTCAATATTCAAAGGATGAGCCAGTAATTTTAAAATGGGATCAGGTCTTGTCCGACCCCATTTTTATTTATGCACATTATAAGGGGTAGCAAATGGGGATTGAACTGAAAAGTGTGGATAGATCTTATCGCGCTAATTTTTTGTTTTGTATAGTATTGCTCGTGGTTTTAATTTTAAGCCATACTGGTTTTGCATTTGAATTATTAACTTTTGAAAGTACCACTGCCAAGTATACCTATTATCTGAATGCAGCCAATGAACAGGTAAAACATGGTACGGACACCCGATATTATACGTATCCCACAGTCAGCCAGATTATTCACTGGAATCACGGGCAGCAGCATGGCCTGGATGAAGCATGGTATAGACCCCATTACAGCTATGGATATGTCAAACACTGGGAAAAAAATTATCAGAATGGAGTGCTGCATGGTAGCAGCAAACAATGGACTCAATCCACCGGTCAAATAGAATCTTTCACAAATTATCGTTACGGGTTGTTGGACGGTGTTTATCAAAAATGGCGGAGCGCTCCAGATTTCAGTCAGTACAACCCCTACTACTTCCATATGCATGAAAATGCAACCTATAAAAATGGTTTGCTGCATGGTGCTTATACAAAATGGATTACAACGACATATACATCCTACGGCTATACTTATTATAATCAGCGGATAAAAGATCAGGAAGGCAACTATGCCTATGGCAAAAAGGATGGCAAATGGAAGTTTTATCACTCAACGGAGTCATCTCCCTATTTTGTCAAATCTGAAGGCTATTACAGCAACGACAATAAATGCGGCGACTGGCGATATTATTATGCCACAACCGGCGGACTTGCTTCAACTGAAGATTTAGGCCCATGCGGTGCGACTTATCCGCCTGGCGGTGGAGGACCTCTGCCTGGGGGCTATTCCCGTATATAGGCGGCCGGGTTTTTGGAATCAAGGAAACCCAGGCATTTGTAGAGTTAGAAGCGAAAACAGATGGAAGCGGCAGTATCGCAGCCGGAGGAAAATCAGGATTTGATGCTGCCGGAGGTACAATTGAAATAAAACTTGGTGGGAAGGGGAACCTGAAATACGAAGATAATAAAGGGCTTGAATGGAAAGAGACCAGTCTGATACTCGGGGTTAAAGGAACTCTTAAAAAAGAAGTCGGGCCTGTCACTATAATTCCTGCCCTTGAAGGAGCGGTTAACCTTCCTTTGATTGGTGGCGCTGTGGGCTGGTTTAATGACAGGGCAAAAATTAAAGGCAGTATAACCACAGGCTCTGAAATGGCTCTTGAAATAATGAGCGCCACCGGCGAAATCGGTTTTAACAAAGCTGACATTCAAACGGATGCCGGCATTGGACTCGGGATGAGCATTGATATTATTGATGACCTTGAAGCAGAAGTGACAGGGGGTGGAAACGGTAAAATATCCTGGCAGGTTCCTGCTGATCCTGATTATTTCAGGCAACTTGATGCAGCACTGACTGCGAATATACAATTTACTATCATGGGATGGGCATGGAAAATTGGATACACTCATCCGTATACTTATCCTGCAACTACATCACAATCCTTATCCTATACTCAGGGTATCCCGACATATACATTGCAGCCAGTGTCCAGGGATTTTTTAGATTATGGTGATTATAATAAAAAAGTGACCTTTTCAAGCAGATCAGCCCAGGACATTGGCGGGACTGGTGCCAAAACAAACTTTCAGGTTGTTGAAAATGTATTTCCACACTCAGATCCTGCCATCGCAGAATATAACGGGAATGCCGCCATTGCATATGTTTATTTAGATCCTGATAATGCGGCAAACCAGGATACTGAAATTTATTATTCTTTTTTTGATGGGAGTGATTATACAGATCCGGCACCAATTCTTGATGATACAAGAGCTGACTTTTCTCCTTCAATCGCATATGACAGCACAGGAAAGATAATTTGCGTGTGGCAGCGGGTAAAAAATGAAAATTTTACCGGTGAGAGTATTCTTGATATGGTTCCTGAAATTGAAATTGTTTATTCTGCCTATGATCCGGAAGCGGCTACACCGGCATGGTCAGAACCCCAAGCACTGACAGACAATATTTATATGGATTACAATCCAATGCTCAGGCGGGGCAGTAACGGGAATCTGATGCTTTTGTGGTTCAGCAATGAAGGGAACCAGTTGATCGGCAATACTGCTAACCCTACCGCTGTTCACTATGCCACCTGGAATGGAAACGGATTTTCAAGTGTAAACACGGTTGTCGATGCCCTTGCAGACTGCTTTAAATTCTCATTTGCCTATAATGGAACTCAAGGCATTCTGACCTATACAAAAGATATGGATGGAACTTTTATTGCACCTGAAGGATCAGTAGAGCCGGCTTCTAATGACCAGGAAATCTTTTTGATTGAGTTTGACGGCACAAACTGGGGATCACCCACCAGGGTGACTGCCGATGATCCCGCAGATACAGCTGATACCAATTCCCAGATTCTTTATAATACTTTGGGAAATCCTGAACTTGTATGGCTCAGGGGAGATACCATTGTGCATCTTAAAAACTGGGCGTCACCCTATCCGTATGAAACAATAAAAACAGATATATTGTCAGCAGGTCTCATGGATTTTAAATTTTATTCAGATCTGAATGATCATCTTGTTATTTTATGGCAGGAGTCTGATGATAAGGGTATTGATCTTTTTTATTCTGTTTATGATAACAATAATTCCCTGTGGAGCAGTGATTTAAGATTGACCGACGACCCTGAGATGGAAAAAGATTTTGATGGATTGTTTGATGGCAACAATATGCTTCACCTTGTATTTAATAAAAAAGATGCTGATACCGGTGCAACAGGGCTATTTCATATGACCTATGAATTGACTGTTGACCTGATGATGCCCCCTGAAAGCATAAGTATGGATCCGGTTTCGCCTTTACCCGGCGATGCTGTGACCCTGACCGCAAAGGTTTTAAACAATGGAGATTTAAGCATAATAGATGAATCCATTTCCTTTTATCTGGGTGACCCGGCTGTTTCAGGCGTGTTGATAGGAAGTTCAAGTGTTAACATCACACCTGCCAGCCTTAAAGCTGGTGAAACAGGTCAGGCAAGCATAGACTGGACAATCCCTGCTGATATAATCGAATATACTGTTTATGCTGTTGCTGACCCTGATAATAACACTGTGGAAAGCAGCGAAGACAACAACAAAGCTCAATTTGAAATCATCAGACCTGATCTTGAGGCAGTCCACTGTGGTCTTGATCAAAAGCCTGACGGAACGTATCATATTGTTGCAGATATCAAAAATAATGGTTCCATACAGGCCCATGATGTGGAAGTCCTTTTTAAAGCTCAGGAAGATATTATCGATACAATGATAATACCGGATATTCTACCAGGGTTAACAGCCCAGGTCTCTTTGCCTGCAGCCCTTGAATTTTATAATTATTCTTCATGGACTCCGGAAATTTCATTTGTTGTTGATCCGGAAAATAAAATCAGTGAGATCAGTGAAGAAAACAATACTGCATCAACCATTTACACCCTGAATATTTTAGACCCTGAGTCCTATGATTTTGGAAAAATTTCATACAAAGGTCTTGTTAAAAACATAATTGTTTTTAACAAGACCCAGGTGCCAATGAGTTTGGGTGACATTGCTCTGTCCGGACAGGACGTCAATGATTATTCTATTATTGACGCTCCCTGCAAAGACCAGACACTCCCTGCCCAAACCAGCTGTATTATTGCTGTACAATGTCTGCCATCTACCTTGGGAGTCAAGAATACTGAATTAATTATCAACAATGACCAGGGCAGACTGCTTGGAAGCGTGTCTCTTGGAGGGGAACTTGATCATCTTATCCCAGGGGACATAAATGACAGCAATCTTCCACCTGATCTTATTGATGCAATGATAGCATTAAGAGTTGCAACAGGTGTAAGTGAATCTGAATTATATTTAATTGCTGATACAAATAAAGATGGCAGAATCAGTATTAATGAAGTCATTTTTGTTTTACAAAAAAACAGTGGAAGTGCAAAACCATGATAAGACTAAGTTAGGAAGATGTTTTTTGTCAAGAAACGTATGACAAATATTTTAGAGAAAAACTTCCCGACTTCAATACACGAAGATATCCTAGAAGCTGTCGGAATCGATCTTGAATACAATAATAAAATAAAAAGAAAGCGAGATCCGAACTTCAGGGATAAAATTTTAAATGCGTATGAATATCAATGTGCCGTCTGTGGTTTTAATGTCCGAGTCGGGAATTCTTTAGTAGCTCTCGAGGCTGCGCATATTAAATGGCATGTTCGCGAGGTCTTTCAGGGTTATGGTAGAGATAATGAAGGGAAGCCTTTTAATAAGAACGAACACCGCAAAATTCTTTAGACTACAATCTCTACAGAGTATTTTCATTTAGAAAGGCCCTCAAACTATTTATGCTGCAGGGCAGACTGGATAAAGTATGTACTCTAGACCCTGTACAATTCAGGGCTCATGTATGATTAACAGTTCTGGAAAGATGCTTGAAGGCGCAGGTCAAATAAGAATTCAGCTGGTGTAAAAAAACATGGCTCAACAGACAACAAAAATCCCTCTCTCTTCAATTATCCTTAACCATTTATTAAAAATGCACCGGATTTCACCGGTGATTTTTGAGTTGTAACCGGTTTGCCGCATATTCTAAACGTTACAAAACTGTCAGTTTGTGGGGCCCCATAAAGAGGAAGAATTTGTTCAGTATATGTTGGCAATAGGATACTTGACAACAATATTGAAATATTAAAAAGCTATAACACAGGATGAAGTGAATGTTTCCTGGGGGGAATGAGGGTAACCTGGACAACGAAAAACGGGGTGCTTCCCCCCTTCGGGGTAGACGCAGGCCAGATGGTCCGAACTTGGAAAACCCTCCTCGATACCGACTGCCACCTCTTTTTGCCCGCCCACGGGAAAGCCCGGCCGCGGGATGTGGTTGAACAGGCCTGGCTCCGCAGCCCGCAGGAATCTCATCCTTCAACTGGATCCTAAATGATCTTTTTTTGCTTCAAGGACACCGAAAACCGGATTTTTTATCGGCGGACGTTTCTAAAGAGATACGAATAAGATTCCACAAAAATTTGGAGGAGTGATTTATGACACAGTTGGATTCAAAATTTATCAGAAGTCAATTTCCTGCATTTGAAGAGCCGTCATTAAACGGATGGGGTTTCTTTGAAAATGCAGGCGGGTCCTATACATGTCGGCAGGTGATTTCCGGTCTGAACGACTACTATACACGGACCAAGGTTCAACCCTATTATAATTACCCGGCATCACAAAAAGCGGGGGCGGCAATGAATACGTCCTACAGCCAACTTTCAGCATACCTCAATGTCAGCGAAGATGAAGTCCAGTTCGGCCCGTCAACCTCTCAGAACCTCTATGTTCTGTCCCAGGCCTTCCGAGAACTGTGGAACGAGGGGGACGAAATCATCCTATCCAACCAGGATCACGAGGCCAATGCGGGATTTTGGAGACGTCTTGAAAAAACAGGCATCGTAATCAAGGAATGGCGCGTTGATCCTGAGACCGGAATGTTGAATCCGGATGATCTGGATGCCATGCTGTCCCATAAAACCAGGCTGCTGGCATTCCCTCATTGTTCCAATATCATTGGCCATGTCAATCCGGTGGCTGAAATCGTATCAAAGGCAAAGGCAAAGACAGCCGGCATCTGTGTAGTTGTGGACGGGGTGGCCTATGCCCCCCATGGACTGCCGGACATTGGATCGCTGGGGGCGGATATTTACCTGTTTTCCCTTTACAAAACATGGGGACCGCATCTTGGGCTCATGACCATTAAAAAAGAGGTCATGGATGAGTTGCCCAACCAGGGGCACTTCTTTAATAAGCACATTATTCGCAAAAAGATGCTGCCGGCTGGCCCTGACCATGCCCAGATCGCTGCTGCTTCCGGTGTGGCCCGGTATCTTGATACGGTTTATGAGCACCATTTCTCTAAAGCGGTTGATCCGGCAGAAAAAGGAAGGCATCTTAAAAAACTGTTCCAGGATCATGAGAGACGTCTGCTGGCAAAGCTCCTGGAATGGCTGCGCCAGCGCGATGATATCTGCATTGTTGGACCGGATGATCCAGAACTGCGAGTCCCAACCGTATCCATCGTACCAAAAAAGAAATCAATTGATGAGATCTTTGCGGTACTGACAGCAAAGAAATTGATGGCAGGGCAAGGACATTTTTACAGTGTCCGTCCGTTAATGGGATTGAACATCCCCCTTGACACGGGTATCCTACGATTATCATTCCTTCATTACACAATCGAGGATGAAATCAGCCAACTTATTGACGGGCTTTCCGCTGCTCTGGGTTAACACAATGATTAAGCAAAAATTAATTGATAAGTATTTACCAAGATATTCGTTCAACGAATATCATGAAACTGTAATAAATAGTTCTATTGATAAAGTGTATGAAAAAGCAAGGGATTTTGATTTAGCAAAATCAAATCTGATCAAGTGGTTATTCAAACTCAGAGGATTGCCAACAAAAAGGATGCATCTGCAAGATTTTATTTCAGATATTGGATTTACCAATATCGAAGAAAACATCCCTATAGAGAATCTGATAGGATTTTGGGCACGATATAAGATTGAACCAATTACGAGCCCTGATGACTTTATAAACTTATCGGCAACATCTAAACAGGAGGCCCATCATATATGACAGACGCTACTTTTTTAGATTACCTGCCTGCGAAGATCATGGAAGATGGCTTCAAGATCCTGTCCCTTGACCGTGGCCAGCTTTTTGTCGACAAAGTCGCGGTTCATGGAGGTGTCCATGTCCGAAAGCCGCTGATAATATCCCAGCCGTCGCCCCAGGACAAAATTATTCTGGGCCTGCTTGTCCATGGAGAGGAATCTGTCCAGTTTTGAAAGACGCTGTGAAGGATCTTAAAAACAAAACATGAAAACAAAATCTAAAATACTAATATATTTGATTTTACTATCCGTTTTTGATTTGATTATCCCGTTTCCGATTACTGCTGTGATTTTACTTTATGTACTTTTTAACAAACCCATTTGGTTTAAAAAATATGTAAAAGATATTTATAGGAGTTCCTGAAAATTATTATGACCACACTCATTGACCTTACCCATCCCATCCATGAAGATATGCCTGTTTATCCAGGCACCGAACAGCCGGTAACCAGCATTGGCTGTTCTATTGAGCAGGATGGTTTCCTTGAAAAAAAAATCACATTTTACTCCCATACAGGCACCCATATGGATGCTCCGGCCCATTTGATAAAGGGCGGAAAATTTCTGGACCAGTATGATATCGGTCATTTCTACGGTAGCGCTATCGTTGTACACCTTGAATCCAATGAGGATAATTCCATAGATCTTGGGGTTCTTAACCCTGTTGAGAATCAACTGAAAAACATTGATTTCTTACTGATTCATACAGGCTGGAGTCGTTATTGGGGAACGGACAACTATTTTTCCAACTTTCCGGTACTCACCCCGGAGGCTGCTGAGTGGGTGGCAGGGATAGGGTTAAAAGGCATCGGATTTGATGCCATCTCTGCGGACAGTGCTGATACTCGGACCTATCCCATCCATAAAATTCTGCTTGGATCGGATATGGTGATTGTTGAAAACCTGGCAAACCTGGATCAGCTTCATGGGGGGGCTTTTGGATTCAGTTGTTTTCCTCTGTACTTTCAGCAGGCAGACGGATCTCCAATCCGGGCAGTGGCCAGCATATAGGAGATGTTGAATTCCGGGGACAGGAATTCCGGGGACAGCATACCTATTTCAACAATCAACATACACCGGTTGCGACAAGAAGTCGCTTTTAACACTGTTGGAGGGTGTTTAATACAGCGGCTTAAAATCAGCAGATTATGCAAAAGTTACGATACAGAAAGATAAGATTTCGCTTTTAATAAAATATTTTCAAAAAAGGCAGTGAAGTAAAAACAAAAACAGTTAAAAATGGGAGGAAAAATTAATATAGGAAAATAGGATGCTGTAGAGTCTGCATATGACTCTTGGGAAAGAAGAATCCACCTAAAACCCCTTGGCAGCATTTACTCCAGCTGGATAAGGGACCGGATGGATTTGGGGATAGGAGTCCCGACTATTTTGTTGATTGCCCCAGGGTCATTCGAGTCGGAGCATTTTTGAAGCAGGAGGGTCGTTCGGGCAATAAACACCATGGCCCGGTGTAGTAACAGAACAATGGCCGCAATCTGTGACAGGATGTCCGCCCTGGTTTTATTATAAATGATGGGTTTGTCTATAATTTTAATATCTTCCTTGATGGTGCTGTTGGCTCTTTCTGATGCAGACCTGGCCCGTTTTATGGTGTTGTAACGCTTTGTTCCCCTTGGGATCTGGTTTTGAAGTCTTGGCTGATCTTTTATATACATGTGCCGGGAATATCCATTACGGTTTTCAATGTATCGGCATGACCCCATATCATAATTATCCTGTAGATTGATGATGCCCCTGGTTTTGAGTTTGAGACATTGTTTAAAGCATCAAAAGGTATGACGTTGTAATCTTTCATCAAAGCCGTTGGGCCTTGTTACTAAACCACAAGGTGCGTATGGCCACCCATTTGTGTCATATCCTCTCGCATGCAAAGCATCAGAGCTGATATTTTCCCGTCTTGGATTGTAATCAATGATCGGGATGGATCCTTTATCCCTTAAATATTGATAGTTTTTGGTAATATCATATTTTGCATCAGCAATATCAACAGATGTCTGGGTTTCATGGAAAGCAGCAATCTGTTCGTTGTTCTCAATGAGGATGTCCCCTTCTTCAGCATTGCCGGCAATATTGGTTGCTGCAACAGGTAGTTCAAGTTTCAGGTCAATCTCAACTGAAGTAGTCAGGACAAGGTTATATCCAAATATTTTTTGTTTTCGGTTGGCATTTTGTGGATCCCGGCGGACACCAACCCTGGCATCCGAGTCTTTG
>NZ_JAQYWD010000006.1 GCF_030145145.1 Desulfobacula sp. | reverse complement strand
AAGTAGCCACAGTTCCTGAAGAAGATATTATGGAAAACATTAAAGCTATAGATTTAAATAAATTAAGTGCTGAAAGATCAGCCAAAGGAAAAACATTTTACTATTTTTTACGGTGATACAGGATACAGTTATGAATCCATCATGAGACCTTATTTTAAAGGCTCCAGTGGAATCACCATAGAAGATCCTTATATCCGGGCATCCCATCAAATTCAAAATTTTATTAGGTTATGCGAGACGATTGTACGACATTCAACAATCCGAAAAATAAATTTGGTAACATCATTTGATGAGAATACGAATGTTTCTGAAATGAGGGACAGTCTTGATGAGCTTAAACAAAGCCTGCTTGAAATTGATATTGTCTTGGACATAAAACTCGATCAAAATCTGCATGATCGTGAAATCAGGCTGGAAAATGGCTGGACAATAAAAATAGGTAGAGGGCTTGATTTCTATCAGAAACCGAATAGTTGGTTTGAATTGGGTGTGAATGATTTGTCATTACGAAAATGTCTTGAAACCAAGGTGGATATTTTTAAAGAGTAAAGACCCAGTATTTTAATTCGTATCCACTTTTAAGATTGCGGGAAAAATGAATTATGGAATTCAAACTCATCGACCACTTTTGGGCAGAAGTTTTTCAAGATATTTTAAAAAGAAATCTCTATAAATAAAAGGTTATCCGCCAAAAGCCGCTAAAGATATCAATGATATCAGATCAAATTATGATAGAATTCCTGAAATTATAGCAGATCAAACTGAGGTAGGTTGAGGCGAGGACTACTTGCAGGACAAGATCCTTTTGTCAGGCGATGAGAACCCAAGACTTTCCCTGTTAAACCTGCCTGATTTGAAATCTTGAGTAGCGACCATGTATACCATCATTGCAGGGATTTTTGATCAACGACAAATATTTTTCCTGCGGGAATTCTATATACCGCTGGTCAGGTTTCAATTTGCTGAATTTTTATTACGATTATTGCATTGAGACGGTGGGTCGTGTAACGTGAATCTGAACTATACATAAAAATTATTTACGATGGTTTCTTTCACTCCTGAATTTGTAAAATATGCATGTATCAAAGATACCATCTGAACAAAACCTTAATTCTTATCAATAAAGGAGGTATCTATGGCCCTGATCAATACCGTGTCACTCGAAAAGGCGGAGGGCAAAATGAAAGAAGCCTATGGCATGTTCATGAAAAATTTAGGTGTTATTCCCAGACCCTTAGAGATGATGAGTGCCAGCCCGGCCATTTTCGATAATCAGTTACAAAGGATAAATTATTATACAAATCATCCTACGCTCAGCTTTGCCCTGCTATCTCATATCCGCTATTTGGTAGCCCATAACTTGAACTACAACTTTTGCATGGACTTCAACAAACATATTTTAAAAAAGCAGGGTTTGGAAGATGAAGATATTCTCAAAATAGAAGCCGATCCAACAAAGAATCTGTTAGAAAAGAAAGATTCAGCTATGTTGGCTTTCGTTGTCAAAGCTGTCAAAGCCCCGAGTTCAATAGATGCTGACGATATTAACCGGCTAAAGGAAATGGGTTGGGAGGACAGGGATTTAGTTGATGCCTTAGCTCATGGGGTCAATATGATCGATCATTCGATCATGATGGAAGTGTTTCAGATGGACCAGAATTGTATGGTCAGTTGATAAAACCAGATACATGGGCGATACCGGATATCATTCATAGGCATCATCAAAAAAAGGTTTCTATAGGCTTTAAAAGTACAGAAGATATAAGGTGATCCTCTCCAAGAAAACTGGCACCAAAGTTAAGTTATTTTTTCCTGGTCAGCCGGATTTGTCCCGATACCTGTCAAACGGTCTTGATTCATCGCGCTGCTTCCGAATTTGCATTTTTTCGTATCCCCTCATCGGGAAAAATGCTTTCAGAGGTCCCCCTTTTCGGACAGCTTGACGGTCTGTGTTTCAGACGTACTTTATAGACAACTGTTTTTTCTAATTTTTTGTCAAACCCATTTTGACTTCTCGATCCCTGCTTAAATCCTCAATTAATGGAGGCCGAATGGAAAACAACAAGTTGTCACGACGTGAATTTATGGCGCTTTCCGGTGGTGCACTGGTTCAGATCGGCCTGCCCGGAACTTTTGTTAAACTCTCGCATGCTGCCAATGATGAGTTGGCCGACCAGTTAAGGCCGGATGGCAGGCCGCGGTTACCACCCGGGCAGATGGCGGTTGAATCCATTCAGCCAATGGGAGGGATCTCAGGCCCGGGCCTTGATCCCAAATGGCAGCTGCAGATTAAAGGGGAGGTGAAAAAGTCCACGATTTTCAAGTGGGACGACCTCATGAAGTTTCCTCAGACCGACCTTATCTGTGATGTCCACTGTGTCACCGGATGGACACTTCTGGATTCCAGGTGGCAGGGCATCAGGTTGAGCCATCTGATGGATGCGGTCGATGTCAGTAAAAAGGGAACAGAATTCTTTTTGCAAAAAAAAGCGAGGACTACCTATCGACTAAGTCCAGTTTTTCAGATGGATAACGACCATAGACTTTCCCTGTCAGTCCGGGTGTTTTTATAAAAACAATTCAAATACAATATGTAATATCGCCCACGGGTTTTCTTAAAGCCCGGACTTTGAATACTAATCTCCTCCGGTAAAATTTTGATTGCGGTCAGCACTGGAAAAAGAAGTCAACGCCTTTTGATTAAGTGCGTACAGCGACTGTAGATAGACAAAATACTCACCGTCAACCTGCCAAATTATCTATGGATTTTCGTATTCATCCAACACTTCCCTGACTTTCGCAGCCAAATCTTGCCTTGAGAATGGTTTTTGGATAAACTGCATATCGTCATCCAATACTCCGTGATGGGCAATCACGTTGGCAGTGTACCCGGACATGAAGAGACATTTAAGATCTGGAAAGTGTTTATACATTTCTTTAGATAGTTCTCGACCATTCATGCCAGGCATTACAACATCGGTAATGAGCAGATGAATCTGTTTGGCATGTGATTTCCCAATTTTTAAGGCCTCCATAGGATTCGATGCCGCAATTACACTATAACCCAAGCGTTCGAGCATCAAGGTCGCCATTTTTAAAATGGCCTCTTCATCCTCCACTAAAAGGATAGTTTTCCAGCCTGTTTCATCAGTTTTTTTTGATACCGGCTTTTCGGCCAGATGTACTTTCCCTGCATGCCTTGGAAAATAGAGTCTGAAAGTTGTTCCTTTGTCCACTTCGCTGTAAACATTGATGAACCCATTGTTTTGTTTTACAATTCCGTATACGGTTGCCAATCCGAGACCTGTTCCTTCGCCAATACCTTTTGTAGTGAAAAACGGTTCGAAAAGGTTTCCTAATATTTCCTTATCCATGCCACACCCATTGTCGCTGAACGCAATCATTACATAATCACCAGGCACAAAACCATTGTATTTGAGGCAATAGTCCATGTCAAAAATTACATTGTCAGTCTCAATCGTAACTTTTCCGACATCTTTTATAGCATCTTTTGCATTAACGCATAAATTGGCCAAAATTTGATCAATCTGGGAAGGATCTATCTTGATCGACCAAAGGTTTATTTTGGGTAGCCAAGCAAGGTTGATGTTCTCACCGATCAACCGTCTCAGCATTTTCAGCATTCTCTCGATAGCTTCATTCAGGTCAAGCTCTTTAGGTGAAATTGTTTGTTTGCGAGCAAAAGCTAATAACTGGCGTGTAAGGTTGGTTGATCGCTCGGCAGCTTTATAAATTTCATGGAGGTTTTTAATAACTGGATTTGTTTTATCTAAATCTTCCAAGATCATTTCAGTATTGCCAAGAATAATACTCAGCATATTATTAAAATCATGCGCAACTCCACCTGCAAGCCTTCCAATCGATTCCATTTTTTGGGCCTGGCGAAGTTGTTCTTCCATTTTTTTCAGATCTGTAATGTCGGTTGCGATTTGGATTCGGACCAAGCGGCCGTCAATCCATTCTATTGCCCGGTCATAATTGACGTACCATTTCCCTGTTTTTGGATTTTTACCCTGCCAAGAAATAACACCTGTCGGGATACCATTTTCATCGATAAGCTTATCATTGTTACAGTGTTTACATGGTTTTGATTCTCCTCTGAAAGCATGCCAACATATTTCACCTGTCAGGTCCAGACCAAAACTATCAATCATGTGCTTGTTCATGAAAAGAATCTCATGAGTTTTCATATCTGCAACATAAATAGTGGCGTCAATACTTTCCAACACAGTAAGGAATCGTTCATGGGATTCCTGCAGTGCCTTCTCTGCCTGCTTACTTTCAGTGATGTCAAGCGCTGTAAAAGTAACACCAGCACTTAAATCATTGATTTCAATAGGTGTTGAACTCATTAAAACGTTAATAAGTTCCCCGTTTTTACGCTTCATTACTGTTTCGACAGTCCCTGTCCCTTTTACCTTTATTTGTTCATATTTCTCCCGACCCACTTTTTCAAATTCATCAACTGAAGGATAAATAAGTACCGACTGCTGACCGATTAACTCATCTCTTGAAAAACCCAGCATTTCACAAAATTTATCATTGACTTGCCTGAATACCCTGTCATGTATGACTCCAATACCCGTCGGCGCAGCTCGGAAGATGCTTCGCATATAAGCTTCACTTTCTTTAAGTGCTGTTTCAGCCCGCCGGCGCTCTGTCAGATCAACACCTAAACATGTAACATCAACGATATTCTCATTAATATCTTTGGTAAGCACATTAGACCAGGACACATTTATGTGTACACCATGTCTATCAAGGATCTCATTTTCATAAGTGGAAAATCCAGTGGTAGTCTTTTGCCTCATTACTTCAAGGAAAAACTTTCTCACCTCTTCTCGAATATGTTCGGGGATGAACATATCAAACCAATCCTGGCCGATAACCTCTTTTTCCTCCCAACCTGTCAATTTCAAAAAATGTGTATTTACAAAAGTTATCTTAGCCTCAGGGTTTAGAGTAATGCCTATTTGAGGTGTGTTAACAAGAACATTTCGCCATTTTAGTTCAGAATTGATCAAGGCTTTTTCTGACTTTTTACGATCTGTTATATCAATGATTGATGTTACCCGGACAACTCCTTTATTTTTATAAGGCATTGTCTTTGCTCGAATGGAAATTGGGAATTTTTGGCCATTTTTACGCATTCCAATTGCATCATAAGTATCAAATTTATTCTTTAGCATGTGGTTTTTGACAATTTCATGGCTTTCCGGGGCAATGATATCTGTCCCAAAAAGCCCTATTAATTCTGAAGGATCTTTGCAGCCAAACATTTCAGCAGCGGCCTTGTTTGCTTCTATGCAGAACCCATCTTTTGTGAAAAAAATTGCTTCCATTGAAGCTTCCGAAAGGTATCGGGTACGCTCTTCACTTTCCTTGAGAGCAAGTTCTGCTATTTTTTGCTTGGTGATGTCCTGGAAGGTTCCCTTCAGCCTGACAGTTTTCCCATCAACGATCTCTGGATGGCATATGCTCCGTGTCCACAGATGTTTTCCTTTGGCGGTGATGAATCGGATCTCCATGTCATAGGACTCACCGTGATCAAGTGCTCGTTTAATGACTTGTTCAAGCTGTGGCCTGTCTTCAGTGTGAAAGAAACTGATCGCTTCCTGTAAAGGTGGATTTTGATCCAATGGAACATCATGAATGCGATAGGTCTCATCAGTCCAAGTCAACTCCATTGTATCTGCATCCAATTCCCATCCTCCCACTCTGGCCATACGGCCGGTGGCGTCGAGGAGCGCTTTGTTTTTTTTCAATGCAGCTTCTTTTTGTTTCCATTCAGTGATGTCGCGGGCAATTGCAAAAGTGACGCCTTTTTTCAGGTCGGGATGAGATACCCAACTCAACCATCGATAACTTCCATCTTTGCACCGATATCGGTTGTCAAAATTGATTACCTTTGCACCACTCTGTAGCTTCTTCTCAACCACCGATAGTGTTGAATCAATGTCATCAGGATGAATAAATTTAAAAAATGACTTTTCTAATAGTTCTTCTTCAGAGTAACCAAGGATATCTGTAAATGCAGGATTGATTCTAAGAAAGGTTGCAGTATTGATTTCAGCGATACAGATCATATCAAGGGACATGGAAAATATCTGCGCAAGTTCTTCCTCAGTCCGCTTATGTTCCAGTTCAACCTGCTCTAATCCTTGGACTCTTTTTTTCAGTTCTTCGTAGGTGGACTTTTTAGACATGATTTTGACCTATAATTATGCTGGAGGACGATTTTTTACATACTTGCATTAGCCATAATCCTTCAAAGGTTCAAGAATTCTACCAGTATCTTTAAGCACGTTTGATCAAATTCACGTTACAATAAATATTATAATAATGCAAAAAACTTCATAGGTTTGAATCGAATTACTCGCGACTATAGATGGTATCATCCGTCATGAGCAAAATTCCAAATAGAGCGACAACTTCCAAAAAAAGAAGTGCTGGGTGCTCAGCATCAGGACGGTGGTGTGGACTTTAACGTGAAATCCGGGTTTTCTATGATAGAAAAGCTACCCAAGACTTTCCCTGTGAGTTCGCGCTTTATCTCAAATTGTTTAAACCACAATATGGAGGCTTTTTCAAATTTCAAGAGTCAATTATTCTTGCAACTATTCATTAACTTTTCAAAGATTCAACCATTCAAACTGTATCCTTAAGGGTCAGGGGATATAACAAATGGTCAACTGCCAGGTGGCTGCTATGATCCATCCAGGCGAATGGTCTGCACTGAAACAGATGAACAAATAAAACATGCCAAACCCGATAGTGCCGACCACCATCCAGAACTGCCAGTTTTTAAAAAAAAAGTATCACACTGCTGGATGATCTGCTGACCAATATGACCAAGCGTAAATTGATCACGTCGGGCAAGCCCGCCTTGGCGGCCATTCTGTTATTCGGTAACCACGGATATTCCATTCATATCGGTAGGTTTAAGGCAAGTAAGGAAATCTGGCAGTACCCTTTGTCCTGACAGGCGATATTGAAAAATATGGCACCGGGTTTATCCGCATCCGGAAAAACCTCAAAAAGATGGGTGTGTTAAAAAGAATCGCCCAGATAAGGGCGGATATTGGGAAGTGCTTGTGAAACCATCTGAGAAGGAAAACCAGGGAGGGGTCTATATCAAGCAGTGCCCCCACCCTGTATTTCACCGTCACTTGTTCACTAAAAATTTATCAGAGCGTTATTTATACACTTTTTTTATGAGTTGTGTTTTATACTGGGCTTTTGGCAGTTCATCCACCAGTTCAACATTGGCTCTGAAAATTAATTTTTCTCGTATTTTTGTCTCAATCAATTTTTTTAATTTTTTTCCATCGCCCGGTTGGTCTCCTGTCTCCACTTTTAATTTCAGCGGTGGCTCCACAACCGGGCCTGGTGCTTCAAGCTGAATTTCAACAGCACCACTGACAAGAGGTTTCAATGATGACACAACATCCAGGATAGCCAGGGGATAAACATTGACACCTAAAATAGTCAGCATATCATCTGTCCGGCCAAGTACTTCAATTTTAAAACCTGTCCGGCCGCAAATACAGGGGGCAGTTGAAAGAATCCTGACATTATCCCGAGACCTGTATCGCATAAGGGGCATACCGCGAGATTCTAGAGAAGTGTACACCAGTTCTCCTTCAGCTCCTGCTTCAATAGGTATGGTTTCAAGTGTTTGTGGATGGATCAGCTCTACATGGACAATTCCCTGAGATAAATAATGCATGCCATTGCCACGATCTTCAAGACATTCTCCAAAAATGATACAGCTCATCTCACCCATTCCCATGCCTTCAATTGCTGTCGCACCGAAGCTTTCTTCAATCAGGGGTCTGATAAGCTTTGTGCCGCCCTCAGCCCCGCCGATAATTCTTCTTAGGCCAAAAGTTTTAGGATTAATATCGAGGCGTTCTAGCTTATCAAGCAGATAAGTCCAAAAAGAAACTGTTGCGTGCAGGGCATCAGCCCCCTGGTACTTGAAGGCGCTTATGACTCTGTCGACATTGAAACCGGTCGGAATGTTTGTTGCCCCGGTTTTTTCAATACCTTCTCTGAAGGTGTCTGCAATAAAGGGCGCCGTCGGGATATTGACCACCCGGCTGTTTGGCCGGATGCCACCGGCCCAGCAAAGCCTTGCTATGGCTTCGGCCTGAACATCATTTATGTCGTTACGGGTTAGACCGATGTAGGTCGGAACCCCTGTGGTGCCGCTGGATGAATACACACGTGATAGTTGATCTTCCGAGCAGGCCCGATGATTGCCTACCGGCGGGTTATATCGCTGTGCTTCCCGCAATTCATGTTTTTTTGTGAAAGGTAGTTTAACGATATCCTCAAGGCGCTTTATGTCTCCCAACTGAATATCTGCCGTTTTAAATTTTTCTTGATAAAGTTTAGAATTTTTGTATAGATATTCTAATTGACTAAGAAATTTTTTCTGGTGATGTCCATATAGCTCATCGTCCGAAAGTGTTTCCATCTTTTCATTAAATATCTTCCTATCGTTTAAATTCATCATTCCTCCATGGGTTTATTATTTTTTTCAACTTTTATGTTAAGCCCTTAATTTTAAAATATCTTTATAGATTACAGGACAATTGATTCTGTTTAATTTTTGATCGGGTACTTTATTCTCATTGCTGAATTTCTTTGATTGTATCCCACCTGATGCGAAGATAGAAGATTGGCAATAAAACTTGTAGGCATGATTCCATTCTCCAATCTTGTATGGCTAATACAAAAAAATGGGATAGTGCTGATGTCCACACCTCAATTTAAAGTTTGATATTCCCATTATTATTCAGGTGCATCAACTCTTTAAGCTACGCAAAGTAAGCGATTTGCTGATGAACCTCAATTCATGAGGTTCGGCAAAAATAGAACGATTTGAGGGAAAAAAATCAACAGAAAATTGCAGACGATCAAGGCCAGCAACATCGGCATCACTCCTCGGAAGATCGTTTGCAGCGAAACGTCTTTGGCAACACCATTGACCACATAAACATTGACACCCACCGGCGGTGTGATGACGCCCATTTCGCAGATCAGAACGATTGTAACACCAAACCAGATAGGGTCGTAACCCAGATTGATGACCACCGGGTAGAAGATAGGAATGGTCAGTAAGATCATTCCCAGCGAATCCATGAAACACCCGCCAGCCAGATAGATAAGGATAATCACCGTCATGATCGCCCATGCCGGAAGCGGAAGGGCCGCCACCCATTCAGCAAGCAAATAAGGAATCTGAGTTACCGCCAGAAAATGGCCAAAAATCGTGGCGCCTGCAACAATAACCATGACCATGCAGGCGGTTCTTACGCTCTCGTTGCCTGCAAGGAAGAATTTTTTCCAACTCAGTTGTCTTCTGATGACCGCCAGCGTCAATGTAATGAAAGCGCCAGCGGCGCCAGCTTCTGTGGGCGTAAAAAAACCGAGAAAAAGCCCACTCATGATCAAAATAAAAATAAACAACATCTCGATAGTCCCCGGAAGGGAGGCTATTTTTTCTTTGAAGGTCGTTTTCGGTCCAGCAGGACCGAGTTCTGGATTCACTCTGGTCACAATGTAAATGGTGATCATGAACATGGCAGATAACATCAGACCGGGCAATATTCCGGCGGCAAAAAGCCTGCCGATGGATTGTTCAGTCATGATTCCGTATATAATGAAGATCACACTGGGCGGAATGAGTATACCAAGGCTGCCCCCCGCGGCAATTGTACCGGTAGCCAGCCCCATGTCGTATTTGTAGCGCTTCATCTCAGGCAGAGCGACTGTAGTCATGGTCGCGGCCGAGGCGGTGGTTGAACCGCAGATAGCGGCAAATCCGGCGCATGCCAAAATGGTGGCCATGGCGAGTCCCCCGTGCAGATGCCCAATAAGTGTGTAGGCGGTATTGTACAGCCGGCGGCTGATGCCGGAATGATAGGATATTTGCCCCATGAAGATAAACAAAGGGACAACGGTCAAATTGTAAGACCCCCACGTGGCGAAGATATCGGATGCTAATACCCGCAATCCGGCTTCAAATGATACGATATATGTATAACCGACAAAACCGACCAGTGCCATCGCGAATCCAACCGGCATTTTTGAAAACAACAAAACAATCAGGACGATCAGACCGATAATACCTACCAATGTTGGATCCATGCATCTATCTCCTATCAATATTTTCCAAACTGAGTACTCTAAATTTCACAGTATTAGGATCAATAAAAACCGCCTGTCTAAAAACATTTGGACGAAACGATATTTTCTCCTGAATTCCAGCCAACTTGCAAATCGTTCAAGACGGTTTTAATCGCTTCTTGACACATTTCAGCCCAATTTTCCAAGGGTTTCAGCTCAATGGGTACTGCTGACTGACTTGGTATGGAACAAATCATTCTTGCCAACTGAACCATGGATCTCTCTTTCCATTTACGACCAGAAGCAGTTCGACAAAAAGAACGAGGCACACAACTCCGGTTGAAAAAGCAATGCCGTAAAGTACCGGGAAATAAGGTATTTTAAGCGTTAAAGAAACCTCGCCGGCTCTTTTCATATCACCGGCGTATCGAATTATTTCAAAGGTGATCAATACAAAAAGGCCCAGACTCAGAAATTGAGTAACCAGAAAAAAGGCTTTCCGAATTGGCTTTGAAAGCTTTTCTATGAGGATCTCTACAGCGACGTGGCTTTTTTGAATCGTGGTCTGGGCCAGAGCAAAACCGACAATGACCGCTCCAAGGAATCCAACAATCTCATAGGTACCCGGGATGGGATGACTAAACATCCGCATCACGATGTCCCCACATGTAAGGAACATCATGAAGATCAGACCAAAGACGGAAATGTGATTTATGGTAGTCGATAAAACCCGTACTTGTTTGATGATATGCCGCATGGGACATTTCTCCTTGGAGTTTCGGTACATTGCCCTAATGTTTAATTGCCAGATTTCAGGTACGCTTTGCAAAACTGCAATACCTCTTGGCCCGGCAGGCCTTGGGCCGATTTTTCCTTGACATAAGTATCCAGGATCGGTGCCAGTCGAGCAGTCCATTTGTCATTCTCAACATCGGACAGATTGATTATCTCTTTTTTCGCTTTAGTGAAGGCCTCTATTGCTCCGGCATCAAGCTGATCCCATAATTTCCATTGTCTGGCCATAAATTCTTTGTTGATTTCTTGAATACTTTTGCGAGTTTCCGGAGAAAAACTTTCCCATTTATTTTTGTTCATGACAACGTAGGCCACATTGACATAAGCCGACTTGAAAATCGTAGCATAATCCACCACATCAATGAGTTTGAATCCTTTAACCGCTTCGAATGGGCCGATATACCCGTTGACCACCCCCCGCTTCAAGGCATCATAGGCATCCGACATGGGCATAGACACGGGCACACCACCTAAAGCTTCCACCACTTTAGCGCTAGTGCCTGTGGTGCGGATCTTAAGCCCTTTAAGGTCGTCCAGATTTCTAACAGGCTTTTTTGTAAAAAGTCGATGAGGAGGTGAGGTGTGAAAATACATCAACTCGACATCGGCTAATTCTTTGGGCATAAATTTTTGAAAATATGCATTGGCCATACCGGTAGCCTGCATTGAGCTCTTGTAGCCCAGAGGCAGGTCAATTACCTCAGTAAGTGGAAATCGGCCGCCAGAATAACTGCAAAAACTAAGGGCCACATCGACAACCCCTTTGATAACGCCGTCAAAAGCTTCGGTCGGCCGCGTGAGGCTGTTTCCTGGAAAATAATGAACCTTTACAGCTCCGTTGGTCCGTTTTTCAACCTCCTTGCACCAGTCTTTTCCAAGCTTGGTGATCGGATGAACCGGTGGAAACATATTGGAATATCTAAGAGTAACGGTTTTTGCCTCAGCATTCCACGTCGAACAGATAAACGAAACAGCGATAATCATAACAAATTGCATACAGATGGTTAACAAAATACGTTTCATTTGACACTCTCCCTTTTTGGATTTCTGTTATTAAGTGAACGATCTCTGATGGCTCACCCTTTGTTTTTTTAATACCTCTATTTAAAACCGTTTATAATTATAAATAACTGCAAGAAGCAACGTCTTCTTTCCTCCGATAGCCTTTCCAGTATGGGGTACGCCTGCATCGAAATAGACGCTGTCACCTTCTTCCATAACATAGCTCTGGCCATCGTAAATCATTTCGTGTTTCCCCTCTAGGACATAGATAAATTCTTCTCCTTCGTGCTGAAACACCCCTTTTTCGTCAGCAGCCGGTTCAATCAAATACGGAATCATGTTTTTTCCGGCTTTGTTGTGTCCAAGTGATTTGTATTTATACCCATGGTGGGAATCTAGGGTTTTGACAACTTTGTCATCGTTTTTTTTGTCGAAAGATATCCTCAAATCTCTGGGAGATTCAGATTGCTTTTCTCTGTCAACGAAAAAGACTGTCAAATCAACACCAAACGCCATGGCGATTCGATTCACAGTCGAAAAAGGAGGCGCCGTTTTAGACCGCTCGACTTTGGAAAGATACCCCTTGGTCAGGCCTGTTAAATCTGCCAGCGCCTGGATTGTCATCTTATTCTGCTTTCTGATGCGGCGGATGTTTTCGGCTATAACTTCTTCTCTCATAATTTGTCATCCCATAATAATATTTAAAAGTCATTTTTAAGTGGCGCCCAAAAGGATTCCCTTAAAACGTGACCCTCAAATGTTTCTTATTGGGATACAAATTATCGTTCTATAAGTCAACAAAAAAATTATTCTGTTCGGTCCTGAGGGTGTTTGGTGCACCCGAGCATTTGATCTTTGACCGGGATTCCATCTTTTCAGCCCGCCGGCCGGCAGGTATCAGGCAAAGGACTCGGCAAATTTCTGGATACAGTGGGGGTAAAGCGCCCACTCTTTTTCAAGGCCTTTTCGCTTCACATCATCCAGGGTATCTGTGTCTTCAATTTCAAATGCCTTTTGCCCGATAATGGGACCCGTGTCTTCACCGTAATCGATAAAATGAACCGTACAGCCACCAATTTTACAGCCATATCGAAAGGTGTCCCCATATCCGTCCGTGCCCGGAAAAGCCGGCAGCAGGGCGGGATGAATGTTCATGATTTTGTGCTGCCCCGGCTCCGTGTTGATTCGGTCAATAAAATAGGGTGTCATCACCCGCATAAATCCGGCCAGGACCAGCAGATCCATCTCATAAGCAAGGACGAGATCCAGCAGTTTTCTTTCTGCAATGGCCCGGCTTTTTAAGAAAAACGCCACCTGTTCTTTTGATGCATCCGTGACCATCAATCGCTGTTTGGACACCATCTCTTCCAGATCAAAATCTTCGGGAAGATCCGTGTCTTTTATGCCGTGTTGTTTACAGTCCTTGATGATTCGGGCATAATCCACCACAAACGTATCAATCTGCGCCTTTTTTGCCCGTTCAAGCCCTTTAACACAAGGGGTGTCAGAGCCGGTAAAACAAATCTCGGCATCGATCCGGTTCTCCTGACAGGCATCAATAATTGCCTGGAGGTTCGTCCCTCCGCCGGATATCAACGTGCCAACAATGATTTTCCTTGCCATGTTCTCCTCCTTTAAACTGCCTATTGATTGCCGTAGCCGTTCTGTTCTCCGCAATCAGGACATTGCCAGGTAATCCCGTTGCAGGTCATGCCCCATTGATTCTCATACATGCAGTCCTGGCACATGGCAAACCCGCATCGGCAATTCCAGCAGAACATAACGGTTTGACCACAGCAATGACAGGTGTTTGATTTTTTATCCCGTCGTTTTTCTTTTCGGGTTCTGGCTTTCTGGTTCATGCTGCGAATATACTTCTCCTTTAATAAAAAAGATAGTATATATGCCGGTATTAAAAAAAAATTCAACCATAAAAAAAAGGGTGTACCCATGGCGGATCCAAAAAAAATATTTCTCATTGACGGCAGTGCTTTCCTGTACCGTGCATTTCACGCCATCAGAAGCCTGAACACATCAAAAGGCCACCCCACCAACGCAACCTTCGGGTTTGTCCGGATCCTGTTAAAACTATTAAAGGAAAACACACCGGAATATGTGGCCGTGATGTTTGATGTGAAAGGGCCCACGTTCCGGCATCAGCTGTATGATCAATATAAAGCCAACCGCCCCCCCATGCCCGAAGAACTCATTGTCCAGATTCCGGATATCAAACGGGTGATTGCGGCATTCAATCTCTGCATTGTGGAAAAACAGGGATTTGAAGCGGATGACCTGGTGGGCACGTATGCACGACTGGCCCAGGAAAAAGGATTTGAGGTGGTCATGGTCACCGGGGACAAAGACTTTATCCAACTGGTCACCGACCGTTGCACCCTTTGGGACCCCATGAAAGACACGATAACGGACATGGATAAAATCCAACAGGACATGGGGATCAACCCCTTACAATTCATTGATCTCCTTGGACTTGCCGGAGATACCTCGGACAATATTCCCGGGGTCCAGGGCGTTGGGCCCAAAACCGCCCTGAAGCTGATTGCCGAATATGGGTCCATTGAGACCCTTTATGAAAACCTTGATGCCCTTAAAAAAAAGAAAAAATTACATGAAAATCTGTCCGCCAGCAGGGACATTGTTTTTTTAAGCCGTGATCTGGCCACCATTGATACTGCTGTCGAAGTCGATACACCACTTGAAGCATTCAAAATACAGGCCTTTGATACAAAAAAGGCCTTTGAGTTGTTCCAGGAACTTGAGTTTAAAACCCTTGCCACGGAATTTGCTCAAGAAGCAGATCCCTCTGAAAAAACATATCAACTGGTCACAGAGACCAAGGCCCTGGAACATCTGGCCCATGTGCTTGAAACCCAAAAAATATTTGCCATTGATACGGAAACCACTTCCAAGAATCCCACCGAGGCCAATCTTGTGGGGATTTCCTTTTCGTTCAAGAGACACCAGGGATTTTATATCCCCGTCGGCCACACGGTTCCAGGGGATATCAAACAGGCCGGCAAAGAAGAAATATTAAGGATATTCAGGCCGATCCTTGAAAATCCGGAGATCAAAAAAGTGGGACAGAACATCAAGTATGACTATATTGTTCTGTCCAGGTTCGGCATCACGCTCCAGGGAATTGCCTTTGATACCATGATTGCCTCATATCTTTTAAATCCTTCCATAAGGGGTCACAGCCTTGACCGGATTGCCATGAACCTGTTCGGACATAAAACCATTTCCTACGAAGAGGTGACCGGTAAGGGCAAAAACCAGATTGGATTTCAGGACGTCCCCATTGACCAGGCCGTCGCCTATGCTGCTGAAGACGCTGACCTGACCTTTATGGCCTACCAGCACTTTCAACGCGCCATAACGGATCAAAACCTGTCCGATCTGATGGAAACCATCGAGACCCCCCTGATCACGGTTCTGGCAGACATGGAAATGGCCGGTATCAAAGTGGATGAACCGGCATTAAAAACGCTTTCCAACACCTTTGACGTGGAGTTAAAACATCTGGAAACACAAATCTATGCCCTTGCAGGAGAGGAATTTAATATCAATTCATCTCAACAATTAGGGGTCATCCTGTTTGAAAAACTCAACTTGAAAACCATCAAAAAAACAAAAAAGAAAACCGGATATTCCACCGATGTAGACGTGTTGACCAAGCTGGCCCAAACCCATGAACTGCCGGAACGGCTGCTGCGATACCGAACCCTTGGCAAGCTGAAGTCAACCTATGTCGATGCCCTGCCCCAGCTCATCAACCCGGAAACCGGCAGGATTCATACCTCGTTTAACCAGACCATTACCGTTACCGGTCGGTTGAGCAGCTCCCATCCAAATCTTCAAAACATTCCCATCCGGAAAGAAGAAGGAAAAAAAATCCGGGAAGCCTTTGTTCCTGAAAAAGGCCGTATCCTGATTTCAGCAGACTATTCCCAGATAGAACTCCGCATCCTGGCCCATTTTGCAGAGGATGAAATCCTCATTGAAGCGTTTAACAAGGGGGAGGATATTCATACCCGAACCGCCCTGGAAGTTTTCCAGGTGCTGCCCGAATTTGTTACCCAGGATTTAAGAAGCCAGGCCAAGGCCATCAATTTTGGCATTGTCTATGGCATGAGTGGATTCAAGCTGGCCAATGACCTGAATATCAGCCGGAAAATGGCCAATGCATATATTGATAATTATTTTAAGCGGTATTCCGGCGTGAAAAAATTCATTGATACCACCATAGAAGACACCCGGAAAACCTGCGAGGTCTCAACCCTTTTCGGCAGAAAGCGGCGCCTGGATGATATCAATTCTTCCAATGTCAATCTTCGGAATTTCGCCCAGAGAGCCGCCATTAACACCCCCATACAGGGCAGTGCCGCCGATTTAATAAAACTGGCCATGATCAAAATGGCCGCCGCATTAAAGGCGCACAACCTGGCATCCAAAATGATCCTGTCCGTCCATGATGAGATCATTTTTGAAAGTCCGCTGGCAGAAAAACAGGCCTTGATTGACCTGGCAAAACAAGTGATGGAGCAGGTGTATCCTTTGAAAGTTCCCTTAACGGTGAATTTCGGGACGGGTGAAAACTGGGCCCAGGCCCACTAATAACGAAAGCCTTGTTTGTTAAGGCACAGGAGAGCAGCATCATGCCGGGGCCAATTGTCTAACTATCCCTTTCCACGGAGTAATATAAAAAATGATCATCAATGAAATTTTAATTTTAATTATTGAAGCAATGGCAGTATATTTTCTGGTTCTCTGGGCGCATTCATTGCGCCATCGTTTCGGCTATGTGCTGTTTTATGCATTGATGGGGGGTGTCACGGCCATCATGTCATGGGTTACTGATGCAGGAACGGCCGTTCAGGTTGGCGGAATAACCTTTGTCATCGGTTCCACGGTATTTTACACATCATTGCTGTTGAGTGTTTTTGTTGTTTATGTGTTTGACGGTCCAAGAGATACGAGGATTGCTATATCTACAATCGTTGGCGTTTCGGCAATCGTTCCCATTATCGCTGCCGTTTTGCACATCCAGATGGACTTGATTGGCAATGCCAGAATCGCTTATGTCCCTTTACCAAGCCTTCGCATTAATCTATCTTCGGTTTTGGCTGCGCTGGTTGATTTAATATTCCTGGCCATGACATGGGAGTTTCTTGGAAAACCAAATCTTAACCTGAAATTGTGGTCCCGGGCTTTTTTAACATTGCTCGGGGTGATGTGGCTGGATGTATTTCTTTTTGCCACCATGGCCTTTGCAGGCACACCTTCATATCTAAGTATAATGAAAGGCAGCTTAATCAGCCGATTTGTCATCTCCTTGTTCGCATTTCCATTTCTTTGCGGTTATTTGTATTGGCAAAACAAAAGAACAGGGGTTGTAATTGAAAATCGACCGGTATTGGCAATTTTAAAACAAGTCGCAGAAATTGAAATTGAACTTTCCCAAGCACAACAGGAAATCGAGAGACGTAAGCGGGTGGAAAAGGAACGCGACGCGATCATTCAAGAACTGAAAAAAACTCTGTCTGAGGTAAAGACCCTGCGAGGCCTGCTTCCAATCTGCTCACATTGTAAAAAAATAAGAGATGATAACGGATATTGGAATCAGATTGAAGCGTATATCCAGAAGCATTCAGATGCAGAGTTCAGTCATGGTATCTGTCAAGATTGTGTCAAAAGATATTATCCTGACCTATATGACGATATATATGAGCCTGAAAAGGTTGAGATTAAACCGCCCTTTTCGAGTATTACGGATAACGTGTCTTGCGCCAAGACAACAGATTAAATCTGTTGTTGTTTTTAAAGATGGTAATGCCCTCGATATTTAACCGTGAATAAATTGGGCATTAAAGTTTATAAAGCGTCAAAAGGGACGGTGCAAGACACCGTATCAAATTGTTTAAAACCAACACAATGCCTGAAATGACGTTAAAGCAGACCTGTGGTGGTCATGCCGGTGGATGTGGACATTTGTAAGCTCAACCTTTAATCTTGACTTTCTGATGGATTTACGGCAATAAAAGTTGCAAATCACATGACGGAGGCGATGAACAAATCATGAGTGCAAAACGGATCGGGCTGGTCATTAAAAATGATGAACCGGCTGAAAAAAAGGCCCGGGAGCTTGAAAAATGGCTGGGTAACCAATGTATTGTCATCGATATCCAGCGCTCTGATCTGAGTGACATTCCGGATGATCTGCTGTGCCTTGTCATTCTGGGGGGAGACGGCACGTTTTTGAGTGTTGCACGATTCATCGAAGACCGGAACATTCCCCTGATGGGGGTTAAATTCGGGGAAGTCGGGTTTCTGGCAGAAACCACCGAAGACAATCTTTACCAGGCCGTCACGTCCGTAATGGAAGGCAAACATTTCATTGAAAACAGGACCCGCCTGGATGTGAAAGTGATGCGCGACAATGAGCAGATTGTGGATGTGGATGTTCTCAATGATGCGGTGATTAACAAATCCGCCCTGTCAAGGCTGGCATCGTGCGCGGTATATCTGGATTCAACCTATTTGACAACCTACAGGGGGGACGGTCTGATTATCGGAACACCCACCGGATCCACCGCATATTCTCTGGCCGCCGGGGGACCGGTTGTCCACCCGTCTGTTCCCTCCATTATCCTGACCCCCATCTGCCCGTTCACACTGACCAACAGGCCCTTGCTCATTCCCGACACAACAAAAATAGAAATCCGACTGGAAGGCAGCCCTGAAGATATGATTCTCACCCTGGACGGCCAGGAGGGATTTGAAATGGATCCCGGGGACAAAATTTACATCAAAAAAAGCAGGAATGATATCCAAATGATATCATTTGAAGATCAATCCTACTATAAAGTGTTAAAAACCCGCCTGAAATGGAGTGGCGGCAGAAGCTGATGGCAGGACTTTAATACTGTGTATCAGCATACTCCACCCATCCGCCGGTCCGGACAAGGGCTTTATCAAATTCTGAAAGGTTAAACTCAATTTTTTCCATTTGTGCCGCCCCTTGAATCGTGATCAAGGATGCGTCGATATCCACCACAATCTGGGCACTGACTTTTCCAAACGTGTCGAAAACGGCACAGATCTGATCCGGGGAAAGTTCAATGGCCAGCATACCGCAATTGAACATGTTCTGCCTGAATATTCTGGCAAAACTGGGGGCAATCACCACATGGATATTGTTTTCCTCCAGGGCCCAGGGCGCATGTTCCCGGGAAGAGCCGCAGCCAAAATTTTCCCGGGTAACAATGACCGATTTGCCGGCAAGATCGGTTGCGGGATCAAACCCCTCAAGTTTTAAATCTTCGAGCAAATGCGGCTTCATGGCTGATTTTTCTATTTCTGTCAGGTATTTGGCCGGAATAATTTCATCAGTGTTGATATCTGAACGATCCAGAAACAATACATTTCCTTTAAATTCTTTCATTAGTTGCTTCCTTGTTCACAAAATAGATTGGCGTTTGCGATTTCACCTTTAATGGCGCTGGCGGCTGCTGTGGCCGGGCTCATCAAATGAACCATGCCCCCCTTGCCCATGCGGCCGTTAAAATTTCGATTGGTTGTGGATGCTGCCACCTCACCATCCGCCAGTACCCCGTTGCTCATCCCCAGACAGGCCCCGCAGGTGGGGTTTGTCACACAAAAGCCGGCATCCATAAAGATTTTGATAATGCCTTCCGCCAGGGCCTGGGAAAATATTTTGGGCGTGGCAGGAGACACAATTCCCCGGACATGGTCGCTGATGGTATGGCCTTCCAATACGGTTGCGGCAATTCTCAAATCTTCAAGCCGCCCGTTGGTGCAGGAACCGATATACACCTGGTCGATCCGTGTTCCCTTCATCTGGGATACCGGCTTGACATTGTCCGGCTTATATCCAAAGGTGGTTAACGGTTCAAGGTTGCTGACATCAATAGTTTTGAGCTTGGCATATATGGCATCTTCATCCGAATTAAACCTTGAAAAAGCTTCCAGGGCTGCGGACTTGTCAGCATACTCGTCTTTGATAAACGCCCAGAGATAGTCCACCGTTGTCATGTCAGGAAGACAGATCCCGCTGGTGGCACCTGCTTCCACAGCCATGTTGGAAAGGGTCATCCGCTGGTCCATGGTCATTTCATCCACAATATTTCCCCGAAATTCAATGACCATATTGGTGGCCCCGTTGACGGTTATCTCTTGAATCACTTTAAGAATAATATCTTTGGCATACACCCCGTTTGGCAGGGTTCCCACAATGTCCATCCGATAGGTGTCCGGTTTTTTAAAGGTACACACGCCTTTTAAAATACCCACTTCCAGATCGGTTGTCCCCACCCCGGCGGCAAATGCGCCAAATGCCCCGTGGGTACAGGTATGGGAATCTCCCATGATAATGGTGAACCCGGGCTGAACAAATCCCTTCTCCGGAAAAATGACATGACACACACCGTTATGGCCGATGTCAAAAAAATCCTTAATCCCGTGCCGGTTTGCCCAGTCCCGGAGAATCTTCCCCTGCAGGGCGGTTTTAGAATCCTTGGCAGGGGTGACATGATCAATCACTGCTTTAATTTTATCCGGATCAAACACCCGATCCTTTCCCCGTGCCACAAGATCCTGAATGGCCGTGGGGGTTGTAATCTCATGACAAAAAACCCGGTCCAGTTTTAACACACTGACATCGCCAAAGGGTTCGTCCACCAAATGTGTTTCAAAAATTTTTTCTGCAATGGTTTTTCCCATTTGTTTCTCCAAATATTTAGGTTGTTTTCTCGCCAAAATAGTCTTCCCCATCTGCGGGTGTCACCACCCAATAGGCCTGGAATACCTGATCAGATGAATTTTGAATCACATGGGGGATCTGTGAAAAAAAAGACACGGCATCGCCTTTATGAATTTCGTATGACTCTTCACCAAAAACAAGCTGTGCCGATCCTTTAACCACAATGCCCAACTCCCGTCCCAGATGCCCGTTCTTTGCATCCCCTCTCAACTGGCCAGGTGCCAGCTCCAGAAAAAAAGCATTAAAAGAATGGTTCCCTTTGGCCTGGCTGTCACCGCAAAGTTTTTCATATTTAAACCCTTTTCGTTGATACACCTTTCGATCCCCCCTCCGGATAATTTCAACCCGGGAGCGGGTGGCATAGTCTTTGAAAAATTTATCCGGCGGAACACCATACACCTCTAATACCTGGAGCAAGGTGTCCAATGAAGGAGATATCCGGTTCCTTTCAATTTGTGACAGCAGGCTTGAACTGACACCGGCTTTTCCTGCAACTTCTTTAATGGTAAGGTGCCGTGAATTTCGAATTGCCCTGAGAAGTGCACCAAGTTTTGTTTTCATGGAACCTCTTTTTTAAGTATACTTAATTTATATTTAATAATACTTAAAAAAAGTCCCTTGTCAACCTTTTTAAAGAATGTTTTTTCCCGGAGGGATCATATAAAATTTTAATTTCCCCCGGGATTGATATTCTGACAGCAGCGGGTCCACCCTGGTGGTATAATCGTTAATACAAATGTCAACCTGGTGAACGATTTTATCCGTATAGGCCGTATCAATGATCCGGTTTACATCCGTTATGAGCTGATTGAGCAGGGTATCATTAAACCCATAGGACACCTCAATGACAATGCGCACGGTCTGGACCTGCCGGGTTAATTTTTTCAGGGCCAGGGTATTTTCCACCGCTGTGGAATAAGCGTCAATCAACCCCCGGATGCCGAGCTTGACACCGCCAAAATGCCGGGTCACCACCGCTGCAATATGGGTCATGTGATGACCCTGCAGGGTGTTGAGCATGGGTTTTCCCGCAGTCCCGGCAGGCTCGCCGGCATCAGAACAATGAAACACCTCCCCTTTTTCTCCCAGGATATAGGCCCAACAGTTATGGGTAGCGGTTTTATTCTCCCTGGCAATTTGGGAAATAAATGTTTTGGCTCGGTCAATGGAGTCTACATATTCCAGGGTACAAAGAAAAACAGATCGTTTGATTTTTGTTGTGGCTGTCCGTCGATGTCCAATTGAGTACAAATAGGTTTCATCTGTCATTTTTTCATTCCTGCCCCCGACTGAACATCTCCCCTGAATTGACCTTCTGGTTCGCATATAGTATAAATTCACTGAAAAGAAAAGAGGGCCTATAAAATATGAAGACAGACCGACAACAGGTCAGTGAAACCGCTGATTTTTTAACCCCTTACCTGACAGAGTTGCCCGTCATCGGGATCTTAACCGGCACCGGGCTCTCCGAGACCCTGGAGACCCTTGATGTGTCCTCCGAATTTGACTATTCACAACTGCCGAATTTTCCGGTCTCCACTGTGGAAAGCCATAAGGGCCGATTGATATACGGCAAAATTGCCCAGACCCCCCTCCTGATGATGCAGGGCAGATTCCACCTGTATGAAGGATATTCACCCGCCCAGGTCACTTTTCCAGTGCGGGTCATGCAGGAACTGGGCATCCGGATATTGATTTTAACCAATGCGGCCGGGGGGATCAACCTGACGTTTTCTTGCGGGGATATCATGCTCATCACCGATCACATCAACCTCACCGGCCAAAACCCCTTGACCGGAACCAACGAGGACGCCTGGGGCATACGGTTTCCGGATATGACGCAGGTGTATGACCCTTCCCTCATGGACCTGGTGCAAACCACCGCCCGAAACCACCAGATTGCCCTCCAGGCCGGTGTGTATGCAGGCCTTTCGGGCCCCAGCCTTGAAACACCGGCTGAAACCCGGTTCCTGAAAACAATCGGCGGTGATGCCGTGGGGTTCTCTACGGTGATGGAGGCCATTGCAGGCGTTCATGCCGGCATGAAAATCCTGGGCCTGTCATTGATCACCAATATCAATGACCCGGATGCACCGGTTAAGACCACTTTGGCATCTGTCCTGGAAACAGCCCGGAGTGCTGTAACGCCGTTCAACAGGTTATTGTGTGATGTGATTGCCCGGATCCGGGCCTAACGGTCATCTAAAAAGATCCAGCAAAAAAATAGCCTTGAAAAGTCCTTGTTTATGCTTTATCAATACCTATATCAATAACCTTTGAACCGAAAAGAGTTGCGCCATGAGAATAGTCACCCGACCCGATTTTGATGGAATTGTCTGTGCGGTACTGCTTCGCCAGACCGAAAATATTCATACGGATATTCATTGGGTCGAACCCCATGAAATCCAATCCGGCACCGCCCATATTTTAAAAGGAGATATCCTTGCAAACCTTCCCTATTCCCCGAATTGTGCCTTGTGGTTTGACCACCATATCTCCAACTCCCCCAAAAAAGCCTTTGCCGGTGCCTTTGATATCGCTCCATCGGCTGCCGGTGTGGTTTACACCTATTATAAAAAAAAAGGACGACTGGACAGCCGGTATGATGAACTGATATTGAATACGGATATCATAGACGCGGCAGACCTGACCCGGGACCAGGTGCGCCACCCTGAAAATTACCCGTATATTATTCTGTCCATGACCATCCAGAACCATGACTATACGGATGCACCCTATTGGGAAAAACTGGTGGGGCTTTTAACGGAAACACCCATTGACCGTATACTTGAAGACCCGGAAGTAAAAAATCGCTGTACCAGGGTCATTGAAGAAAATGCCGCCTATGAGAGCCATTTAATGGCCCACACCCAAATGCACCACAACATCTCCGTTACGGATTTCAGATCCCTTGACACGGTCCCCGGCGGCAACCGGTTTCTGCCCTATACCCTTTTCCCGGAAAGCATTGCCAGTGTAAAGATCCGATTTGATGGTCCTGAACACGAGCAGGTGCTGGTCAGTATCGGCCACAGTATTTTTAACCAACAATGCCATGTCAACGTCGGAAATCTTCTGGCCCGATTCGGGGGCGGCGGTCACGCCGGGGCCGGGGGCTGCACATTACCTGCTAAAACCGCTGACAAAATCATTGAAGAACTTCTCAACACCCTGGTTCAAAACAAAAAAACCCCTTAAAGTTTGCTTTTTACGCTGGCAACTTTATCCGCCATGGTCTGTTCCCGGTCTATCCGTGTACCGGCCTTTATGGTGGTTGTTATTCTGGGGGCCCCCATGTCATGAATTTTTTCATGACATTTTTTTACCACGTCAAATACCGCATCCCAGTCGCCTTCTATATTGGTTCCATAGGCGTGAAGCTCCGACTTGAGACCTGCTTCGTTGATAATTTCATGACAGACAGCCACATATTTTGACACCGACAGCCCCACACCGATGGGGACCACACATAGATCAATAATGACGTTCATTTCTAAACCCTTTCAGTTATACTTTCCGATTCTGCTCATTATAGCCGGATCAATTCCTCCTTGCAACGGCAGATTTAAGCGCGCTTCTTTCCAACCCAATATGAAAAACACTGAAGTTATTCAACACCCCTTCTAAATTTAGCCCATATCAAGATCAAATAGATCCGTCTCCATTTCTCCTGTAGCACAAACATCACCGGTGAAATGCCAGAGTTGAGGTATATATATTGCTCTTGTCTTATAATCACATCAGGGATTGGGCCTCATCCAGAACCTTGTCCATCACCTCAAGGATGTAATCAATATCTTTATCCTCAATGGTCATGGGCGGTCTTATCTTTAAAATATTATCATAAGGACCTTCGCTACCCATCAGAATCCGGTGTTCCCGCATGCGATTTTTAACGTAATCAGCCAAAACAGTGCCGGGTTCACGGGTCTTTATGTCTGTCACCAAATCCAGGCCGATAAAAAGTCCGTAGCCGCGAACATCCCCAATAATCTCATATTTTTTCTGTAACCCTCGCAGCCCAGTTATAAGTTTATCCCCCATCTGTTTGGCGTTTTTCTGCAAGTGCTCATCTTCAACAATGTTGAGCACCTCAAGACCCGTTCGGCATGACAGTGTGGAGCCGCCAAAGGTGGAGAAAAACTCAGGCCCTTTGGCAAAACTGTCGGCGATCTCTTTTGTCGTGACCACAACACCCAAAGGATGGCCGTTGCCGATGGGTTTGCCCAAAACGACAATATCGGGAACGGCGCCCTGTTCCTCAAAACCGAAAAAGTAGTCTCCAAGGCGCCCCAGACCGGTTTGCACTTCATCGGCAATACAGACACCGCCTGCTTTCCGAATTTTTTCATAGACCGCCGGCAGGTAGCCTTTGGGCGGAATGATCTGGCCGCCAACACTGGGAAAGGTTTCGGCTATGAATCCGGCCAGTTTTCCGTTGCAGGCGCTGATGCCGGCAAGCGCCTCATCCACCAGATCGGCATACTTTTGTGCGATATCTGCCTCTCCACGCCGGAAGCGGCCCCGGTAATCGTCGGCTACCTCAACCAGGTGAACCCAGTCGGAGGGACCAACTCCGCCTTTGGCGTTAAACTTGTAAGCCGAAATATCAATGCAGCCGGTGGTGTTGCCATGATATCCGTGATCAGGAGTGATCATATCCTTACCACCGGAATGAGCCCGGGCAAGCCGTAACGTTAACTCGTTGGCTTCGGAACCGGAGTTGACAAAAAAGCAGATTGACAATTGTTCAGGCATGTAGGAAATGATTTTTTCGGCAAAGGCGATCTGGGCCGGGTGGAGATATCGGGTGTTGCTGTTCATGCGCTGTAATTGGTCTGCTGCCACCGCCTGGATACGGGGATGGGCATGACCCACGTGGGGAACATTGTTATAACTGTCCAAAAAGGGTCTTCCCCACTCATCGAACAGGTGGGTCTTCCAGCCGCGCAGGAACATAACAGGGTCGGTGTAGGTCAGTTTAAGGTTTTTCCCGAACCTTGCCTTCCGTTGGGCCAGTATCCCGGCCTTGGAGGGCGGCTGGTAAGCAAGGCTTTCATGATCAAGATTCAGGATGGCCGCCGGGTTGGGGTAAATCTTAGACCAGAAGTCAAATTCATCCGGGTCTACGGCGCCGGGCCAGTTGGGATCAGCATGGATCAGGCCTGTCTGAAAGTGCAGGTGCGGCGCCCATCCGCCATTGTGCTGTGGTTCGCCCAGGGCGGCAAAAGTCTGTCCTTTTTCAATGGGTTGTCCCGCAGTGAGGGCCCCAATCGATTCCGGATTCAGGTGGCCGTAAAGCGTAAAAAATGGCGCACCCGTTTCTGTCTCATGATGCAGGATGACAAGACCGCCGTAATCCAGATGGCCCTTTCGGTTCTCAACAGCGGCCACCCTGGCGTTTAAAGGTGCGTGAACACGTGTGCCGGCCGGGGCAAAAATATCTACGCCGATATGGACTGTTCGGCGGTTACTGGCCTTGAAGGGGCCTTTGTAAAAGGCTTTGTCCGTATAGATCAGTCGGGGTTCTGCGTAATATCCCAAATGGAACCCGTGGGTTTCAACACCAAGGGTTGCGGCCTCCTCAGGGGTTAGATCGAAGGGATTCTGCGGCAGGGTGCTGTCGGCCACGGACAGGCTGGTGCGGGGCAGGCTGTCCAGGGGCCGGCCTAAAACCTGGGCAAAGCCCCCACGAATATCACCCAGCCAGTCAATGACCGATTGAGCGCTGTCGGTCACTCCGAATCCGCAAGCAACACGCAGGCGGGCTGCAATCAGGTCCGGGTTGACCGTGGCGCATTCCAGAAACGCCCAGGCAGGGCCCTGGGAAATCAAGACATAAGGATCATCAGGCTTTTCCTGGGAAATCAGTGTAGAGTTTACCACGGAAACAGCCAGACGCAGGCGTAAAAGGGGCCAGATCATGTCGATTTCTTTGGGGGATAGCGGGTAAGTGCTGTGAAATCCCTGTACCAAATCTTCTATCGCTTTTTCCGGGTCTGGGTGGTCCAATACCACGTAAGCTGCTGCTATGGCCAGGTCACAGGCCACTGGAGCCGCGCACATGTCCCCTAAATCTATGATCCCTGAAATAGCAGGTGGTTCGAGTAGGCTGCCTGTCACCAAAATGTTGTAATCGTTGATATCGTTGTGGATGGCCTGTACAGGCAGGACGTCAAGATCCGACTTGATTCCGGCAAAATCATCCAGGATTTGTCTGATTATCTTTTGCCGGGTTGTATCGGCAATACTGCCCAGGTGATCTTCAATCCAGCCACCCGTTGGCAGGTGCCATTTGAATTCCCGGCAAAGCCCGGGATGATCAAAGCCTGTCAGCTTCTTGTCCATGGCACCAATGGTTTCTCCAAGTCTGCGGATAAGTTGAGGGGTCTTGGGTTTAAATTCAGCCCAGGTTTTTCCATCAAGGTTTTCAAGCACCCAGAGAATCCGGTCACAGCCTTTTTCGTCTTTGCAAGTTTCAAAAAGCAGGCCTTTTTGAGATGGCACAACAAGCGGTAAAGAAAGCGTATGAAGGTGATTTAGTGCACGGCACTGCAGGTCTACAAGATCAACCTTGCAACCTTGCCGCATCACTTTGAGAATATGGGTGGAATCGATCCGAAAATTCAGATCATACTCGCCGTCAAGTTGCGTAAACCTGCCTTTGATGCCCCAAAGGTTTTGAACCGCCTGCTGCCAGTAATTTGTCATACTCAAGATGTCTTCAATCTTCTGCCTCATTTACCGTAGACCTCCACCATTTTTACGATCCGCACTGCTGCCGCGATTGCCGCAGCGTGGTCTTGTGAAAAGTTCAGCCGGATGCTGCCACCTGAATCGGGCGCAAATTCTGTTCCAGGCGTAACTGTCACACCTGCCTGATGACGAAGCAGCCGTATAAATGTATTTGGTTGAACATCAAGGGGAGGCAGTTGTGGGAAAAGATAGCTCCCGGCTTGTGGCGTTGCAGTCAGGAAGCCGGCGGCCCGGAAAATTTCCAGTAATTCATCTCTTATGGCTTCATGGTCACGAATCCGTTTTGCCATCCAGCCTGAAGGTTCCAGAAACCAGTTATCAAGCACCGCTTGATTGTAGCCTGCTGCCCGCAGAGAAACAATCGCCTGAAGCCGTTCCATTCGGTCGATCAATCCGGATGTACCGAATGCGGTTCCAAGGCGGAATCCACTGAGAGATTCCGTCTTCGATGGGCCCATAATCGTGATAAGATTTTCCGGTTGTTTATCACAGGCGCGAAGATGCGTATAAACTTCACCACTGTATAGCATCCTGGCGTAAAGTTGATCCACAATTACGGTCACATTATGTGTTGCTGCGAGTGCTGAAATTGCGGCGATTGCGCTGCTTGAATATACCAGACCTGTCGGATTGTTCGGTGTCGAAAAGACAAAGACCTTTGTGCCGCCCTTAAATGCAGCTTCAAGTCTATTAAGATCGGGGCCGTTTTCAGATGGGGTTTCCTGGTACTGCAGAGTTATGGGTACAATTTCACCGCCGAAAAATTTAACAAGTTTCCGGTTGGCAAAATAATCGGGTTCAACCACAGCAACTTTCGTCCCTGACGTGACTGTTGCACCGAGAGCCAGAAACAGTGCACCTTGAGTTCCGGGCGTTATGATCAATTCGCTGGCTGCTGAAACGGACCTGCCTGTAAACGTGCCAAGACGGTCGGCCAGTCCTTCCCGGATCCGGGCCGCACCGCGATACTCAGTGTAGGCTTGCTGCCCGCCTCTCAAAAAGCCATCTTTCCATGCATCTGATGATCCGGGTGTTGGAGGAAAGGCATCTACATCCCCATGTGAGAAGTCAACCGGAATCCCGTCAAATTTTTCACCGCGCATAATGTCATTGAGATCGCCTATTTCTTGTCTCACCTCTTGACCCGGTGCATTGTCTGCCTCAAGCGCTTTAAATTTTTCATCAAGTGTCATCATATTATTCTCCCATCATTAAATCTGCTTTATAATCTCAGCCACCATTTCCAAACAAGCGGTTCATCCGTTTCATTTGGCAGCCTATCCAGACAAAGGCTTCTTTCTCTCTTTTAGAAATCATCGTACACCACTTTGGGTTTTTTGCGAACAGATTATGGCAGGAGCCCTATGTGTCAGGATAGTTGTCGCATGAACTGAAATAAATACTAATAGGGACTCCGGAGGCTTATTCATGGGATCTTCACCAGAACGAAAAGAAGCTGTGCTTAAAAAAATGATGCCGCCCCTCAACCGGCCCATCAGTTAACTGGCCGTTGAAGAGCGTTCATCGTGACCATTTGACAAGAGCGATTGCTGAACATCTGCGTCTCGTTGCTTACTTGTGTGGCGTGAGCCGAAGCAGCCGACCCCCTTTTTTATCCTCCAGAACCCATATGGCCCCTTTGGGTCCCTCTTCAACCTCTCGAATACGTTTATCCATGGCAAACCGTTCGACCTCATGGGCTTTGTCACCTTCAATCCTGATCCGTACCAGTGACTTTGATCTGAGACCGCGGAGAAAGGCATTATTCTGCCACTTTGGAAACATGGCGCCTTGGTATATGATCAGGCCTGAGGGAGCAACGGTTGGCACCCAGTATATCTCTGGAGCATTGAATTCAGGACGCGTATCATGATCGGGAATGGGAATACCGGAATATTGATCGCCCCAGGATACAATCGGCCAACCGTAATTATCGCCCCCAATGATCCGGTTGAATTCATCACCGTGTCTGGGCCCCATTTCGTGTGTCCACAGTTGTCCCTGTCTGTCGAAAGCAATACCAAGCAGGTTGCGATGCCCGAGAGACCAGGAGGTCTCCGCTCGGTAAAAAGGTCATGGCCCAGGGTTCATTGAATTCGCCAAAGCTCTCGCTGCAGAGCCTTGAACCCGCATTGCCGTTAATTGTGTTATCAACAGAATTGGCATAGGTGCTGCAGGAAAGCAGAAGCAATAAAAGGGGCAGGTAACGTATTAAACGTGGTGACTGCATAAATTTCTCCTTTTTAAGGTGAGCCGTGAACGCTGAACATCTGCGGCTTGCAACCATAGCATGTTTTTTGTTTGAATCAAGTAAGCTGTCCCCGGAATTAGGGAATTACGGAATTCGGAATTACGGGCGGATCGAATCAGTATTCATGGAGATTTATCCTCCTTCCATTGATTGATGATCTCCAACAGTTCACTGACAAAGGCACATCTGCATTCATTGGAACATGGATTCATGATATTTTCATTCATACACCGGCCAGGACATTTTCGGGACGCATTGCTTTTACGTTCTGTATAAATCGGTCCGTCATACAGATCCAGGAACAGTTCTGCTTCCATGGCAATGGTAGTATTGCAGGAATGATTGAACAGGAACATTCCTGTTTTCAGATCCTCAAAAAATACCTGGTATCCGATGACGTTTAGACTTTTATCGGATAAGAATGTCTCCCTGGTTTCCCATTGATAGCCGCATTTGTTGCATATTTTAAATATTCCGGTCATGACGGATCCTTTTTTCATGGAAAGAGGTGTTAAAGCGATTGTCCCGTGCAAGTCCACTGACGGTTAACCCGGCCATCCCCCATTCCCCTTGAGTTCATCAATCCAGGTGCGGTCGGAAATCGCCTCCCCGCTCCGGTAAGAGGTGCGGGCAATAAGATGCGCCGCCACCGGAGCAGTGAACAGCAGAATTGCAATGATACTGACGGCCCTGAGGGAAATTCCCAGCTCCTGATAAAAGACAGCATGCGCAATCACCAGAAGGCCTGCACCCAGTGATCCTGCCTTGGTGGCAGCGTGCATGCGCGTCAGGGAATCCGGCAGACGGATCACGCCCAGTGCCGCCACCAGGCAGAAAAAGCTGCCGATGATCAACAGAATGCCGGTCAGATACTCAATCATCAGAACCTCCTTTGGTTGAATCTGGTGCGGACTGGGGCGGGTGCAGACCACTTTTCCGGCCGCTTTTATGAATAAACCGCACCAGTGCGATGGTGCCCAGAAAGGCAATACAGGCATAGGCAATGGCAACATCCAGGTAGGTGGATTTTCCCGTATGGATGGAAAGAATCACCAGGAAAGCCACCACCAGAACAGACAAAAGATCCAGGGCAATAACCCGGTCTGCAGCACCAGGCCCTTTTGCCAACCGCCAAAGCAGCATGACCATGGCCGCCAGCAGCATGGCCATGGCTATCTGGCCGGCTCCGGATAGAAATAGATTGCCAGTCATCATGATCGCATCACCTCCAGTATTCTTTTTTCCAGGCCATTTTTTATATCGGCCCGGGCAGCTGCAACATTCTCAAGAAACATGACATGAACAAACAGCGTTTTCCGGTCTTCAGACAGGTCCACACTCAGGGTACCCGGTGTCAGGGAAATAAGGTTGGCAACCAGGAAAATTTCCAGGTCTGTCTCGGCATCCAGAGGGATTCCGATAATACCCGGACGGCTGATATGCCCGGGTGTGATCACATCCCAGAGAACCCTCAGGTTGGATACAAAAAGTTCTTTGAGAAAATAGGTGATCAGATTAACGGTTTTGGGCAGTTTTTTAAAATAACGCGTATCCTTGTACAGGGGACTGGATAGCCATAAAATCCCATAACCGAGAATACATCCGAACATAAAGACACCAATACGGGCGCTGCCCGTAAGAAGGGTGAATACAGCGGCAAATACAATATTCAATATGAAAAGGGGCATCAGCCACCTCCTTTGACAGCCAGAATATACTGTACCGGGTTCATCAGCTGCTCCCCCGCCACCAGGGCCACACGGCAAACAGGCTCCATGAACAACCCGATCAGAATGGTGATCAGAGCAAGACCCAGAACCGGTGCCATCATCCAGGCAGACAGGGGCTTGACTGCGACCAAAGTGGCATCATTGCCCGGTAAAGGTTTCCAGAAGGCTTCCGACCAGATTTTGATCATGGAAAATACAGTCATCAGTCCAACGAGCGCGGCCACTGCGCCGAGAATATAATGCCGGCTTTCCAGGCAGGCATAAATGATCAGAAGCTTGGCCCAGAAACCGGATAAAGGCGGAAAACCGGCCAGAGAAAAAGCCGGGATGAAAAACCCGGCGGAAAGAAGACCATGGGTTTTATACAGGCTGCCGATATGTTTCAGGTCAAAAGACCCGGCTGCTTTTTGGATAAGACCGCTCACCAGGAACAGGTTGGCTTTGACAATAATATGATGGACCAGATAAACCAGGGTGCCGGCCAGAGCCAGAGGGGTGAACAGTGAAAGTCCCAGGACCATGTATCCCACTTGACTGATGATGTGAAATGACAGGATGCGGCGAATTTCCATCTGTGAGGCTGCTGCAACAACCCCGGAGACCATGGTGAGCACGGCCAGGACCATGAGCGTGGGTTGGGTCATGGAAGTATCACCGGCAAACACCAGGGTAAACAGGCGGATCATTGCGTAGACTCCCACCTTTGTCAGCATGCCGGCAAAAAAGGCGGAAACCGGTACCGGCAGGATATGGTAGGATGCCGGCAGCCAGAAGAACAAGGGAAACAGGGCGGATTTAATCCCGAAAGCCGTTATCAGCAGCAGGGCCAAACTGTTCACCAGGGCGGTATTTTCCACCAACGCCATTTTTTCATGAAGATCTGCCATGTTCAGGGTTCCGGTGAGGCCATAAATCAGTCCGATGGCCGTGATCAGCAGCAGGGTTGACAACAGGTTCATGGTGACGTATTTGACCGTACCGGTCATCCGGCCGGGGAAATGACCCATGACCATAATGCCGAAGGATGCCATGAGCATCACCTCAAACCAGACATAGAGGTTGAACAGATCTCCGGTAAGAAAGGCACCGCAGATAGCGGCGGTCAGCAGCTGCATGAATGGGTAGAAGCCGGCCTGGATCTGGCTGCTGCCGATATCCTTCCGGGCATAGACAATCACTGCCGTATGGATCACACCGGTGATCAGCACCATGACCGCACTCAGATAATCCGCCACCAGGCAGATTCCGGCGGGGGCCGGCCAGCTGCCCACCCATAAGGCTATGGCCTGCCGGTCCAGAATGGCCACCATGAGCAGGCCGCTGGCAAACACATGGACCAGGGCACCAATAATAGCCGCTGTATTGGCCTTTTGTTTATTCAGCCGGGAAAAACCCATTGCAATGGCAACCATCATGGGCAGCAGAATAGGAAAAATGAGCAGCATTTTCATCATCCCTTTTTTTCCGGTATATTGATGTTGCTGGCCAGCGGGCCGGTATCAGGCAATTCACAGAGAAATGGCGGCTGATCCGCATCCAGGGTCCGGGTCTGATCAAAGGTCCGGGCCAGGAGAATCAACAAAAATGTGGTCATGGCAAATCCAATCACGATGGCAGTAAGGATCAGGGCCTGGGGCAGGGCATTGGCTGTTTGACCTGCCAGAATTGTCTGTCCGGGATTAATCAGGGGCGGATCCGAATAGGTCAGCCGGCCGGCCGTAAAAATCAGCAGATTAATGGCATTCCCCATGAGGGTGAACCCGAAAACAAACCGTACCAGAAGACCGGAGAGCATCAGGTAAAGTGCCGCAGCAATCATCAATCCGACAAGCAGGGCCATGAGGGCTTCCATCTTAATTTTCCTCCAGGGCCAGCAACACAGCCAGAATCGCTCCCAGAACCGCCAGAAAAACACCCATATCAAATATCATCGGCGTACCCAGGGCCAGGGTGTTAAACGACCACCAGGCACCGGTCAGATATGGTTTTCCCATAACAAGGGCCGGTAGACCGGAACCTGCACCCAGGGTCAGGCCTGTGGCGGAAATGATTTCAGGCCGTATGCGGATGGCCTGCCGAAGACGTCCCGGTCCTTCAGTAATGGCAAACAGGGCAAAGGCGGTACCGGTTACCAGTGCTGCCGAAAACCCGCCGCCGGGTTCATGATGTCCCCTTAACAGGAGATATACGGCAAAAACCAGCATCAGCCCGACCATCAAACGTGTCGCGGTTTTTAGAATAACTGATTCCATTTATTCCTCCTTTTTTCTGCTGCGCATCAGGGCCACGCCGGCCCAGGCCGCCAGCACCACCACGCAGATTTCACCCAGGGTATCCAGGCTCCTGAAATCCACCAGAATCACATTGACAATATTCCGGCCATGGGCGGCAATATAACTGTATTTTTCAAAAAAATCGGTCAGGCTGCGGTCCAGGGGCGCTGTCAGCACCCCCATGAGAAATGTGGTCACCAGCAGGCCGATACACAGAGAAAGGACGGCATTGAACAAATTCCTGGTCCGGGCTCTTTTGCGAACGGTATCAATGGGTGGCAGCCGGAACAGCACCATGGAGACGATCACCACGGTCAGGGTTTCCACAAGCAGCTGGGTCAATGCGATATCCGGTGCACCGAAAATCAGAAAAATAAGGGCCACGCCGGCTCCTACCCCCCCCAGCCCGCCGATGGCGGCCAGCCGTCGCCGGGCTGTCACCACCACGCCGGAGGACAGCAGAATAAACCCGCAGAGTCCCGCGGCAATCCAGTCGTCATTGATGCCGGGAACAATGAAAACAGAAGGGATGTGAACAAACCAGGACCCTCCGACAATTACCGCCAGCACCATCAGTATGATGGAAAGATAGGTATGCAGTGAACCGCTCTGGAGTGTTCGGGTAAACCCGCCGGCACTCCAGAGAAACAGATCCAGGGTGCGCTGGTATATACCGGGGGTGGTGATCCACAGGCGGTCCAGGCCGGTTTGAATAAAATGGCGCAGCCGGATGCGGAACCAATAGATCAGTCCACCGGTGGTCAGCGTGATCATACTCAGCAGCAGCGGAAGTTTGAATCCATGAAATAAAACCATCCGGATTTCCTCCCGGGCCGGATGATAAGCAAACACAGCCGGTTGAACCAGGTTGGCGGAGACCCATTCCGGAATTATGCCGAACAGAACGCCTATTCCGCCCATGATGGCCGGACCCAGCCGCATGGTCCAGGGCACCTCACAAATCTGGGCCGTCATCAGGGGACGACGGCCCAAAAACGGTGTTATCAGGATGATGGCAGCCACAGCCGTCATCAGGGCATTGGAGGCCAGTGTCGCGGTGGTGGCAAATACCGGGAACATCTCTTCGGCCAGGGCCCCTTCGTACATGATTTCTTTTCCGATGAATCCAAAAAATAAGGGGAACCCTGCCATGGACAGGGTGGCGGTGGCCACGGCCACAGCCGTCAGGGGCATGGCTTTCAGCAGCCCGCCAAGGTGGCGGAGATCCCGGGTCCCGGTCTGATGATCAATACTGCCCACCGCCAGGAACAGGGAGGCTTTGTAAAGGGCATGAACCATGAGAAACGTTGTGGCGGCGGTCAGTGAAAGAACGGTCTGCCCGCCGAGGAACAGGGTCAGAATCCCCAGCGCCATCATGGTGGTATAGGCCAGGATCCGTTTGAGGTCATAGGGACCCAGCGCCTGGACAGCCCCCCATACTGCTGTGGTGCCTCCCAGGAGGACCAGGGTTCCCGTCCACAGGGAGGTCCCCCCCAGCAGGGGATGAAACCGCATGAGCAGATAAATACCGGCCTTGACCATGGTGGCAGCATGCAGAAAAGCACTGATGGGTGTCGGGGCGCTCATGGCATTGGGCAGCCAGAAATGGAAGGGAATCTGGGCTGATTTGGTCATGGCACCCACCAAAACGCAGATAAAAATTGCCGGATACAGGCCATGGTTGCGGATTTCATCCCCGGATAGCGCCCATTGGCTGAGTGTCATGGAACCTCCGGCTGTTTTTAAAAGCAGGATGCCGAAAAGTAGAAAAAGCCCCCCGGCGACCGTGATCAGGATGGCCTGGCGGGCATGCTCCCGTGCAGTGGTGTTTTCATGATCAAACCCGATGAGCAGGTAGGACAGGATGGTGGTGGCTTCCCAGAACACAAAAAGCAGCAGCAGATTGTCAGCCGTAACAATCCCCAGCATGGCGATCATGAATCCATGCAGGTAAACAAAAAAGCGTCCAAGGTGCTGCTTTCCGGCCATGTAACTGGAAGCGTAAAGGCTGACAAAAAAACCAGCCATGGTGACGATCAGACAGAATAACAGGCTCAGTCCATCCAGACGGAACCGCAGGTACAGATCCAGGCTGGGAACCCATGCCCATTCAACCAGGAACACCTCCCCCTGAACCACTCCGGGCCAGGCCAGGCAGAGCATTCCAAACAGGGCAAGCGGCAGGACACTGGAAAAAAGCCCTGCTCTGCAGCAGTCTGGAACCTTGTCAATACAGGGCGCTGTTAGAGGCATCTTACCGAGACAGGAACAAGGGTATTTCCGCGGAATGAATCAATTCAAGCACCGTATCCCCCAGCAGGCTCCGCTTGATGATGTTCCGGGAACTGTTCCCCATGACGATCAGATCAACCTGATGATCCCTGGCATAGGGTATCAGGTCCGACCGCGGGTTTCCCTCGGCCAGATCGGTTTTGACGTCAAAGCCATAGGCCTGGCAGAAATCCGATGCTTTGTTCAGGAGGAACGGATCTGATTCCTTTTGATGTTTGAAGTGAACCATGCGGAGATTCACCCCGGGCCATGGGTTCAGATGAAGATAATCACGAATGGCTTTTGCTGATTCCATGGAACCGCTTAACGCCATCAGCACGGTCTTTATGGGATGGTAATTTTCAGCCACGGCCAGAATGGGCCTGACACCCTGGTGCAGCAGTTTAATAATGGCCTTGTCCGGATCCGCGACAAATCCGTATTCAAAAATACTGCGAAGTCCAAAAATAGTTAGATCGTTGAACCGTGCTTCCCCAATCATGGTCTCGAAGGTGTCCCCTTCTTCATACTGGATCCGCCGGCAGACCACCTGGTTGTTACTGCAGTGTTCCTTGAACAGGGATATGGCGTGTTCAGTACCCTCCCGGGTGACCTTGAGCTTCTTTTCCCGCATCCGCTGGGCATAGACATCCGCTCCCACAGGTACCGGACCCACATTGTCCAGTTTACTGGTATCCACGATGGTTACGCCCGTCAGCTGTGCCTGGTGAATATTCCCCAGTTCCGTGGCACATTGGGTAGCCACTGCTGTGAATGGGGTACCGCCCAGTCCGACTAAAATTCGTTTGATCATAATTCCCATCTCCTCTGAGGCTCAGTATTATTGTGGAATAATGTATCATTCGCTTTTCGAAAAGATATACTTAAAATATTTTATATCCCCGAAAGAGTCAAGAGTAGACTTGAACCCTTCACAATTCGACATTGTTGAGTTTACAATAATCCATATACTCGCACACATGGTCAGCAAAACCAACACCTGCTTCTCCGTATAAATTGTAACCGGCATCAGGGCAGACGGTTCGGTGGGCCGTATAAAAAGGAAAGGGGCGGCTCCAGCGATTATCTGCTGGTGCCTTCCCTTTTTTTACGATTAAAAGCGGTTATCTAGTTTTCAACGTTGTGGCATCCGCCACATTTGACCGGTGCCTTGCTTTCGGCGGGTGCCGGCTTGCCGGCTTCCATATTAATTTTTGTCAATCGCTTTTCCTGTTTTTTAAGGTCTTTGTGGCACTGGTAACAAACTTTGTGATATGCGGTCAGATAATATTGAACGTTAACCGGATCATTTATATCACCAGTGCTTTCATCCGGCAGGGCCTGGTCATGGCAGTCAGCCGTCATGCAGCCTTCTATTTCACTGTCACCATCCCAGTCATGATGGCAGGTCTGGCATTCCTGGTCAAAGTGACGTCCGTGGGGAAAATTGACTGCCAGGCGTTTGGTATAAGCCTCTTCAGGTGCTGAAAGGATCATGTCACCCAAGGGCAGGGTAAAAGACTCAATGGCGTATTCATTTTCCGGTATTGTATTCGTATGACACCCTGCGCATTCAACCGGCGCGGCCGCTTCCTTAGGATTTTTTCTTTCTTTTTCACTGAGTTGTTCCCGATGACATCCGCGGCAGGCTTTGTGATACGCACCTGTAATTGACATAACCTTTTTGCCCTTGGACGGTGTTGCCGTTGGCGGAGAGGGCATCAATTTTTCATGACAGCCGGAAGTCATACAGCCTTGAATCGGGCTGACACGATCCCAGTTGTGATGACAGTCTATGCAGGAATACGGCAGGTGAGTGGAATGAGAAAAACTGACTGGTTCTTTTTTGGTCGTAAAGTGAGAGGGAACTGTTATGGTAATATCTTTTACCGGAACCTCTATGGAACTTATTGGTTCCCGGGCAATTAATAAAGAAGTATTCGCTAAAAGCATTACAAGGGTGATAATAATTAATAAGACGCTCCGTTTCATTTTTTTCTCCAATCAAAAATTAATTATGGCCAAATAATAAGTTATTCAAATCAAATTATCAGGCATCATATATAATTTTAATATTTATTTAAAGAAATACTTGACACTTCCTTAGAACAAAAAAAATCGATCAATGAAAGGCTCATTCTGGCAGATCTCCACTGGATATAACCATCGGGCAAAATTTTGACACAAGCTTTTTGGGGATTCCTGTTCCGGTGTAAAGATAAATATCCTTGATTTTGCCATGGCGCAAAGGATATGGATAAAAACACGATTCAAGGCACACTGAAAATTAATATTGCGTTTTAAGTGACCCCCCCTTTAAAAAAAGGAAAGGATAAATTATGAAACTGGTTGCCATTTCGTCAAGTCCTGTGAAATCAGGTAATAATGAACATCTAACATCCCACATGGTCAAAACAGCAGAGCAGCTTGGATGTGAGGCAGAACAGTTTAACCTGTATCAAATGAGTATTAAACCCTGTATTCACTGCAATGCGTGTATCAGCAAACAAAAAGAAAACAAATACTGTGCCCTGGATGATGATGCCCAGATAATTTTTAAGGCTGCTGAAAACTGTGACATATTGTTGCTGGCAAGTCCTGTTTATCATATGCGGACCAATGCCCAGATGGCAGCGCTGATGGATCGGATGCGGGTCTTTATATTTGGAAACATCTCTGCCGGAAAGATGGAAAATAAAATAGGGATAAGCGCTGCCGTGGCCTGGAAACGTCATGGCGGTTTTGAAACCACGCATCTGTCACATATGTATATGTTTTATAATCTGGATATGCTGCCTGTTGGATGCCATCATTCCATCAGCCCTCTTGGTGCTTCTGCTGTTTCCAGTCATCATGGCCACGGACAATTTCAAAAAGATATCCGGGTAGGCGTAAAGGATGATAAGGCCGGGCTTAAATCAGGAGAGATGCTGGTAAAAAGAGCTTTGGATGTCGCCAAAACAATGCAAAAATAAAGCGCCTGGTTTTATCTGGCAGCAGGACGATTGGTCCCCTTTTTCTTATGACTCAACTTTCGGGGTTGGCCATTTCTGCCTGGGGTCAGGCTTTCTTTATGGCACTTTTTACCCGTATGGTCATCAAATAATGATAAAAAGCATGGCGCCTGATAAAAGATTCAGCCGCCAATAAAAAAAGCCTGACCCCGTCCATTAAAGCTGAAGACCAGTTGAATTATGACAAAAAAAAGGAGGAGGAACATGAAGACAATCTGTACGGTATTGATATGTATCCTGTTGATATTTAACTTTTCAACTGTTATGGCCATTCCCCTTGAAAAAACATTTACCGATGAGACATATGGTTATCAAATTCAATATCCGGCAAAATGGAAAGCCCGTATATATCGTTCCGGCATTGTTATCGCTGAAATTAACAGTCCGACAGAAACTGCCGGATTTCAAATTCGATTTACCAAGTCTGATAAATCCCATGCTGAATACAAACGCACATATATAGCAAAATACAAAAAAGATCTGAATGCCATATTGATAAACCAAAAAGAACGAAAAATAAACGGGATGGCGGCGGTTGAATATAATTTAAAGGGCGGCCGGAATGGAACATTCTATTTGAAAAGTTATATAATCTTTAAAAATCACAGTGATAATATATTTATTATTCAGGCAGGAAGCCCATTCAGCCAAATGGGTGAAACAGATCTATTGTTCAGTCTGATGGCAGAATCATTCCGGATTTATGATTAACGCTTACGCCAAGGAAAATTCAGTTGTTTTATTTAAATTTTTTTCCCATGCCCCCTGGACCTATTCACTGGATCGCAAACTTGTGTATCAACCGTCCATTCTTAAATAGCAGACCAAATCAATTATTGGCAAGACTGGGAAGACTATGCTATCCTGCTTTACAAATGCCGGGTGCACGGAATCCGCACCATGGATAAACACGTTTCGGAATTTTCCCCGACACTGCCCCTGACATAAAAGGAACGGTGTTGATGACCGAAACGATCCGATAAATCAAACGATTAAACCAGGAGGTGTCACGTTGAAAGATGGCAATTGCCCCAAATGTGGTTCAGGTGAAGTTTATTCCGGTGCTGACCTTCTTTTGAAAGGAGGACCCTTTGCCAGTAATTCCATTCCGGTCAGCCTTACCAGCCTTGCCCCCATGGACAATTATGTCTGTGTCAACTGCGGGTATGTGGAGCGCTATATCTCAGAGCCGTCCAAGCTCAAGGAGATCTCTAAAAAATGGGATAAGGCAGCATCTGACAAAAATGACGAGCAATCCGGAGAATGAAACTGCTTAAATTGAGTTTAAATTTAAGGCTCCTTTGGCGGCTTTTTACCATTATCAGGGTCATGGTCTGGTTCGGTGTGAAAGATACTGCATCCCTCATGATCAGGCCGGTTAAGCGTCTTCTCCGATTACCTGAAAAAGACAGCCCGGTTCTGGAGACCGAATTTCCCTCCCCTGGGATGATCCGTCTTGCCATGGAAAAACTGGGCCCCAGTTTTATTAAGCTCGGACAATTGCTCAGCACCCGGGATGATCTTTTGCCCCCGGAATATGTCAGCGAGTTTAAAAAACTCCAGGACCAGGTCCCCCCCCTGCCCCTGGAGGTGATTGCCCGGGTGCTGGAGAGGGAACTGGGTCGACCCTTGAAGCAGATTTTCAAAACCTTTGCCCCGGAGGCCATTGCAGCAGCCTCCGTCGCTCAGGTTCACGAAGCCTGGCTTTTTTCCGGAGAAAAGGTGGCCGTAAAGGTAATCCGGCCGGATATCACGCCTGTTATCCGCAAAGATATCCGCCTGATGTACTATATGGCAGGGAAACTGGAAAAATGGTTTGAGGCCGGGCGGATACTGGGTGCGGTCAATTTGGTGAAAGAGTTCGAACGGACGATCTTTAATGAACTGGACATGTTTGTTGAGGCGGGAAATATCGAAAAATTCGCGGATAATTTCAAAGACACCCCCACCATGCATATCTGCAAGGTATACCGGGAATTTACGACACGGTCCATCCTGGTGATGGAATTTATAGAGGGATTCAAGGTGGACCAGGTGGCGGACATAATATCCCATGGTATCGACCCGAAGGAAATTGCCCGGATCGGTCTGCAGTCATTTTCCCGCCAGCTGATGGAATTCGGTTTCTTTCATGCAGATCCCCATCCCGGTAACACCATCGTCATGTTTGACGGCCGGGTAAGTATTATCGATTTCGGACTTGTAAGCTATCTGGATGATGAAATGATGGGGCAACTGGCCAATTTGTGTCTTGGTTTTGCAGACCACGACTTTGACCTGGTGATGGTGGCGCTCCAGGATATGGAATTCTTCGACAAAAAAAGAATCCATCAAAAGGCGTTCAGATCTGACCTGAAGGACATCAGCGAACCGTTTTACGGACGATCCCTGACCACCATCTCTGTCAAGGAAGTCTATGACAAGGTGATGCAGCTGGTTCGAAAACATCGGCTCACCATACCCAGAAAGGTTCTTTTGATTCTGAAAACCTTTGTTCAAAACGAAGCCATCGGCAAAAAACTGGGCAGCAATACCAGCATTCTCAAGGTTGCCAGGCCCTATGCCGAAAGTGTGTTCAGAAAGCGCATGGCGCCTGAAAGGCTGGTGAAAGATATCGGCAAAGAAGCAAAAATGGCAGCCGGCTACTTACGGAGCATGCCAAATCACCTCAATAAAATCCTTGAGAATGCAGCCGAGGGGAACTTTTCCATAAAGGTGAAACACACGACTGCCGATAAGCTTCATCAAACCCTGGAAAAAGGGCTCAACCGGATGGTCGTGGGCCTCATTGTCGCAGCGTCAACCATTGCAGCGTCCATGATTCTCAACTCCTCCCAAACCGTGATGGAAATCGATCTGCCTGTTTTTGGACTTGCCGGGGTTCCCCTTACTGCCCTCCTTGGCGTGACCGGGTATGTTATCGCCACATTTCTCGGGCTCTGGCTCATCGTTTCCATACTGAAATCAGGCCGGCTGTAACTATTATTTTCTTTAAAAAAATAACCTCTTGAGTCTTGTGTGAGGCCCAGTTTTACAGGTTTTGAAATTGCTTACGAAGAGATGACTCAGGTCACGCTTCGGGAATCTGTGGCAGACATGACCCAACGATTCTGAAAAACAGGCAGAAATTCACACTTGTGATTCTTCATCTGAAATCATATAATATCGTTTTTAATTTAAAATAGATGGTCTGACTTTGATATAAAGGGGTGTATATGATCAATGATCTGATGGTTGCAATCACAGTACTCGCAAACGGATATGATGTGAACATTACAGTTAACGGCAGGGATATTGGTATTACGGGAGGAAAATCCGAATCACTGAAACTTTTTGGTGAAAATCATTCAATGGTTCCGGTGTTACCTGAAGATATGAAAAAACTGGTCTGTTTAAAAAAAGGGGCCAATGAGATCTTTTTTAAATTCAGATGCCGGGATATCGAATCCAAGTCTGACTTGATCATTGAATTAAAAACCAAAGAGCAATTTGTGACCGACGAGTGTCTGATCTCTTTGAAAGAACATCTGGATCTTGGAAAAGAAAACACCGTTCATAAAACATTCACTCTACCCATAGCGACGTTATGATTGCCCAGTGACTGCAGGCGTTAAAAAAAGCGCCTGCATCCTGATCGTTTGCCCCTTGAGGATGATGCCCCTTAACCCGTCATTGCAACCGGATGAATCATGAAATTGATAGTAAACGTCATCTGCTGCGGTATTTTAGGCTATGGCCTTATTCTGGTGATATTCTATTTTTTCCAGGAAAAATTTTTATTTTTCCCGGGTGAAACCCCTTTTGGGGATTGTCCTGAAATGGAAAAGCGCGATATCAGGGCCGAAAATTCAGGCGGTCTCCGGTATTATCTTCAAGCGAAACCCAAGCCGGATAACTGGATTCTTGTATTTCACGGGAATGCGGGGAATGCCTGTGACAGAACGTATTTTTCGGACCTGCTAAAGGCGTTTAATTCCAATCTGGTCCTGTTTGAATATCCGGGGTACGGCAAGGATGCCAACACGCCAAAGGAATCTTTGATCCTGGAACAGGCCCATGCGTTGATCCTTCATATCAAAGGAAAAAATCCTGACCGTCTGCCCATCTATCTGATGGGTGAATCTTTGGGGACCGGGGTGGCAACCTTCACGGCATCCCGCACAGATGTCAACGGTTTGATTCTCATTTCCCCATATACCTCCATCGCACGGCTTGCCCGGCATCACTATCCATGGGTTCCGGTAAAATATCTATTAAAACATCCATTTCCGGCAGACATCTGGGCCGGCCGGACAAGGGCACCGGTTCTCCTGTTCCATGGTATCAATGATGATATCATTCCTGTTGCGTTTGCCCGGCAGCAGGTGTTGAATTTCAAAGGGGAAACAACCCTGGTTGAACTGCCGGACTGCGGACACAATGATATCATTGGTCTGGCTGGAAATCGTATTCAAAAAGAACTGCATGATTTTATGTCCAACAAAGAAAAAAAGAAGCACTGATCAACAGACTTTCAAAGATGCGGAGGTAAAACAATGGCAAACATCGTTATCTGTGCAGATGGCACATGGAATCGCCCGGAAGAAGATATTGAAAAGAATTTTCCAACCAATGTACTGAAACTTGCCCGTGCCGTCAAACCTTCTGCCGACGGTGTCAAGCAGCATGTTTTTTATGACTGGGGGCTGGGTTCTTATCACAACAGTGTAAGTGCGGGTGCAACCGGTCGTGGCATCCATAAGAACATCCTGGATGGGTATCGCTATATCGTTCAGAATTATGATCCCAATGACCATATTTATTTGTTTGGTTTTAGCAGAGGCGCTTACACCGTAAGGGCATTGAGTGGTCTGATGAACAACTGTGGTATTTTGAAAAGACCCGATGCCAACCTTATTTCCAAAGCCTGGGGAATCTACAAAAGTCCGTTGGCGAAAAATCGACCCAACGAAGATGCGTCCCGGCTTTTTCGAGACGTCTATTGTCATTCTTCCAGGAAGGTACATTTTGTGGGTGTCTGGGACACGGTCGGCGCACTGGGAATCCCCTTTAGTCTGATGGGGCTGTTCGAGAGCCATGATGAATTTTATGACACCAAAATGGGTTCAAATGTCTCTATCGGCCGACACGCATTGGCAATTGATGAAAAAAGAGAAGATTTTGAACCAACGGTTTGGACGCCTAAGCCGGAGATGGATCTGAAACAAGTCTGGTTTGCGGGAGTTCATTCAGATATTGGCGGTTCGTACCCGCCTGACAAACAAACAGGGATCAGCGCATCAGATACACCGCTCAGATGGATGCTGGACGAAGCGACAAGTGCAGGATTAAAAATTGAGCCTCATATAAGAGACTCCCTGACAGACGGCACAAAGGGAAAACTTCACAAATCACGCAAGCATGTGTACCGATTGAAATCCCCCTTGCACCGGCCATTGATGATTGATGGCAAGCCCACTAAGATTCATCCCAGTGTCAAATCTCGTTATTTAGCCGACACCAGCTACCGTCCACCAAGACTGAAAAAACTCGTTGATCAATTCGGCTGGGACAATATAGATGTGGGGCAATGATATTTGGCCCTGAAAAAATCTCTATACGCAATTTAATCATTCGATGAATGGGGGGAAGATTCGTGCAAAGGATATGGACGCATTCATGCGACCACCGGGCTGTCTCATTGAAGGACACGCCCTCCTATTTTTCTTAACCCACTGAAATAAAATAACATTCAATTTTTATATAAAAATGGCACAAACCTTGCTTTTATCCTTATTTATTTAGAAAAATCGTTAATTTTAAAATTTTCAGGAGACGTATATGACAAAGGTCGCAATTATTCGATGTGAAAAAAATGAAAACAACTGCCCCATGACCAATTGTTTCAAAACAATGATGGAAACCACAGAAGGATTTGCCAGGTATGACACCTGTGAACCGGCAGGGGTTTTCACCTGCAGATGTCCCGGGGATAATGCAGTGAACCATGCCAAAATTTTAAAATCAAAGGGAGCAGAGGTAATTCACTGGTGCACCTGCAGCTTTGCTAAGAAAACACCCGCCGGCTGGGATGATAAAAATGGTGGCTTTTGTGATCACCTGGAGTCCATTGCACAAAAGGTGACCAAAGAGAGCGGCCTGCCCTGTGTCCTGGGAACGGCCCATCTGCCAAAGGGGTATTCCCCTGAAATCATCTCGCAGGATTAACATCGCCTAACCCGGTTATTGAATTACTGAACACAGGTATTATTATTGGGGTAATTGTATCAAAGAAAATAGCCAATAACGGTCGGCATTTTTCAAATAACCTGGAGATGATCCCAGAAAAATGAACCCACCAGAGCATACAGCAAAAGGGAGATAAAGGAATGCAACGAGATTTTCAGCTGAACCGGCTCAACCAGAGCCCGGATAAATTATGGGATATTGTCGTCATCGGCGGCGGAGCAACAGGCCTTGGCATTGCTGTTGATGCTGCTTCAAGGGGATATCGGACCGTGCTTCTGGAACAATCAGATTTCGCCAAAGGGACATCCAGCAGGAGTACAAAACTGGTTCACGGCGGTGTCCGCTACCTTGCCCAGGGAGACGTCTCCCTGGTGCTGGAAGCGTTGCACGAGCGGGGATTGCTGCGCAGGAACGCCCCCCATCTTGTAAAAAACCAGGCCTTTATCATCCCGAACTACGACTGGTGGGAAGGACCGTTTTACAATATCGGCATGAAGGTCTATGACATGATGGCAGGCCGGCTGGGACTGGGGCCATCGGAAAAAATTTCCAGGGAAGAGACCCTGGAAGCCATACCCAACCTGGATGAAAAGCACTTGAACGGGGGTGTCATCTATTATGACGGCCAGTTTGATGACAGCCGGCTGGCCGTCAACCTGGCACAAACCGCCGTGGAAAATGAAGCGATTGTCCTCAATTACATGCGGGTCACAGGTCTTCTCAAAGACAGCAGCAACCTTGTCTGCGGTGTTGAAGCCGTGGACACTGAATCCGGAGAACCGGTTACCGTCCGCTCCCGCGTGGTCATTAATGCCACCGGCGTGTTTGTTGATACGATTCTTTCCATGGATGATGCCGGGGCTGAGGCCCTGGTGAGGCCGAGCCAGGGCATCCACTTTGTTCTGGACAAATCGTTTCTCCAGGGCGACTCTGCCATCATGATTCCAAAAACATCGGACGGACGGGTCCTGTTCGCAGTTCCCTGGCATGACAAAGTGGTGGTCGGGACCACGGATACCCCACTGGCGATAAAAGATATCTGTCTTGAGCCTAGAGCCCTGGCAGAAGAAATCGAGTTTATACTGACAACAGCAGCCCAGTATCTTAAAAAAGATCCCCGGAAAAGCGATGTGCTCAGTGTATTTGCCGGGCTGAGACCCCTGGCTGCCCAGCAGGACAGCCAGCGCCAGAGCACCAAGGAAATTTCCCGAAGTCACCGGCTCATGGTCTCCTTATCCGGCCTGATTACCATTACCGGGGGCAAATGGACCACTTACAGGAAAATGGCCGAAGACACGGTCAACAAGGCATGGATGGTGGGAGGACTGCCGAAAAGAAAGTGTGTCACCGAGTCCATGCCCATCCACGGGTATGTTAAAAATACCCATTTCGATTCTCCCGGTTATTTTTACGGCTCGGACCGGATCCATATCAACGCCATGATCCAGACCGAGCCGAGCCTGGGTCAACTGCTGCATCCGGATTATGAATATAACCGGGCCCAGGTGGTCTGGGCTGTCCGCAATGAAATGGCTCGGACCGTGGAAGACTTTTTGTCCCGAAGAATCAGGATGCTCCTGCTCGATGCCCGGGCCAGCATGGCCATGGCCCCGGAAGTGGCGAATATCATGGCCCGGGAACTGAAACGCGGCCCAGCGTGGATACGGTCCCAGCTGGCAGACTATCAGGCGCTGGCCCAGGGGTACATTTTAAGCTGACCCCCCGCAGTCAATCCGATCATTTTTGAACGGTCTTCAACACGTCATCAATAATGTGTTTCGACACCGTATCTGCTGCAATGGCACATTGATATGCCATGCTGGTATTGATAATCTGCCCACCGGTCATCACACCAACCGCATACATTTTATCTGAGGCTGAAATGGTTTGCCCGGGACCTTTGGTCATGACACGGTAGGTGTCAGGATCAATCCATACGCCACCAGGGTTGTGCTGTTCTGCCGGCAAAGAAGGATCTTGATTTTCAAGGAGCACAAGCCCGGAGGATATCATCTGTTTCGCCAGTTTTGAAGGATTGGTCTGATACGCGAGAGACTGTCCCCTTGCATCGACAACAAACGGATACCTTTTTTTCACTGGTTTACCGGCCGCATCCGGATAACAGAATTCAAACCCTTGATCATCTGTAATGGGGTTCAGTTCGTAGTGAGCAGACAATTTTTCAACCTTTAAAACGCCGGATGTCATTAATGCCAGCAATTTTTTCGCATTTAACAGCGGGATAACAGCGGCATGGGCCATAAATATGGATTTATAGTGTTTCTCGAACCGTTTACGCTGTGAGGCGGTTAAATTTAAATAGGCCTTTTTGATCACCGGTATTGACTGGAACAAAATAGTTTGCCATAAAATGTCGCCGCCGGGATTATCCCCATTTTCAGCATCTTGAATATTCGCCAGGAGCATGGACACTGCATTTTTTCCGGTGGCAATGACCTGTTTCCAGTTTATGGAAGCATCATATGCAAGGGCCAATTCTTTTTGCAGCAGCGAGAACAGATCTTCCAGGACTAACCGTTTCGCTTTCCTTTCTACCAAACGATTGATCTGCTGAACAGAAAAAAATTGATTTTGATAGTGTCCTGTTTTGCCCCGGACCCTCGGCAAAATACCGGTTCTCGAATACATGGTCGCCGTTCTGGAATGATGGGCGGGTATAAAGGTTAATCGGCCATTGGTTTGCCATTCAAACCTGCCGTCGGAAAAAAGGGTTAAGACTGTATCTATTGCACTCAAACTGGTTCCAATAATGGCAACCCGTGAGCCTTGGGGAATTTCCTCGATCAGTCGGTTCGCCGGCCAGGGGGAATCAAAATACCCTATTTGCTGATGTTGTGTGATCCAGTGTCCGGTGGCCAGGATGATCCGTTCACTCATAAAGGCGTTCACCGTATGGGTGTTTTTATCAATCGTTTCTATTGAAAAGCCATTGTCTTTGGAATGTATCCCGGTCACCGTGCACTGGGTATGCAAAGACACCGAGATCCCTTCATTTGCTGCCATTCGGAGGGCACCGTCAAATCGATCTTTAAGGTATTCCCCCATGATCATCCGGGGCAGACACTGGCCGTATAACAGATCAATCCCATTCTCCGTAAACCACTGGTCCAGTTCTGGATATTTTAACTTCAGGTCGATGTGATGTTTCCTGAGCCAATCTGTAAAATCAGTGTTACACGATGCAACAATACTCATTTCCCGGCCAGGCATATTGCTGATATGAAAAGGGTATATCTGGTCTTTGGCATAGGGAAAACCAGGACCCGGCTGCCGGCTTTGGTCAAGGATCAGCAGGCTGATTCCAGGAGATGTCCTTTTCGTTTTCGCCTTACGACACGTCATGTTTCGAACAAATTGATAGACCAGAGAGGTCCCAGTCAAACCGCATCCAATAACGGCCAGGGTATGCATATGGCCCCCTTGTGTTTAATCTCTTTTGTTTACAGTGATTTCAGTAACAGATCGACACCCTTTCATATTATGGTTTTTTGTATACCATGGCCCTTTTTTTTAAACAAGAAAAGACCCGCGTATTTTTCCCCGGCTCTTCGTCCAGCCCTTTGCTGACACGCCGCCCAACGGCAAAAAAGCAACCAGGCGATACCGGGGATAAAAATTGACATATCATATTTATATGTTATACATATAAATATATTTTGGTTTCCTGTCAGCCTTTTGCAGGGAAATGGTGTTTATCGAGACATAAGCATGTGTTTATTCGTCCTGAATACGACCACGCAAACGGCTAACGTGTGAAAGCACCCCGGGAAAACCACTGAAACATCAGGAGAAAATCAATGAAAAAAATTTGGGTCATTGGATCAGGAATAATGGGGAGCGGTATTGCCCAGACCTGCTGTCAAGCCGGTTATCATGTGTCGATAATGGACACAGACGGCCCCTGCCTTGATAAGGCCGTACACAATATTGAAAGGGCGTTGCAAAAGCTCGAAAAAAAACAATTGCTCGACCAAAAGGCCGCTGATATTTTTGCTAACCTTAAAAAAGAAACCAGTTTCAACGGGGCGGCAACAGCAGATATGGTCATTGAAGCCGTATTTGAAAATATAACCCTTAAACAGGACATTTTTAAGGCACTCGAATCCATCTGCGGGCTGGATACCATTTTTGCCACAAACACCTCCGCCATTCCCATTACAGATATTTCAGCTGCCATTGCGCATCCACAACGATTTCTGGGTCTTCATTTTTTCAACCCGGTTCACAAAATGAAGCTGGTAGAAATTATAAAAAGCCTTGCCACTTCAGAGGATACCGTTGAAACAGCCAGACAGTTCGTTTTCACCCTTGCAAAAGAACCGGTTGTGGTCAACCGGGACAGTGCCGGATTTATTGTCAACCGGATAAACGGCATGGCTTTTCTGGAGGCATTGAGACTTCTGGAAAAAGGTGTCGCCAGCGTGGAAGATATTGACAAGGCCATCCGGCTTGGTCTGGGGAACCCCATGGGGCCGTTCGAATTGATGGACCTGGTGGGACTTGATGTGGTTTTGAATGCCCGGCTGAACATCTACAATGAGACAAGGGAACCCGCTCATTTTCCCCCGGGAATATTGAAAAATATGGTGAAAGCGGGGTATCTCGGCAGAAAAACCGGGAAAGGGTTTTACGACTATACGTAAAGGAAGCATGTTTATGGGGCAGGTAACACTTGAAAAAAAAGACCGAATGGCTGTCATCACCTTGAATCGTCCGGAGAAACAAAACGCTCTGACGGCCAGCGCCCGTCAAGAACTTTTCACGATTTTAAAAGAAATTGACGGCAATAACCAGATACGGGCAGCCATCATCACCGGTGCCGGAGACGCGTTTGCCGCAGGCGCCGACATACGGGCAATGGAATCGTATTCCATTGAAGACGCGGTGCAGTCTTCCCGGCAGGGGAGCACCCTTTTTTTATTCCTGGAAAATATGCCCATCCCTGTCATCGCAGCGATCAATGGCTGGGCCCTGGGTGGCGGCCTGGAACTGGCGCTGGCCTGCGACATCCGTATCTGCAGCCCAAATGCCAAATTCGGGCAACCCGAAGTCAAGGTCGGCATTCTGCCGGGGTATGGGGCCAATATACGATTGCCACGCACCATCGGCATTCCCAGGGCCAAAGAGATGATTTACTTTGGAAAAATTATTACCGCTGCCGAGGCAGAGACCATGGGCCTGGTGACCCGTGTGATCCCCCGGGAGCAATTGATGCAGACCGCATTGGATATGGCAGAACAACTGGCCCGGGGACCTGCTTCAATCGCTCTGGCCAAGCAGGCCATCAACTCGGTCATGGATCTGGATATGGACCGGGCGTTAGCAGTGTCTTCCCGGCTGTATGGCGATGCCTACAAGACCCGGGATGCCCGGGAAGGCATCCGGGCCTATCTGGAAAAAAGGCCCCCTGTATTCCAAGGAAATTAATCATGTTTAAACGATTAAATCAAACCCCTTTGTATGAAAAGATTACCAACGAGATAACAGAAGCCATCTTCAGGGGGGATCTGAAACCCGGCGACAAGCTCCAGTCTGAACACGAATTGAGCAAGACCTTTGGCGTGAGCCGTGTCACCATCCGGGAAGCCTTATTGTCCCTCAAACAGCATGGTATTATTCAAGTCCGGCAGGGGGCAAAGGGCGGCGCATATGTAAAAAAAATGGTGATGGATGATGTGGCGGTTCAAATGGGAAAAATCCTGCAGATGAGCCATATGACCCTTGAACAATTGAGTGACGCCCGGAGCCTTCTGGAAAGCGTCATTATCACCCGGATGATAGACCCGTCAGAGACGGCAGCCTATATTGAGCGGATGGAAGAGACCATTGTTCAGGCTGAGCATCACCTGAAACACGGAAATGCAGAAAAAAGACTTCAATCCAATATTCAATTTCACAGCATCATTTCAGAAATGACCCAAAATGCCTTTATTATTTTAATGCATAAGATTGTACTGAATATGGAATATGATTTTTTCAAACAGGTAAAAGCATCCACTGCCATGGCAAGCCGGACCATCCAGGAGCACCGGCAAATCACACGGGCATTGAAAAACAAGGATTTTCAACAGGCCGGTAATCTTTGCGCGCGCCATATAGAGGAAATCGACAAATTAATCTCCAGAAAATCCAAAAACCAATCACTGTTAAAAAATGACTGATGGAAATTCAGATCACGCCGTCAGCAGGCGAAGGTGAAAACAACCATAAGGAACAGCCATATGTGGGAAACTGAAATTGAAGAACTTAAACAAAGGAAACGCTTTGCCCGTCAGCTGGGGGGGCAAAAAAACATTGATCGTCAACATGCCAGTCAAAAACTGACCGTGCGGGAAAGGATCGCGGCATTAACTGATAAAGGGTCGTTTAAAGAAAGGGGTCAGCTTGCCGGTGTGGCCACGTATGACAACCAGGAATTAACCCATGTGGTGCCCTGCCCGTTTATCATGGGAACCGCAACCATCCATCAGCGGAAAGTAGCGGTTCACGGGGATGATTTCACCGTCAAAGGGGCTTCCGTCGGCCGATTATACAAAAGCAAAGGCGCTTATTTTGTCAAAATGGCCCGGTCTTTGAAACTTCCGGTTATCCGGCTGATTGAGGGGGCGGGGGGGTCCATAAAGGAAATCCTTGAAATCGGCTATTCAGAACTGCCCAGTTCAGGCGATGAATGTGTTCAGGACAGGGTGGATATCATGTCAGAGGTTCCGGTGGTATCTGCCGGGTTTGGTTCAGTGGCCGGACTGGGGGCCTTGTACATGGTCCAAAGTCATTTTTCAGTCATGGTCAAAGAAAAATCCCATGTTTTTGTTGGCGGCCCCCCATTGGTGAAAGCCGCCTGCATGGGGGATCATATCACAAAAGAAGACCTGGGGGGCTATAAGCTCCATACCTGCTTGACGGGTGTTGTGGACAATGCAGCGGAAGATGAAGCTGATGCCCTGGATCAGATCAAAACATTTTTATCCTACCTGCCCTCAAATGTCTGGCAGATGCCGCAACGGAAAATGCCTTTAGAGGATTCCCCGGACCGCATGGAAGAAGACCTGGCTTGTGCAATCCCCAAAAATGTCAGACGGGCCTATGACATGCGTCACATTTTAAAAAAGGTTCTGGACCGGGGGTCCGTTTTTGAAATCGGTAAATACCAGGGCCGATCGCAAATTACGGCACTGGCACGGTTGAATGGATACCCGGTGGGCATACTGGCCAATGACCCTGCATTTTACGGGGGCGCCTTCAACTATGATGTGGCTGAAAAATTTCAGCGGTTCATTGACATGTGTGATACATTTCACCTGCCCATCATCAATTTTGTTGATCAGCCGGGATTTGCCATCGGGGAAAAAAGTGAACTTTACGGTACCATTCGCAAGGGTGTCCGGGCCAGTTTTTCCATCGTCCAGGCCACGGTGCCGCTATCGGTCATTTACCTGCGCAAATGCTTTGGCGTGGCAGGGGCTGCCCAGAAAACGGGATCGCGCCTGAGTTGGCGATATGCATGGCCGTCTGCCATTTTCGGGAACATTCCAGTGGAAGGCGGTGTTTATGCGGCCCACAGGTCAGAGATCGAATCTTCCGATGATCCCGAAGCCTGCCTGAAAGCGCTTCAAGACCAATACAGGGCGGTCAGCTCTCCGTTCAAAACCGCAGAAGCCTTTGGTCTTGAGGACATCATCGATCCCAGGGAAACGCGACCCATCTTATGCGACTGGATTGATATGGCCTATGAGGTGGAGCGTCACCATCTGGGCATAAAAAAAAGAGGGATGCGCTGTTAACTCAACTTTTGGTCATTCGCTTTAAGTTGAAATTAATTAAAAAATATCCTACAAAAGATCAACACTGATGTTACCGTTTTTAACCTGGCAAAAGGAACCGTTTGAATGATGTTCCCCACATGGGCTGAAAAGAGATGACCCGTGAATGATTTTAATGTTTTTATTGATGACCTGCCCTTATGGTCCGCGCCATTTGGCCTGAAACTGTTGGACACACTGATTTTCAAGAAAAATATCAATGTGCTGGATATCGGCTGCGGAGAAGGGTTTCCATTAATTGAAATCGCGGCCCGGTTCGGGGGAACCAGCCGGTTTTTCGGATTAGAGCCCCTGGCATCCCCCCTGGAACGGCTGGTATTTAAAAAGCAGGCGTACCACCTGCCCACAGTCCATCCCGTCCAGGGACTGGCAGAAACCCTGCCCTTTGATGACCAGTGTTTTCATCTGATTGTATCCAACAACGGCGTGAACAATGTCCGGGATTTGAACCAGACCTTAACCGAATGCCAGCGTGTCATAAAACCCCGTGGCCAAATGGTCATTGCCATGAATACCAGGCACACCATGAAAGAATTTTATGCGCTTTTTGAAACCATTTTAGTGAAGGAATCTTTAGGGACCGCTGTAGAAAAAATGAAAGATCAGATCCGGCAAAAACGATTGCCCCGAAAAGAGCTGGTCGTCCTGTTAAATGCTGCAGGATTCCGCATCCACCAGATCCTTGATGATGCCTTCACCCTTAAATTTACAGATGGCACAACCTTGTTCAACCACTACCTGATTCGACATTTTTTTTTAAACGGGTGGAAACAACTGGTCGATTCGAACAAAATAAACACCGTTTTTGATCAGATTGAGACCCGGTTAAATAACAGGGCCACAAAAAAAGGACACATCCGCCTGACAATCCCCTATCGCATTATAGACTGCCGGGCCAAATAAGCGAGTAAAAAAAACATGACCCGTATAGACATAGAAACGATGCAGTCTTTCAAGGACTGGTTCCATGAATACCTAATGACGTTCAGCCATTCACAAAAAGATGTACAAAAAAATATCCTGCTTAAAAAAATGCATACAATGCGGGTCTGTGAAGAAATTATAACTATCGGCAGCACACTGGGCCTGGGTGAGGAAGCCCTGATATTTTCAGAATTAACCGCCCTTTTCCACGATATCGGACGATTTGAACAATATGCCAGATATAACACCTTTGCAGACTACAAATCCGAGAATCACGCTGAACTGAGTGTGAAAATCTTAAAAAAAAACAATGTGCTCAATGGCCTGAACCCGTCCCTAACCGACCTGATTTACCGCATTGTATCCTACCATAACCGCGCCTGTCTTCCCGACGGGGAAACCGACCAGTGCCTGTTTTTTTCAAAATTGCTCCGGGATGCAGACAAGCTTGACATCTGGAAGGTCTTGACTGACTATTATCTTCGCCAGGACGGTGTTTCCAATCGTGCCATTGAATTGGAGTTGCCGGACACACCGGGTATCTCCGACAAGGTGTATGACGCGGTAATCAACAAAGAAATTGTCGACTCCCATCATATCCGGAATTTGAATGATTTCAAGGTGCTTCAAATCGGATGGATTTTTGATATCAATTTCAAACCGGCGCTTGATGCGGTCATTTCCCGTCACTATATCGAGTTGATCTGCAGTGTCCTGCCGGCCTCCGAAAGGGTGGACAGCATAAAAGCCGTGGTCCGCCACTATATTGAAAACCCGTTCGTGGACGAATTTGCGTCCCGCGCCCATGATATTCCAGGCGATTTTACCATGACGGCGCTTCTGTAAGATAGAACCCTGTCGCTGTTCATTATAAACGATCTCCCCAGTTCAGGATTGACCCGTTGACGACAGGGGTATATTTTCCTTGCAAAGCTTAAAATATGGCGATATAGCTTTTCTAGCGCAGAACAAAATGCGATCTTTTCCATTTAATAAAACCGGAGGCAAATATCATGGCTTATAACGAAAACATTTTGAATAAAAGTATTGATCCTGCCGTACACCAGATGCTGGCCCGGGCTGAGACACTGGGTCTGGAAACGGTCTGGGATCGTTACGAAAAGATGCTGCCTGAATGTGGTTTTGGTGAACTGGGCGTGTGTTGCCGTAATTGTAATATGGGCCCCTGCCGTATCAGCCCGTTTGAAGATCAAGGGCCCCAGAAAGGGGTCTGCGGCGCAACGGCCGACATCATCGTGGCCCGCAATTTAATTCGCATGATCGCTGGAGGTGCAGCCGCCCATTCCGACCACGGACGGGATCTGGCCCACACCCTTTTGTTGACCGCCCAGGGCAAAAGCGGCGGATATAAGATTAAAGACGAGACAAAACTCATGGCCCTGGCCAAAGAATATGGTATTGACGTCAACGGGCGAAGCAAGGAAGACATTGCCCTGGCGCTGGCCAAAAATGTCTACGCTGAATTCGGCAAGCAGGAAGGATATGTTCAATTTACCCGGCGGGCGCCGGACAAACGCCTGGCCGTATGGCAGAAGGCTGGCATCGACCCCCGGGGAATTGACCGGGAGATCGTGGAGATTATGCACCGCACCCATATCGGCGTGGACAATGACCCGGTCAATTTGATTCTCCAGGGACTCAAGGCATCCATTGCCGATGGCTGGGGCGGGTCAATGATTGCCACTGAAATATCCGATGTGCTGTTCGGTACCCCCACGCCGACCCGGTCAACCGTCAACCTGGGTGTTATCAAGGCGGACCAGGTCAACATTATTGTTCATGGGCACGAACCCGTGTTGTCTGAGATGATCATGGCAGCGTCCAATGACCCGGATCTGGTATCCCGGGCAACGGCAGCCGGTGCTGCCGGTATCAATGTGACCGGCATGTGCTGTACCGGTAATGAACTCATGATGCGCCACGGCATTCCCATTGCCGGTAATTTTCTGCAGCAGGAACTGGCAGTGATCACCGGCGCTGTTGAGGCCATGATTGTGGATGTCCAGTGCATCATGCCGTCCCTGGGGGACCTGTGCGAATGTTTTCATACCCGGTTTATTTCCACGTCGCCCAAGGCCAAATTTCCCGGCGCAGTTCATATGCAATTTAATGAAGAAAAAGCCCTGGAGATCGCCAAGTCAATTGTTGAGAGTGCTGTGGACAATTTTACCAACCGGAACCCGGCAAAAGTCTTTATCCCGGATGAAAAAACTGACTGCATGGCCGGTTTCAGCACAGAGGCCATTCTAGCGGCCCTGGGTGGCACCCTTGATCCCCTGCTGGATGCCATAAAATCCGGGGCCGTTAAAGGCATTGCCGGTGTGGTGGGTTGCAATAATCCCAAGATCAAACATGACCACGGCCATGTCGCCCTGGTTCGGGAACTGGTTAAAAACAACGTGCTGGTGGTCACCACCGGGTGTAACGCCATTGCCTGTGCCAAGGCGGGGCTCATGGTCCCCGAGGCGGCCAACACTGCCGGAGATGGTCTCAAAGGGGTCTGCCAAAGTTTAGGGGTACCTCCGGTATTGCATATGGGGTCCTGTGTGGATATCAGCCGCATCCTGACGGTTTGTGCTGCCATCGCCAATGCCCTGGACGTTGACATCTGCGATTTGCCGGTGGCGGGCGCTGCGCCTGAATGGATGAGTGAGAAGGCCGTCAGTATCGGGGCATATGTTGTTTCTTCCGGGATTTTTACGGTACTGGGAACCGTGCCCCCTGTGCTGGGCAGCCCATTGGTGACAAATATTTTGACCCATGCAGCCAATGATGTGGTGGGTGCGGCCTTTGCAGTGGAGACCGATCCGATTAAAGGGGCCGGTCTGATGATTGCCCATATAGAAAAGAAACGTCAGGCATTGGGCCTTTAATGCCCCCAAAGAGCAGAAAGGAGAAGGCAATGTCACAACCAAAAGAAATATTCGTTAAAACAGATCGATGCATGGGCTGCCGGTCCTGCATTATTGCCTGTGCTGTGGCGCATTCTGAAAGTAAGACACTTTTTGGTGCTGTCGCACAATCACCGGGTCCGAAAAACCGGGTCTATGTGGAATGGGTTGCACCGGACAAAAAAGTTCCCATTGTCTGCCGGCAGTGTGAAGACGCCCCCTGCATGTACGCCTGTATCAGCGGCGCCATCAGCCGGAATGAAAAGGGCATTGTGGTCACGGATCCAGACAAGTGCATTGGCTGCTGGACCTGTGTAATGGTGTGTCCCTATGGGGTCATCGGCCGGAACCTTGAAACCCGTAAAGCCTATCGCTGTGACCGGTGCCCGGATCGGGATATCCCGGCCTGCGTCAGTGCCTGTCCCACAGGGGCACTGGTGTATGATACGGTTCCGGCGTATTCGGGGGCGGTCCGAAAACAGGTTTCTCAAGCGCTTTCCAAAGCGGAAGGGGAATAACGTGACTGCCGATGACAGCCAGTATATGATCGTGGGGGGATGTGCTGCCGGAATGGCAGCGGCACACGCTATCCGGGAACACGACCGGCAGGGAACGGTGACAGTGATCAGCGAAGAACCGTGTGCCCCCTATTTCCGGCCCTTGATTCCCTTTGTGATCTCTGGAAAAAACCAATGGGAGCAGATGGCCCTGGAGGGGTGCGGGCCCTATACCGGATCCAATATTTTTGTGCGGACACACAGCCGGGTCGCCTCGGTGAACCCGGCTGCCCGGTCCGTTTTTCTGCAGGACGGCACCTGCCTGGGATATCAAAAAATTTTATTTGCCACGGGCAGCCGTCCCCATATGCCCCCGGACATAAAAGGGGTGGATGCTTCGGGTGTTTTTGCCTTAAGGACCCTGGCCCATGCAAAGGCCATGGCCCAGCGGGTTGAACAGACCCGGCATGCCGTGATGCTGGGTGGGGGACTGTTAAATCTTAAAACAGCATTTGCATTGCTTGAACGACACCTGAAAGTGACCCTGGTGGTATATTCTCCGGAAGTGCTGTCCCAGTTGATGGCGCCGGAAGATGCCCTGTTGATCAGAAAGGCCCTGGAAAATGCCGGGCTTACGATTAAAACCGGGGTGTCAGCCACCGGCATTCTGTCTGACAGCACCGGGGTGACAGGTGTCACCCTGGATGACGGGAGCCATCTCGCCTGTCAGATGGTCTGCATCGGCAAAGGGGTCCGACCCAATGTGGATTACCTTGAAAACAGCGGCATTGCCCTTGAAAATGGGATTGTGACGGATCGCTATACCGCCTGCAATTTACCGGACACTTTTGCCGCCGGGGATGTGGCCATCACCCATGAACCGATCTCAGGCGCGCCGATATCCACGGCCTTGTGGACCAATGCCGTGGAAATGGGTCGCTGCGCCGGGCAAAATATGGCCGGGATCAAAACCGCCTATACCGGCACCTTCGGTATTCTGAACGCCACCCAGGTGGCGGATGAGCCCTTTGTTTCCATGGGGGTGGTGCACACTGAAAACAGCGACTGTCAAGTTTTCCGGCAGGCCACAAAAACCACATACAGGAAAATGGTTTTTGATGCTGACGGCACCCGGCTTATCGGGGCGGTTTTTGTGGGGGACATTACCAATGCCGGGCTGTATCGGTATGTGATCCGGGAACGGCTGCCGGTGTCCGGTTTTAAACAGCAGATCATCGACCACACCCTGAATTACGGATATTTCATGCGATAATTCATCCGGGGCATACCAAAAAAAGGGCCTGCAGAGATGTCCAGTTTCCCGGCGACCTGGTCGCTGGGAACGCCCTTCCGTTCCAGCCGTCTTAGATTCAGTTCAGATGAAATCCTTTGTACGGTCATCAAGCCTGACGTCAAGACACTGTTTTCCTTTCTGTTGAATAGTGTTTATAGGCTGTTGTATCCATTATTTTTTTCAATGTTTGAACCACTTTCCAGACTTCATGGTAGGTATTGTAAAGGGGTACCGGTGCCAGCCGAATGACATTTGGCGGTCTGAAGTCGGGAATGATATTGTGATCCAATAGTGCCTTGCTGATCCGTACGGCTTCTGTTGCATGTTCAATGGCAATATGACCGCCTCTTTTTTCCGGGTCAAGCGGTGTTCCAATGGTAAACTCATATGGCGCTTTTGACAGGTCCTTCTCAACAAGATAAGCAAGGTAAGCGGTAATGTGTTTCGATTTTTCTCTTATGTTATGCATTCCTGCATCCAGGATGATTTCCAAAGCACTTTCAACAGGGGCCGCACTTAACAGGGCCTGGGTTGAAATCTGCCATCCCCCCGCATTTTTAGCGTGCTCAAATTCAAGCGCCATATCAAATTGCTTGTCTTTACCACAGCCAAACCATCCGGACAACAGGGGTTTTTTCTCAAAGTGGGTGCTGTTTACATATAAAAAAGCAGGACTTCCCGGGCCACCGTTTATGTATTTGTAACTGCAGAAGACGGCAAAATCAAGGCCCCATTCATGAAATTTATGGGGTACCACACCTGCGGAATGGCAGCAGTCAAATCCAATTAAAATATCTCTTTTGTGCGCCTGCCGGATCAGGTATGGCATGTCAAGCAGCTGACCGCTTTTGTAAAGAACCGACGGCAGAAATATCAATGCAATGTCATCGGTCATGGATGCGACAATGTTATCTTCATCCAGGTAACGGCCATCTTCACTCCTTACGAGTATGAGTTCTTTGTCAGGATCAAGGCCTTTCATCAAGATCTGCCCCTTGAGCGCATAGATATCAGACGGAAAATTTAATTCATCGGCTAAAATTTTTGTTCGATTCCCTTGGGGAGTGTAAAATGTACTGATCAGGGAATGGATATTGACCGTTGTTGAACCGGTCAGTATCACCTCCTTTTCATCTGCACCCACAACCCGGGCACACTTTTTACCGATTTCTTCAGGGAGATAAAACCAGGGCTTATCTCCGGCCATCCATCCTTTGATGGCCGTTTGCTTCCATTCGTTTATGACCCTGTTGATATTTTTTTCAGCATCCGTTGATAACAGACCCAGAGAATTTCCATCCATATAGATGGTATCGTGGGGCATATAAAATTTATGCCTGAACCTGCTCAAGATATCTTCGCTATCCAGTTTTTTTGCAAATGCTTGGTTTGATTCAAATTTGTAGGTCATTGATGCGGGTTCCTTTTGCCTTTATTTCACTCGATTCAAGTGTCAGGATTCTCTGTCCTGTTTTTCGGGTTGAAAATTAAACTTTTAGAATTGTAAAATAGCAAAAAAACAGATAAAAATCAAAAGGCACCTTTATCTTAAGCACCATAACACTTTTATGATACAGATAGACCGTACAAAAAAGACACGTCACAAATTTGATGGCTTTGGAATGTATCCAACAGGAGGAAAGTGAATGGAAAAAAACACGTCAAAGGACCCTTCCCATGTCTTTCATTTTTTTTTAAACCGGGAATATATCTCCATTGCCGAGGCAAAGGGAATTTATCTTTACGATGATCGAGGAAACCGGTATATCGATGCTTCCGGCGGACCCATACTGTGTAACCTCGGCCATGGGATTGAGGAAATGGCCACCGTTATCGCAGATCAGGCAAAAAAGGTCTCCTATGTTCATCGCATCGATTTTACCAACCCCCCGCTGATAGAAGCGGCGCATAAGGTTTGCCAGGCTTCTGGTGATGCCATGGACAAGGTGTTTTTTGTTTCCGGGGGGACAGAAGCCGTGGAAATTGGGGTTAAAATTGCCAGAAAATACCATCTGGATAATGGCGCCCCCTTTAAAACCCGTGTGATCTCCAGGTGGCAGAGCTATCATGGAAGCACCGCAGGTGCACTGGCGTGGACAGGTGCAACCAGCCGGAGATCAGATTTTCTCCCCTATCTTCATGATTTCACCCATATTCCCCCGGCCTATTGTTACCGGTGCTGGTTTGATAAAACGCCTGACACCTGCCACCTGGAATGTGCCAATGCCCTTGAAAATGAAATCATGTGCCTGGGACCTGACAATGTATCTGTTTTTCTGGCAGAACCTGTTTCAGGCATGTCCCTTTGCGGTGCGGTGCCGGCAAAAGGATACTTTAAACGGATCAGGGAAATCTGTGACACCTATGATGTGCTGTTAATGTTTGACGAAGTCATGACCGGAATGGGGCGGACCGGTAAAATGTTTGCCTACGAACACTTTGATGTTGTGCCGGACATTCTGGCCCTGGGCAAAGGACTTGGGGGCGGTTATTTCCCCATAGGAGCCGTGGCGGTTCCAGATTATATCCATCAAAAAATAGCGGAGAATTCCGGCATGTTTGGTGCCGGTCATTCCTGGGGGGGCAATCCCCTTGGCTGTGCCGTGGTATCAAAAACCATTGATTACCTGTATGACCATAATCTCATCGACCGGAGCCATCAAATGGGGATGTATCTTGATCATAAGCTGCAGACGTTAAAATCCCATCCCCTTGTGGGGGATATCAGGGGAATCGGACTGATGAGGGGAATTGAATTTGTTGAAGACAAAAAAACCCGGAAACCCCTTGATTCAACATATGCATTTTCAGCCCGCCTGTCAGCAGAATGCCTGAAACAGGGGATGTTCATTGAATATTCCGGGGGATGCAACAGGGGGCAGTCCGGCGATATGATCATGTTTGGCCCGCCGTTTATCATCACTGAAGCCCAGATCGACGCGGCGGTTGAGATCTTAGGTCACGCCCTGGAAAAAGATCTTTTGTCGGATACCAGTCATTTTTCAACCTTTTAACGTCAGAAAGACCCCATGGAGGTAGAATTTTTCTTGACGATTTTCATCTGTCATGATCATATGAATAAACGGGCTTGGTCGTAACTTCGCCCACTTGTCATAATTGATGGTTCGACGGGGTCAGGCTTGGGTTATTGGAGGCTGAATCTTTTATCAGGCTCCATGCTGTTTATCACTTATTCATGACCGGACGGGTAAAAAGTGCCATAAAGAAAGCCTGATCCCAAACACACTTCAAAAGGCTTTGAAATGATAAAAGTAAAGGACATTTCCAAACATTTTGGGGGCATCAAGGCAGTCGACAATGTCACCTTGCAGATTAAAAAGGGGACCATTACCGGTTTGATCGGTCCCAATGGCGCAGGTAAAAGCACATTGTTTAATCTTATTGCCGGATTTTACAAACCCACATCAGGCGAAATTTATCTTGAAGGAGAAGACATCACCGGACAAGACGCCCACCAGTTATTCCACAAAGGTCTTTTACGTACGTTTCAAATTGCCCATCCCTTTCCCACCCTTACGGTGTTTGAAAATTTAATGATGGTGCCCGGTAACCAGCTGGGGGAAAAAATTATCAACACCTGGTTCCGGCGCCGGCAAATAAAAGAACAGGAAAACACCCTGAAAAAAAAGGCGGAAGACGTCATCCGGTTTCTGAATATCTCCCACCTGAAAAATGAAAAAGCGGGCCGGCTTTCCGGCGGACAAAAAAAGTTATTGGAACTGGCCCGGACCATGATGGTCGATGCCAAAGTCGTGCTGCTGGATGAAGTGGGTGCCGGTGTCAACCAGACACTGTTACGCCAGATTGGTGAGGCGATCATCCGGTTAAACTCAGAACACGGGTATACCTTCTGCATGATTGAGCATGACATGGACTTTATTTCAAAGCTGTGCGATCCTGTGATTGTGCTTGCCAATGGCAGGATTTTAACCCAGGGAACACCGGACAACATAAAAAGCAACCCCCAGGTGATTGAAGCATATTTAGGTCGAAAAAACAAAGAAAAGGGGTCCCCCTAGTGGCATATTTATCCGGAACAAATTTAGTGGCCGCATATGACCAGAGTGTACCGATATTGAACAATTGCACGATTGAGGCTGAAAAAGGCGAGGTGGCCGTTATTGTCGGGCCCAATGGCGCCGGAAAATCTACGGCCATGAAAGTGTTGCTGGGCATGCTCAAACCCAGTGCCGGGTCTGTGACACTGGAAGGCAAGGATATATCCAGACTGTCTGTACAAAAGAGAATACGCCTGGGACTTGCTTTTGTCCCCCAGACAGACAATGTTTTCCCGACGATGACGGTTCAGGAAAACCTCGAAATGGGGGCTTTTTTAAGAACAGACGATATATCGCAAACCCTGGCAGAAGTGTATGACCTTTTTCCCATCTTGAATGACAGGCGGAATCAACTGGTAGGTCAGTTGTCCGGGGGTCAACGTCAACAAGCTGCGTTTGGCAGGGCCATGATGACCCAACCAACGATCATGCTGCTCGATGAACCCACCGCCGGAGTGGCACCCAATGTAGTGGATGAAATTTTTGACAATATCTTAAATTTAAAAAATTCGGGCAGGGCCGTGTTAATGGTCGAGCAAAATGCCAGACAGGCATTAGAAATTGCCGACAAAGGGTTTGTCCTGGTCTCGGGGCGGAATGAGCACACAGGTACGGGCAAAGAACTCCTGGCAAACCCTGAAGTCCGCCGATCTTTTTTAGGAGGATAGATACCTGAGTTGACCGATATTCTCAACGCGATTGTTTTACTCTTGAATTTTGTATTCCTGCCAGGCTTGTCATATGGATCCCAACTGGCCTTAGGGGCACTTGCCGTTACCCTGGTGTACGCTATTTTAAGATTTGCCAACTTTGCCCAGGGGGATACCATGGCCTTGAGCACGGTTATGACAATTTTACTGACATGGCTGCTGCAACACTTCGGCATCACCCTGGGCTTTATGCCAACGGCTCTTTTGGCCCTGCCACTGGCCATTATTGGGTGCCTGATCTATATCATGCTGGTGGACACATTTGTATACCGATACTATCGACGACAAAAGAGCAAACCCATTACCATTGTTATGGCATCCGTCGGGGTCATGTTTGTCACCGGCGGAATTGTCAGGTTTGTTTTAGGCCCGGACCATCATATCTTTGCTGATGGCGAACGATTTATTATTACGGCCAGGGAATTTAAAGCCATGACAGGTCTTGCAGAGGGACTTGCCATTAAAACATCTCAATTTTTAACCATCACCATTGCGATTTTACTGGTGGGGTTTGTGTTTTATTTTTTACAACGCACAAAAACCGGCAAAGCCATGCGGGCATATGCGGACAATGAAGACCTGGCATTGCTGTCCGGGATTGAACCCCATAACATTGTCCGGGTGACCTGGATACTGGTGGCAATTTTGACAACAATTGCCGGGGTTTTGTATGGCCTGGATAAAGGATTTATGGCCACCTCATACCATCAATTGTTATTGCCCACTTTTGCAGCCGTTATTGTTGGGGGTATCGGCTCGCCACCCGGGGCCATTATCGGTGGTTTCGTGATTTCTTTTTCAGAGCTGATATTGACTTACGCATACAAGAAATTTTTCATTTACCTGCTGCCGGAAATATTACAACCCGATAGCCTGTTACAATTCCTTGGAACAGAATACAAATTTGCTGTTTCGTTTGTCATCCTGGTGATTGTCCTGTTATTGCGACCAACCGGAATTTTCAAAGGAAAAGTGATATGAGCCGATACACGATAAGAGTGGGGGTGACGTTTGGCACGATGTTGCTGTTGCTGCTCACGGTGGGGTTTGGCCAATCATGGTCTGTGTGTTTAAGTATTTTAAACCTGTGTTTAATTTCAGCGATAATGGCCATGGGGGTCAACATTCAATGGGGATATGCCGGATTATTTAATGTCGGCATCATGGGGTTCACCGCTTTAGGCGGCCTCAGTGTGGTACTGATTTCAAAAGACAGCGTCCAAGAAGCCGTGAATGCCGGTGGGATGAAAATGCTGATGGCCCTGATCATCTTTTCACTGTCCATTGTCTTGAGCCATTATTTTTATAAACGATTTAAAAGCAAATGGATGGTCAGTGCCACCTTACTGGCGGGTTACATAATAACCCGATATTTCTACCTGGATGCCGCCCAGTCCATTGAAGCGATAAATCCGGCGTTTAGCGGTTACCTCGGCGGTCTGGGATTACCCGTTCTGTTGTCATGGATAACGGGGGGATTGTTTGCCGCTGCTGCTGCCTGGTTGATTGGCAAGATTTCTCTGGGGTTGCGTACAGACTATCTGGCCATTGCAACCCTGGGAATTTCGGAAATAATTATCGCCATTATCAAAAATGAAGACTGGCTGAGCCGCGGTGTAAAAAATATAACTGCCATTCCACGACCGGTGCCCTATGAAATTGATTTGCAGCAAGTTGACTGGTTTAAAGAGATGGTGGCAACAGTGTATGCCGGCCGGCTGGATCTATTGCCGGTTTCTGAACAGGCATCCGCCTTAACCGCATATGCGAGTGATGCGTCAATTGTACTGGTAAAACTGTGCTATTCAGGATTGTTTATAGCGGTATTGCTGCTGATTATCTTTCTGGCCAGTCTCGCCCTTGATTCACCATGGGGAAGGATGATCCGGGCGATCCGGGATAATGAAATCGCCGCTTCTGCCATGGGCAAAAACGTAACAAAACGTCATTTGCAGATATTTGTTATCGGTTCCGCCATCGCCGGGGTATCCGGTGCCATGTTAGTGACCTATAATGGTCAGTTCACGCCAGGGTCATACATCCCCTTAAGATATACATTTTTGATCTGGGTGATGGTGATTGTGGGCGGATCGGGCAATAATCTGGGATCGGTTGTGGGGGGATTTTTAATCTGGTTTCTCTGGATTGAGGCAGAACCTTTCGGGTTTTGGCTGGCAGATGTATCCACCTCATTTTTAGACAAGGAAAATTCCATCCGACAGCATTTATTGAACAATGCACAATATATAAGATTAATCTTCATGGGGGCGGTTTTATTGGTGGTTATGCGGTTTAGTCCCGACGGCATACTGCCTGAAACAAATAAAAAATTATAACAGGGAGGATTGTATGAAAAAGTATCTTACGTTCATGGTGAGTGTTGCAATTGCAATCAATATGGTCACTGTATGTGTTGCCGCGGACACCGTAAAAATTGGTATATTACAAGCATTTACCGGGCCCATCGAGTCCCTCACCCCACCCATGGCCTCAGCAGCTGAATTTGCCATCAATGAAGCATCCGATTCCGGAATGTTTCTGGGGGGGACAAAAATAAAAGCGGTTCGTGCGGATTCAACGTGTATAGACGCCGCCGCTGCGACAGCGGCAGCGGAAAGACTCGTCACTGTGGAAAAGGTTATTGCCATTGTGGGTCCCAGCTGTTCCGGAACCAGTGCGGCTGTGGCCAACAAAGTTTCTGCCCCCAATGGGATCACCACCATCTCATCATCCGCCACATCAGCGGCATTGTCTGAACTTAATGATAACGGATATTACTTTAGGACCGCGCCTTCTGATGCCAGGCAAGGCCAGATCCTGGCCAAGATAACCATGGAAAAGGGGATTAAACAGGTGGCCATCACCTATACCAACAATGACTATGGCAAAGGGTTATCTGAATCCTTTGGAAAGCGGTATAAAGAGTTAGGCGGTAAAATTTTAATGATTTCTTCCCATGAAGACGGTAAAGCCGATTACTCGGCAGAGGTCGGTACATTATCGGCTTCCGGAGCTGATCACCTGGTCATATTCGGGTTTATTGATCAGGGTGGCAAGGGCATTATCCAAGCCTCTCTGGATTCGGGTGCGTTTGACAGTTTTATCTTTACAGATGGGATGATCGGGCCGTCATTGACCCAGCATTTTGGTAAAGCATTGAACGGTTCCTACGGGACCATGCCGGGGGGTGAAAATGAGGCCACTCAAAAATGGAAAGTGATTGCCAAATCCGCTGGAATTGCCATTGATGGCCCATTCCGGGGGGGGTCCTATGATGCTGCCGCGCTGATTATTCTGGCTGCCCAGGCAGGCAATTCCGTGGACAAAGCCAGCATCCAGAAACATGTCATGGGGGTTGCCAATGCACCTGGCGAGAAAATTTTTGCCGGAGAACTGAAAAAAGGGCTGGAAATTTTAGCCAAGGGTGGCGAAATTGATTATGTCGGTGCTGAAGATGTAGAATTTAATGACATTGGTGAAGTGTTCGGTTCCTACCAGGAAATGGAAATCAGGGATGGGGAATTTGTATTCGTCAAAACCCATTGATTGATTGACGGTGTCGATAAAGCCCATTCACGGGACAGGCTTTATCGACACGCGTCATTAACTCAACTTTCGGAGTTGGTCATTTTTAAATGGGGTCAGGCTTTCCTTATGGCACTTTTTACCCGTCTGGTAATGAAATAGTGATAAAAAGCACAATAAAAAAAGCCTGACCCCGTCCATTAGAGCTAAAGTCCGAAAGTTGAGTCATTAACCCCATTCATCCATAAGAAAAACCGGCCTGTCGTTCTATACGGATGCGGCCTTTATTGCAGCTAAAACCCGTTCAGGGGTAAACGGCATCCGCCGCAGCCGTCCGCCGGTGGCATTGAAAACCGCATTGGCCACCGCCGGGGCCAACGGCATGATGCCCGGTTCACCGATGCCACCGATATCCTCATTGCTTTTTACAATATGAACGTTAACATCGGGTGATTCACTCATCGTGGCGATTCGATAATCATCAAAATTCCCTGATGCCACACCGCCATCGGCAAACTGCACCTCCTCGAACAGGGCGGTGCTCACGCCTAAGACGACAGCCCCCTGTATCTGGGCCTCCAGGGGATCCGGATTGACCACCGGGCCGCAGTCCACCGCCACATCCACCCGGTGAACCTGAATGATGCCGGTCTTCTTGTCCACTGACACCTCTGCCACCTGGGCAATGTTTGTACCGAAACTACTGTGCTGGGCAATGCCCCGGCCCCATCCGTCCGGCAGGGGGTTTCCCCAGTTCGAGTTAAGGGCCACGCTTTCCAGAACCCGGCTGGCGCGCATATGCCCCGTCAGGTTTTCCAGACGAAAATTAAGGGGGTCTTTGCCGGCCATATGGGCCATCTCGTCCATGAAAGACTCTGTGGCAAAGGCATTTACAGCATTTTGAACGGATCGAAAAGGTGCCACCGGAATGGGCAGATCGGACAAAACCAGGTGGATGGAAAAATTCGGAAACGTGTAGGTCATGTTTGCCTTGGCAGGTGACTTGGGTGAATCCCATAATCCCCACAGACAATACCCATCAATACCGTTTTTGACCTCAGCCCCCATATGCTTTTTCAGAGACAGGCTGGCCACTTTATGGTCCCAGACGATCATCTGATTGCGGTCATCCAGACCTGCTTTGATTCTGTGGGCCATGGCCGACCTGAAATAGTCTGTTTTAATGTCCTCTTCCCGGGAATAAACCACCTTGACGGGCTTTCCCGAAACCTTGGAAGCAATGGTCGCCTCGACAATCTGATCCGGCCTGGCCCTTCTGCCGAGTCCGCACCCCAGTAGTGTGGTGTGAAGATAAACCTTTTCCGGTGGCAATCCTGATATTTGGGTTGCCACCATGTGACCCAATGTCTGGCCCTGGGTAGGGGCATAGATATCGCATTGGTCTGCCCGGACATCTGCCGTGCAGGTCTGGGGTTCCATAGTGGCATGGGAGATACACGGAATGTAGTAGGTTGCCTCGTGGATTTTTGATGCCGCATTGAATGCCGTTTTGACATTGCCCCTTGTAATCACATTGGCGCCCGGTTTTTCAAGATCCTTGATAAAACTTGATTCAATGGATGCCGTGTCCATCCCGGGATGAGATCCCTTATCCCATTTCGTGTCCAGGGCATGCCTTCCTTTCTCCGCAGCATCCAGGGTCTCTGCCACAACCGCAATTCCCCTGGGTGTGGGAACCACCTTTTTTACCCCTTTAATGGCCATGGCAGCATCTGCATTAAACGATAGATGTTTGGCGCCATACGCCGGCGGGCGGGACAAAACCGCATAATGCAGGTCCGGCAGATCCACGTCCAAACCGAAAACGGCCTTGCCGCTGACCTTTTCCGGAATGTCGACCCGGGGCATGGCCTTGCCCATATATCTGAATTCACTCGGTTTTTTAAGAACCGGATCCTGGGGAACCGGCAGTTTGGCGGCATTGAGGCTTAATTCACCATAGGTAAAGCCGGCACCGGATTTAAGGTTGACCACTGTCCCCTTGATGGCCTGGCAATGGGATGCCGGAACTTTCCATTCTCGGGCAGCCGCGTCTATCAAGACAGCTCGACCGGCAGCCCCCGCCTTTCGCAGGGGCCAGTAAAATCCCCTGACACTGGCGCTGGCAACCGTCAGTTGATTGTGTAAAATGGGATTTTTAAATTCTTCTGCAGCCGGGGCCTGAATAATTTCAAGCTGATCCCAATCCGCTTCCAGTTCATCGGCAATGATCATGGGAAGGGCGGTCTTCACGCCCTGGCCCATCTCGGAATTGGGGACCATGACCTTGATAAGGTTATCCGGGGTAATCTGATAAAATGCACTGGGCTTGAACCCATCCATGGCACCCGTTTTGGTGGCCGCGTTGACCAGTTGGATTCCCAGGGGGGTAACATAGGCGGCAATGGTCAAACCGGAAGCGGCCAGAGAGTTCTTGAGAAACGTACGGCGTGTCATATTTTTTTTCATGATGACGAGCCCTCCTTTTGCATGATGTTGATGGCCGTTTCAACCCCTTTTTTCATGCGCTGATAGGTGCCACAGCGACAGATAATATTGTCCATGGAATCGAAAATCTCCTGGGGGTTAGGATTTTTGTTTTTTGCGAGGAGGCCCGCAACCTGCATGATGGTGCCGGGCTGGCAATACCCGCATTGAACCACCTGTTCTTCAATCCAGGCCCGTTTTACCGGATGATCTTCGGGCAGTCCTTCAATGGTCGTAATGTTTGCGCCGTCAGCATCCACGGCGGTCATCATACACGATCTTTCCGGTTCACCGTCAATTAGCACCGTGCAGGACCCACACTCCCCAATACCACAACTGAATTTGGTTCCGGTGAGGTGTAAATGATCCCTCAGAACCCATAGTAATGTAACATCTTCAGGAACATCTAAGGTATAATTTTTGCCATTTACTGTTAACGAAATCATACAATCATCTCCTTTTTATGGTCTATGGTTTAATGCCGCTACTTTCGGATTTCCCTTCCCTAAAAAACGATGAGCCCAGGAAATTGAAATAATTACAGAACAGTAACAAAATTTCCCGTCTTGAATATATAGTGATATTAAACAAAAAAATCAAGCTCAGGAAATGATTATAAAAAGGGTTCTGGGATCATTCAGATCCCCTGGGAATACTTTGGCTCCCCACAATGATACGCCCCTGGGCATATCATTGACGAAATCAATCCTTTTTCTCAGTTGAAACGGCCAACCCATGTGTGATATTGTATAAAAATACAATCCTGCCTCATACAATTGTCGCTACACTGGGTGGTGACGATCATTGTTGTCTGTTAACCTAAATCAAGGAGGACGATATGGACAAAACCGATTTAAAAAAACTCCTGGCCGGCCTGAGCATTGCCGGATTGGTTGCCGGTGCAGGACTGACAGGCTTTGGATGCTCAACCGCCTGAAGTGCTGAGAAAAAAGCCGGTGCAGGTAGCACCGAAACACAGCAGACGGAAGCGGAACAAAAACCCCCGGCAAAGAGTGGCTGAGGCTAGTATCGTCAGTGCCGTTGGCATTGATTAACAATTTCCCGGGCTTTGAACCTTTCGGCAGTTTCAAAGCCCGACTATTGAAATAGAAACAGGAAAGGCCTGTGTGCTTTATGATGGCTGGCATGCGGGGCCTTATTTTTTAGCGGTAACCTGAAGTGGGATATGATGCACAAAACAGTCACAGACATACTTCTAAGGGACCCCAAAATCTTTCCTGCCACCCGGCAATGCATGGATGATGACCTGTTCCGGGAGATGGCCGCCACAACCGACGCTGTGGAAGCTTTTGTACTAGCCCTCCAGAAAAACACAAAAAAGTTCAACCTGCCGGCCTATCTTCCCGAGCTGGCGGCCATGGAAGGGCATGCCTTCAAACTTGCCAACCGCTTCATCCGTATGGATCCCTATTCAGACCATCGTGTCATCAACCCCGGACTGATGATTTTTTCAAACACCTGGAAACATCTGGCAGCACGTTTGAACGGTGACATCCAGGGACATCTGCCTGTGAAAGGGAATGAACAGGTCATGGTCTGGCCGGACCCCATTAAAAGCAAACCAATGGTGCAACCGGTCACCCGCCAGGACCTGCTGGCTTTGAAAATAACCATGGAAAACCTGAAACCGGAACAGGTGGCAGACCTGGCTGGTACGCCTATTGCCACCATTAACAGCGCTATTCTTCGGGCGCTGGACAGGGGCATCCTTCTGGGGCCGAAACCCGGCATCGTTAGGACATGCCAATGGGATCCCACAAAGGCCGCCATTGACAGTGAATCTGTACCGGCCGCCTTCAGAACTGCCAGGGTATTTGCCCTGCAATGGCATATTACCCAGGCCTGTGATCTTCACTGCCGCCACTGTTATGACCGCACGCCCTGTGAACCGCTGACCCTGTCCCGGGAAATCGCCATTCTGGACAGCCTGTACGATTTCTGCCACACCCATCACCTGTTCGGACAGGTTTCTTTCACCGGCGGCAATCCCCTGCTGCATACCAATTTTCACCGGTTGTACCGGGAAGCCTCGGACCGGGGGTTCTTCATTGGCATTCTGGGCAATCCGACAACCCGGGATAAGATTGACTCTCTCATGGCCATCCAGGTGCCTTCGTTCTATCAGGTGAGCCTGGAAGGCCTTGAGCCCCACAATGACTATATGCGCGGAAAAGGACATTTTCAACGGATACTGGCTTTTCTGGACATCCTCCGGCAAACGGGTATTTACTCCCAGGTCATGCTGACCCTGACCCGGGATAATCTGGACCAGGTGATCCCCCTGGGCGAATATCTCAAAGACCGCGTAGACCTGTTTACCTTTAACCGGCTTTCCCTGATGGGGGAAGGGGCAAACCTCATCATGACGGATCCGGACACGTACAGCGATTTCCTTGAAACCTATGCCCACGCCGCTGAAACCCATCCTGTCTTCCAGCTGAAAGACAACTTGTTCAACATCCTCCTTCACAAAAACCAATCCCCGCTGTTCGGCGGATGCACCGGTTATGGATGTGGCGCCGCCTTTAACTTTGTCAGTGTTCTGGCCACGGGAGAGGTGCATGCCTGCCGAAAATTCCCTTCACCCATCGGCGACATCACCCGGCAGTCATTGGCAGAAATATACCACTCGGATATTGCCGAGCGATACCGGAAAGGACCTGACGACTGCGGTTCCTGCCGGCTCAACCTGGTCTGCAGGGGATGCATGGCCGCCGCCCACAGTTACAGCCTGGATGTGTTTACCCGGAAGGATCCATATTGTTTTTTTCAGGGTTGACTTGCTCTGGGCAATATTATACCGATTCACATGAGACAACAATTGTTTGAATGAAAAAGAAGGCAATATCTTAATTAAGGAAACCCAATATGAGCACCTATTCCTGCACCCCACCCTCAAATACTGTTCCTGACCGCCCCCTTGAAGGGGAAGAAAAAGCCCTTGCAGACAGCATCCTGTCATCCATTATCCGGCCGGATGCCGTTGTGGAAGACATCATCGCAGGCCCCAAATTCATTGCAGTGACGGCCGGGGGCCGCATGGGGCTCTCCTCCCTGTTGGGGGCAAGTCCCCGGGAACACGAAAAGGATCTGGAACATCAAATGGTTGGCAAACCGGTCAAAGACGTGGTCGGATTGATTCGCAAACCGTCTCCTTTTGGCATTTCTCTTGGGTTTGCCGCATTGAATGCCGGCAATGCCCCGGACCCGAATCAGGTTGAACCGTCGAATTTTCCGGCGGATGATCTGATCGCCAGGCTCGGCAAAGATAAAATCACTGGACTTGTGGGAGAATTCCCTTTTGTGGACGCATTAAAAGACCGCGTGGGCACCTTTCATTTGTTTGAATTAAGGGATCTCCCCAACGCTGTTCCCCGGGATCAATGGGAAAATGTGCTGGCCGAACTGGAGGTCTTCGCTGTTACAGGGACCGCCCTTTTAACCCGCAGCATGGCCTGGTTCCTGTCCCGGGCACCCCAGGCCACCATCGTGATTATCGGCCCCACCACCCCGGTGTCCCCTGCGTTGTTCGACCACGGGGCAGACTATCTTTGCGGCTCCGTGGTGACAGACAGGGAAAAAGTGGGTCAGGGAATTCGCGCCGGCCTCCCGTTTAAAGCGGTTAAAAAAAATGGAGGGATTGTTTTCACTCAATGGGAAAAATAACTCCCTTGAATTGAAAGTTTGTTTTATATTTAATGGCACATCAAAATGAGGGATTTTTTTAAGGTGATCCGTGGAAAAGAGAAAAGCGTGCCACGAAAAAAATCCCTCTTTATTTTGTTATCTACCCATCTGCTTACCGAGAATAATAGGCCACGATAGAGGCCTTGGCCAGCACATTCTGCCCCAGATAAAAGCCCACCAGTTCCGATGTCGCGGCTGCGGGTAACCCTAATGTCTCTGTTTTAAGGGCATAAACCGTAAAGATATACTGGTGGGGACTGTCTCCCGGCGGTGGGCAGGCGCCGCCAAAACCGGGTTTCCCATAACTTGTCATGCTTTGAATACTGCCTTTGGGGGCAATGGCGGCGGTGATATTGCCGGCGTTTTTTGCAAGGGAGTGAACCGTGGCAGGAATATCATATATCACCCAGTGCCACCACCCACTTCCTGTCGGTGCATCAGGGTCATATACGGTGACGGCAAAACTTTTTGTGCCTGCCGGAGCATTTTTCCAGTTCAACTGGGGAGAGATGTTTTCACCGCTGCAGCCAAACCCGTTAAATATCTGTTGATTGGATAATTGTCCGGCAAGGTCCGGACTTGAAAGGGTGAATCCCTCTGCATGAACAATGCTTGCTGCTGCAAGAAGACTGATTCCAAACACTATTAACCATACGCTTTTTTTCATACGTTTCTCCTGTGTCATCGTTTGTTTGCTGATCAACGGCGATAGGGGGTATTTCAATTGACACCAGTTTGAAGCAGCAGAAAACAGATATGTTTTTTAAATATCAAATTTTTTCCCCATTCAACCCTGAGATCAGACAAAGTACTTATCGCTATGAATCATTAATGGGCCATTCTCTTTTCCTAGTAAAACTAGGGAAATTTAGAATAAAGAAATGCCCCTGTCAAGAGATTTGTCGCTTTTTTATAGCTGTAATTTAGCCATAATCCAGGACGATATCGGCAATTCTCCGGCTTGCATCCCGACAATAAAATCGATACACTGTCTGTGACAAATGGAAACCAAACAAATCTTTAAAAGGAGAACGTTATACGCCCATGAAACTACTGATCTGTGGAAAAGGCGGATGTGGTAAAAGTACCGTGGCCGCCATGTTAGCTGTCAGCATGCAGCAAAGAGGCAAAAGAGTTTTTTTACTGGATGCGGACGAATCCAATGTCGGTTTATACCGTATGCTGGGGTTGAATATACCTGAACCGCTCATGGACAGCCTGGGGGGGAAAAAAGGATTTCAGGAAAAAACAAAAACGTCCGGGATTTCTCTCGATGGCCGACCCCAATTGTTCCCCCAAAATTTAAAAATGGATGAACTGCCTGACAAGTGTATCGCATCATCAGAAGGGATCCGGGTGATGTCCCTGGGCAAAATCCACCATTTTGGAGAAGGCTGTGCCTGTCCCATGGGAAGACTTTTCCGTCTGCTGTTTTCATCCCTCCGCCTTGAGCAGCAGGACCTGGTGATCGTAGATACAGCTGCCGGCGTAGAACATTTCGGGCGCAATCTTGACGGACAGTGCGATCAAATCCTGTGCGTGGTGGATCCGTCTTATGAGTCCATTATGATGGCGAAACGGGTGACTGTTTTTGCCGGAGAAGCCCATCTGCCGGTATCCGTTGTCCTCAACCGGGTGACCCCGGAGAGTGAAAACCATCTCAACGCCGCACTGGCGGGTGTCAGCATTATCGGCCAGCTGCCGGACAGCCAGTCAATATTTTTAAACAATCTGAAAGGCAATCCCCTGAACGCGGCAATACCGGAAATGGAATCGGTGTGTGATGCCATTGAAATTGCATGGGTTTAACCTGAAATCAGCCGCCGCAGCGTTACCGGGTCTCCCCTCATTCTATGGGTGGGAGGCCAGGGTGGGAAAAAAGCCTGACCCTGTCCATTAAAGCTGAAGACTGAAAGAGTTATCGTGATACCAATATATATTTTGAAGGAATACAGATCCTTATCGGGTCGTTGCAATTTAATGCCGGGAAGTGTATATCAAGGGCCAGAAAAAAATGATATGAAAGGTTGAAGCCTCTATGGGACCCCATAAAGTCAGGCTGATGATGAAGGCTGAAAGAGATCGGGCCAAGAATCGGTTCAGACGACAAAAAAATAAAAATTATCTGGCCAAACCCGGTATCCATGACTGCATCATTGTACTGGATCATTTAAAGCCCTCCTATAATATCGGGAAAATTTTCAGGAGTGCCGAGGCCTTTGGTGCCCATGAAGTTCACCTGGTGGGGATCGATTTTTTTGATCCTGCGCCGGGAATGGGCGCCTTTAAATGGGTGCCCACCGTATTTCACAACACGTTTTTTTCCTGCTATACCCGCCTGATGAACAAGGGCTATGTCCCGTTTATCCTGGAACCCGGCAAAGGAGACTCCATTACCCAAACAGCAATGCCCCTTAAAAGCGCCTTTATCTTCGGTCACGAAGAATTCGGGATCAGCTTTGAACCGGACTTGTTTCCCGGGATCAGGCGGATGACTATCCCCCAGTTTGGCAAATCCCAGAGTTTGAATGTGAGTGTGGCCGCTTCAATTCTTCTGTACGAATACAGCAGGCAGCATGAAAGGATTGACAACAACCAACGGAGTTCTTAAACTTGGAAACTATTTGGAACGACTGTTACCGGCAACCATAAAAGGACGAAAAACCGCATATGAAAACACAAAAAATAATTGACCATATTGTCCAGTGGCTGGATACCTATCTTGACAAATCCGGTTTATCAGGGTTTGCCGTTGGTGTGTCAGGCGGCATCGATTCTGCTGTTACATCCACCTTGTGCGCCAAAACCGGCAAACCCGTTCTTGTGCTGAACATGCCCATCCACCAGGCAAAAGACCAGGTATCCCGATCGTTGAACCATATGGCATGGCTTGAAAAGCACTTTGATACCGTCAACGGCATAGACATGCCACTAACCCCGATTTTTGACCAGATGAAAGCAAGCTTTCCCGGTCACATACAGGACGGCCTGACCATGGCCAACACCCGGTCAAGGCTCCGCATGCTCACCTTGTATGCGTTTGCCTCCAGCCAGAAACTGCTGGTGGTGGGAACCGGCAATAAAGTTGAAGACTTTGGTGTGGGCTTTTACACCAAGTACGGGGATGGTGGCGTGGATCTTTCCCCCATTGCCGACCTGATGAAAACCCAGGTTTATGCCCTGGGAAAAACCTTGGGGATCAGTGACGATATCCTGACAGCCCCCCCAACAGACGGACTCTGGGAAGACGACCGGACCGATGAAAGCCAGATCGGGGCCACCTATGAAGAGTTGGAATGGGCCATGCAGTACCTGGAATCCCCTCAAAAAAACACTTTGAATGACCGACAGCAAAAAATCATTTCCATCTATAAAGGATTTCACGCTGCCAATAAACACAAAATGGACCCCATACCGGTTTGCCATATTCCGGATGAATTAAAGCGATAACACCTGAAAAAATAATTTTTGAAATTTGTATGGAGGAACAATGAATACCGGAAAAATAAGCCAGCGCATTAAATATTTTATGGAAAAAAGACACGTCGGCATTGAAGACCTGGCAACCGCCACCGGCCTGAAAAAAGACTTTATTGAGACCATGCTTGACGAAAACGTTTATCCGCCCCTGGGGCCTTTGATGAAAATCGCAAGGACACTGGGGGTTCGGCTGGGAACGTTTCTGGATGACCAGGAAACTACGGACCCGTATATTGTTCGCAATGCCGAAAAAAAATCTCAATTCAGTGTTCTGGCAGAAAAGAACAAACCCACTTCCCTGAACTTTTTTTCCCTGGGTAAGGGGAAAACCGACCGACACATGGAACCTTTTTTTGTTGAAATTTTTCCTGAGTCAGCCAGCCAGAAATCCCTGTCCTCCCATGAGGGAGAAGAATGGATCGCTGTTATTAAAGGCAGCATTGAAATTATCTATGGCAAAGAGACCCATGTTCTCAATGAAGGGGACAGCGTTTATTACAATTCCATTGTCCCCCACTATGTGAGCTGTCTGGGGGATGAAAAAGCACAGATCCATGCGGTCATCTATATACCTGAATAGCCGGAGGGGACAAACATGGAAAATCAACACCCGTTAAGAGACCTTACCCTGGGACAGATTCTGGATCACACCGTGGCCAGATTTCCCGACAATGAGGCCATTGTTTATGTGGACCGGGATTTTCGGCTGACCTATCGTGAATTTTCTCTTTTAGTGGATGAAATGGCCAGGGGACTGATGGCCCTGGGCATTCAAAAAGGGGAAAAAGTCGCTGTCTGGGCCACCAATATTCCCTACTGGGTCACCCTGCAATTTGCAACAGCAAAAATCGGCGCGGTTCTGCTCACCGTGAACACCAATTACAAAAAAGCAGAGCTGGAATATCTTTTAATCCAGTCTGAAACCGAAAACATTTTTCTGATTGACGGTTTCCAGGACACAGATTATGTAAACACGCTTTATGAATTGGTTCCAGAGCTCAAAACCCAGCAGAGGGGCAGCCTTTCCAGCCGAACCTTTCCCCACCTCAAACGGGTGGGATTTCTCGGGCAGGAAAAGCACAGGGGCATGTATTCCATTCCAGAAATCAAGGCATTGAGTGTCATGACAACCCATGACGAGTATCTTGAAAGGCAAAACCAATTAAGTCCCCATGATGTGGTCAACATGCAGTATACCTCGGGAACCACTGGATTTCCCAAGGGCGTGATGCTCACCCATTACAATATCGGCAACAATGGTTTTTTTATCGGTGCAAACCAGAAGTTCACTGAAAAAGACCGGGTCTGTATTCCCGTGCCCCTGTTTCACTGCTTCGGATGTGTGCTGGGGGTCCTGGCTGCTGTGAACCACGGCACCTGCATGGTCATCCTGGAAGGGTTTGATCCGCTGCTGATCATGGCCTCTGTGGAACAGGAACGCTGTACGTCCCTGTATGGGGTTCCCACCATGTTTATAGCAATCCTGGATAACCCCTTGTTTTCAAAATTTAATTTTTCATCCCTCAGGACCGGTATCATGGCCGGTTCCAATTGTCCCATCCATGTCATGGAACAGGTCATCGAGAAAATGAACATGACCGATATCACCATCATTTACGGACTCACCGAGGCATCGCCGGGCATGACCGGTACGCGGATCGGGGATGAATTACGGCTCAGGGTGGAAACCGTGGGACGGGCATTTCACCATGTTGAGGTAAAGGTCATTGATATTGAAACAGGAGAAACCGTTTCCCCGGGTGTCCAGGGAGAAGTCTGCTGCCGGGGATATAATATAATGAAAGGGTATTACAACAACCCCGAGGCAACCCGACAAGCCATTGACGCAGACGGCTGGCTGCATTCAGGTGATCTTGGTGTCATGGATGATCAGGGCTACCTGTCCATCACCGGCCGTCACAAGGATATGATTATACGGGGAGGCGAAAATATCTATCCCCGGGAAATCGAAGAATTTTTGTACCGCATGGAGGAGATCAAAGACATCCAGGTGGCTGCGGTTCCCAGCGAAAAATATGGAGAAGAAGTGGGGGCGTTTATTGTCCTTAAAGAAACCGCTGACATAGATGAAAGCGATGTCATTGATTTTTGCCGGGGCCAGATTGCCCGGTATAAGATCCCCAGATATGTTCACTTTCTGGATGCCTACCCCATGACAGCCAGTGGAAAAATACAGAAGTTCAAGCTCACTGAATTGTCAGAGGAGCTTTGGCCGGACAGGCGCTAGCGCCCCAGTCTTACACGTCATTCAACCGTATCTCAATCTCCTGAAACGAGTCACCTTTCAGGAGATTGTTTACTCAATTTTCAGTCTTCATTTGTCCTCTCCCGGAAGCAGGAAGCAACAGACAAAACTCAACAGGGAGGCAATGAAAACCACCAGGAAAATCGAAGAAACCCCTTTTAGAACTGCTTCCTGGAGAATTCTGCCTTCACTGGGGGCCATCATGGCGACAAACTCAGGTTTAAACAAATTTTCCACACCCGCCCGAAGCTGGACCAGAAGTTGCGGGTTCAATCCCTGAGTTGCCGTTTCCAGGCGATTCAACAGGCCGGATGTGGCCAGTCCCCCGCAAATCCCAACCCCGATGGTTCCCCCAAGGGTCCTTGAAAACTGATGGAAAGACGTTGCCACGCCCAGGTCTTTTATTGACAGGCTTTCCTGAACCAGAATCAGCGTTGCAAGGGTAACAAATCCCATACCCAGTCCCACCAGTTGAAAGGTGATAAACGTGTGAACCATGGTGGTGGTCAGGTTAAATCCAAGGGTCAGGGTACTGCCGACCACCAGCAGCGCCCCACCGGCCAGGGCAGCTGTTTTAGCCCCGATCCGGTCCATGATTCTGCCCAGGACAAGCGATCCCACAGACCAGCCAAGACTCAATGACAGCATGGCCCACCCCACCTGCATGGGGGTCTGGGTCAATGCCCCCTGGAGAAACAGGGGGGCGTATGCAAACAGGGAAAAAATGGAAAAACTGCTGAAAAATGTGGCCAGATTGCCATAGGCAAATCGTTTATATTTAAAAAACCGGAGATCAAGAATGGGATCTTTGGCCCTTTTTTCTGCCAGATAAAATCCTGCGGCAAAAAAAAAGGTCACAAAAACCAGGGCCGCCATCGGCCATGACGTCCATTCAAATTCCCTGCCACCCACCATAAAAAGCGTTAACAGGGACAGGATAAATCCAGACAAAAAAAGGACCCCGGCAATATCCAGATAAATGGTGGTTCTCTTTTCCCTGAAGTCCTTAAGGTAGTGCCAGATCCCGACAAACGAGACGATCCCCAGCGGCACATTGATATAAAAAATCCATCGCCATGAAAAATAGGTCACAATAAACCCGCCCAAGGTCGGTCCGATCACACTTGAAATTCCCCAGATGGAACTGGCAAAGGACAGGGTTTTTACCCGCTGCCCGGGCAGAGAGGCTTCTGAAAGTACGATATACACTAAAGCAAACACACCGCCTGCCCCGATCCCCTGGAATATACGGGCAGCAACAAGAAAAGACATGGAAGGGGATGCTCCGGCTGCCATGCTGCTCAAAATAAACAGTCCAATGGAAAATAAAAACAGTTTTTTCGTATCAAACAGGTCGCATAACTTCCCAAATACCGGCAGAGAAACGGCCCGGGCCAGGAAATAAGCGGAATACACCCATGCATACAGGTGAAGTCCACCCAGATCGGTGATAATCGTCGGCATGGCTGCGGTCATGACAAGGGCATCCATGGCGCCCAGGAACAACGCCAGAAGAGCTGCCCCAATGATCAACCGCCGACTGACCTGTGTCATTTGATTTACGTCCATCATCTACCCCCTTTTCCAGGATTCAAGAACGGCTCGGGCACCTTTTACGCTGGTCTGGGACAGCATTTTCCCGGCATATTCCCTGGTATCGGCCATGTTCAGGGTCATGATGGTTTGCTGAACCCTGGGCAAAAATTGGGGATCAACACTCAGGGAACGGATGCCAAGTCCTAGTAAAAAAGGGATATACGCATCTTCATGGGCCATTTCACCACACACCGATACATCAATGCCATGGATGACGGCAGCCGCAACAATTTTTCCGATACCGCGATTCACTGCCGGGTGATGCGGAATATAATGGTCTGCCACCATTTTGTTAGAACGATCAGCAGCCAGCATATATTGAATAAAATCATTGGTGCCGATGGAAAAAAAATCCGCTTCCCTGGCAAATTCATCCAGGGTCTCAAGCACCGAGGGCAGTTCCACCATCATCCCCAGGGCCGCGTCCCGGTTGAATTCAAGTTGTTCTTCAGAAAGACAGGCCATGCAGTCCCGGACAATCTGTTTTGCTTCCAGGAATTCATCAATGGATGAAATCAAAGGAAACATGATCCTGACCTGTTTTTTACCGGCTGCGGCCCTCAAGATGGCCCGGATCTGAAATTCAAATATATCCTTATATTTCAGAGAAAACCGAATGGACCGGAGTCCCAGCTCAGGATTGGTTTCCCGGGGTCCATCACCATAGGCAAGGGTTTTTTCACCGCCGGCATCCAATGTCCGGATGGTGATGGGATGGTCTGGCATTTCATCAAATAATTTTTTATAGATACGATATTGTTCGGCTTCCGTGGGAAAAGTGGCCCGGATTAAAAAAGGAAATTCCGAGCGGTACAAGCCGATACCTTCTGCTTTGAGTCGTCGGGCAAGGGACATTTCACTGAGCAGGTTGATATTGGCCAGCAATGTAACCCGTTCATTATCCAGGGTATGGGTCTGATGCTTCATGGACACGGAACGGGTCTGTTTTTCAGTCGTTAACCGTGTTTCAAAAAGCGCTATCGTTTCTTTTTCAGGGTTGATATAAACATTGCCCTGTTCCCCGTCCATAAGGATTTTAGTGTTTTCAGGCAGGGTTAACAACTCGGGTTCCTCAGTAATGATCAAGGGCAGTTGGAGTGACCGCGCCAGAATCGTCACGTGGGATGTGACCCCGCCACTGGCAAGGATAATCCCTTTGATTCCTCCGGAAACAAATTTCAGGATATCAGACGGATACACCTGCGTTGCAATGGCGATATTGCCTTTTTCATACCCGCGATCTTCCTGCCTGGCTGTTAACTTATTCAGGATTCGGATACTCAGGTCCTCAACATCCTGGGCCTTCTCTTTCATGTAGGCATGGGGACTGGATGAAAAGATGCCAATATACTGGGTGGCGACTTTTCGAACGGCATCACAGGGGGGGGTCCCCGCATCAATGAGCATCTCCATTTTACCCATGAAATTCTTATCTGATAATATCATAAAATGTGCTGTGAATATCAGGGAAGCACTTTCCGGCAATCTTCTGACAAAAGTTTTTTGAAGTGCTTTAAGTTCCCGGGTGGTTTTTTTTATGGCCGTGAGAAAATCGTCTTTTGAACAGACCGGTTCCGCCGGATCCGGCGCATACAACAGGGTTTTTTGCTGTTGATTCAGGATGACGGCATTTCCCATGGCATATCCCCTGGTGGCGGCTTTCCCCTTAACAAAGGCCAGGGGTGCCGACACGGTTTTGCCACCTTTGGTATGGGCAAGCTCAATCAACAGCCCTGCGTTTTTTATGGACCCGGCAACCTGGGTAACAACCGCCTTGATGGCTCTTTCATCAGAGATGTCAAAGTGATCCATATCCCTGTGCTGAACCGCCAGCACACCTATTTTTTCATCTCCCCATTTGATGGGAACACAAAGAAAAGAATGAAACGGGTCCTCTCCTGCTTCCGCAAAATATTTAAATCTCGGATTTTGGGTGGCATTGCCTTCCCGGACAATGGAAAGGGTTTCAAAGGACTGACCCACAAGTCCTTCGCCGGGTTTCATGCGTATTTTATTGACCGCTTCCGGTTTAAGCCCCTTGGTGGCCTTAAGGGTTAAGCGGGTTAATTTTTTATTGTACAGATAGATGGAACAGACCGGGGCATTGAAATGCTGTGCCACCAGGTCAACAGAAAGTTGAAGAAAATCTTCAAGATCTGAACTGCCCGTGACCAGGTCTGCCAGTTCACTGATATGAAACAAAAGATTAAGGTAACTGGAATCTTTTTCCTGCATAAGATAGTGCGACTCCCACATTAGTGTTCATAAATGGTTGAGATGACGGCCAGGAGAATCAAACCGGCACCGATATACCCTAAAAATGAAAAATATTCTCCCAACAGAACATATGCTGCGCAGGCAGCAACTACCGGTTCAAGGGTTGCAACGATGGATGCCTTGCCTGCCTCCAGGTATTTAAGGCCCTTATAATAACAAAAATTGGCCAGGAACGTGGAAAAAAATGAACACGCTATCAAAGCCGCCCAGGCAAGGGGGGTCTTGTGAACAAAGGTTACAAAGGGAAAGACGCCCAGGGCACCCAGGGGTAGCACCCATAAAAACAGGTTCGCGGAGGAATACCGGCTGGAAAAGTATTTTCCAATGGTGTAGTAAAGGGAATAGCAAAACCCGGATGCCAGTCCCGACAGGATGGCCATCCATCCCAGGGAGGTGTTGCCCTGGGAATTACCCCCGGTTTTTGATATTAAAAACACCCCCAGCATCACCAGGGTGACGGACAGCAATTTTATCACGGTCAATTTTTCTTTATATATAAAGAAAGAACAGATCACCACCCAGGCAGGTGCTGTATACAGCAAAACCGATGCAAAGGCGGCCCCGCCGGTTTTTACGGCAAATTGATAACAGATATAAAACAGGGTGATCCCCAGCAGGGCAAACAGGACAAACAAGGGAATATCCTGTTTATACAAATGGGTTTCCTGCCGGATAACTGCCTGGGTGCCAAAACAGATCCAGGTCAATAAAGCCCGCCAGAACGCCACTTCCATGGGCCCGATCCCCTGGGAAAAGGCAAGGCTTGAAAAAATCCCGATAAGTCCCCAGAGCGTGGCCGCAGATATGATAAAAAGGTAACCAATAAACATACACGTATTAATATCAGGAAAACCCGGGTTTGAAAATCAAAATAGAAATGCCCGGCTGATTTTACATGAAATCAAAACCAGTTGGACCGATAAAATAACGCCCCTATGTTAGGGGTCAGGCTTGTGTTATTGTGCTTTTGGCAACAGACTGTAATAGCGAAGAAATTCAGCAAAAGCGTCAATAACGCAAGCCTGACCCCTAACATAGGTCTACTCGCCCAGGTAGGCGGCCCTTATTTTCGGATTGGCCAACAGGGACGTTGAATCATCCTCAAGGGTGATCTGGCCGGTTTCAACCACATAGCCCCGGGTGGCTGCCTGAAGGGCAAGGTTCGCGTTCTGTTCCACCAGCAGGATCGTGGTGCCGTCTTCCTTGTTGATCCGGTCAATGATATTGAAAATCTGCTGGACAATGATGGGGGCAAGCCCCAGGGAGGGTTCATCCAGCAGGAGAACTTTGGGTTTGGTCATCAGGGCCCTTGCGATGGCCAGCATCTGCTGTTCCCCACCGGAGAGGGTACCGCCCTCCTGGTTTTTTCTTTCCCCCAGGATGGGAAACATCTCATAGGCTTTCTGGATATCTTTCAGGATCTCATCGGTGTCCTTCCGGTAAAAAGCACCCAGCCGGAGGTTTTCCATCACCGTCAACCGGGGAAAAATTCTTCTGCCTTCCGGAACCTGACAAAGCCCCAGAGTGGGAAGCTTTTCCGGCAACAGCGTGTTGATGACCTGTCCCTTGTAAATCACCTGGCCTCGTTCCGCTTTAACAATACCGCAAATGGTCATGAGGGTCGTGGATTTTCCCGCGCCATTGGCCCCGATAATGGCCACCACTTCTCCGGGGTATACTCGAAGGGAAATGCCTTTTAAGGCTTTAATGCTGCCATAACCGGAATGGACGTCTTTTAGTTCAAGAATGGGGTCTGTCATCTATCCCTCCCTTTCTTCGGACCGGGTTCCCAACCGCTTGGCAGGCAGCAGTCCTTCCGGCCTGAACAGCATCATCAGGACCATGACAGATCCAAATGCCAGCATTCGATACAGCTCAAACTCCCGGAACAACTCCGGCAGAACAATCAATGCTGCCGCACCTAAAATAATTCCCGGAATGGACCCCATACCCCCCAGCACCACCATGCAGAGAACCATGGCAGATTCCAGGAAAGTAAAACTTTCCGGGCTGACAAACTTCATTCTCGCGGCAAAAAAGGCCCCGGCGAATCCGGCAAACATCCCCCCCATGGCATAGGCCAGGAGTTTATAAATAAAGGTATTCACGCCCATGAGTTCTGCTGCTGTCTCATCTTCCCGGATGGATTCCCAGGCCCGTCCCACCCGGGAAAAATTCAGGCGATGCACACAGAGAATGGTCACCACGGCAAGCCCCAGGGCCACATAATACAGCAGCCACAATTTTTTCAGCCACAGGTGCTCCCAGGAAAATCCATCCGCAAAGGAAGGAAAGAAAATACCCGGCCGATTGATTCCCATGATGCCATTGGGCCCATTGGTCAAGGTCATCCAGTTATTCAGGATAATCCGGATGATTTCGCCGAATCCCAGGGTCACAATGGCCAGATAATCCCCCCGCATTCTCAGGGTCGGATATCCCACAATACAGGCAACCACCAAAGCCAATGCCCCGGAAACGGGCAGGCAGACCCAGAAGGGTATCCCGTAGTGAATATTGAACAGGGCATAGGTATACGCCCCCACGCCATAAAAGGCAATATACCCAAGGTCCAGCATGCCGGCCAGCCCCACTACCACATTAAGGCCCAGTCCCAGGCAGACATAGATGAGGACATTAATGGCCACATCCTGATGATATCGCCCGGTGAAAAGAGGGAAAAGCATCGCCAGCATCAGGCCAACCAGAAACCACCCCCAGACAGGCGGGACTTTTGCTGCCACAGCGCCCTTTGACCAGGCCGCGGACAATGGATTTTTCATGAGTTCCAGGTGACCGCTTTTGTTCATCAGGTATAAAATAAGACAGACGAAAGAGACCACCAGGAGATACAGCCATACAATCAGGGTTCGCTCAAAAGACAGGGTCCCGTCGGGATGAATGCCCAGAAGGGGCCACAGCAGTCCCAAAACCCATAACAAGCCCAGGGTATAGGGCTTCCATACTTTTTTAAACTCGTGTATCATCGACATTCACACCCATGATTCCGGTTGGTTTAAAATATAACACGGCAATTAAGATGATAAACGCAAACACGTCCTTGTATTGTCCCGAGATATATCCGGCACCGAAGATTTCCACCATCCCGATGATCAGCCCACCGAGCATGGCACCGGTAATATTTCCGATACCCCCCAGCACGGCTGCGGAAAACGCTTTGATGCCGGGGACAAATCCCATATCATACCGCACAGACCCGTAATAGAGTCCCACCATGATACCGGCGGCGGCGGCAAGGCCGGCACCGATGGCAAAGGTCAGGGAAATGATTCTGTTGCTGCCGATGGCGACCAGGGCGGACATGGTCTTGTCCTGGGCAGTGGCCCGCATGGCCATGCCCATTTTGGTCTTGAACACAAGGATATTCAATGACACAAGCAAGACAATGGTCATGGTTACGATCATGACCTGGAGATAAGAGATGGTCACCAGACCGAATTCCCAACCGCCATTGAACAGCTCGCCCGGATAGGGTTTATCAAACACCCCCTGGGTCAGCATCAATGCATTGGACAAAAAGATGGACACGCCCAGGGCAGACAACAGTGCGGCCAGTCTGGATTGATTCCGCAAGGGCAGGTATGCCACTTTTTCAACGCCCATGGCAAGGAAGGCGCAATACCCCATTGTTAACATAAAGGACATGCCCAGACAAATCCATGGATGGGTTTCCATGAGCCCACGGCCTGCAAAATAACTTAACAGGATCACCCCAACATAACCGCCTGCGGCAAAGAACTCGCCATGGGCAAAATTGATCAGCTGGATCACCCCGTATACCATGGTGTATCCCAGGGCAATCAAGGCATAGATGCCGCCAAGGGTGATGCCGTTTATCAACTGCTGAATAAAATAATCCATTCTTGTTTTTTATCCTTGAATGTCAGCATGTAAAAGCCGTATGAAGGGGGGGGTTCAACGCCATCATACGGCTTAAGCGGATTCTTGTCTTATTTCAGAACGCCTTGGGCCGGGGTCCAGTAAGGAACATAATCGCCGTTTTTAACCTGGAATGCGATATATGAGGATCCGGAATCTCCATTTTTTTCAAATTTCACATGCTTGGAGGCGCCGTCATAATCCAGCTTCATCATTTCGGCTTTTACTCGTTCAGGATCTGTGGAGCCGGCGGCTTTAATGGATTTTAACAATGCAATGGCGCCGTCATAGGCATAGGTTGCATAGGCACCGATTTCTCCGTATTTAGCGGTAAATATTTTTTCATATTTTTTATAGGCATCCGTGGTCTTGTCCGTATAGCCATAGGTGACATAGATCCCTTCAGCCGCTTGTTTCGCCACTTTCATAAAGTTGGGATGGAACATGGCATCGTTGGAAACGATCTTGGCTTTCAGGCCCATTCTCCGTGCCTGAATCGCCATGATACTTCCGGTGGAATGGTTCTGGAGGCTCATGTAGAAAATGTCTGCCCCTTTGGTTTTTGCCATGGTTAAAACAGCAGAAAAATCCTTGTCTCCCTGATTCACATGATCCCGGCCCACGATCTCTATTCCCATTGCTTCAGACGCTTTGGCCACACCATCTGCCAGGCCCTGGGAATAAGTGGTTTTGTCATCCAGGATAAAAATGGTTTTGGCTCCCAGGGCCTCTTTCATGAATTTTACGGCAGCCGGTGCCTGGGCATCATCTCTTCCGCACATTCGGAATACATAGGGGAGCCCCCTGTCCGTTACATCCTGGTGGGTGGATGCCGGGGTGATCACAATAATATCTTCTTCTGCCAGTGTTGCCGAAGCCGGAATGGTGGACGAAGAACAATACGCACCGATAACCCCGACCACTTCAAGGTTGATCAGTTTGTTGGCTGAGGCAACCGCCTGTTTCGGATCACATGCCGTATCCTGGGGGAAAAGCTGGATGGTGTCATACCCGGGAATACCCCCCTCATCTTCAATCACTTTGATGGCAGCGAGAACACCGTTTTTAATATCGTTTCCATCTGCGGCATAGGGACCCGTCAACGGACCCATGGAGCCGATTCTCAACGTTTTTGCAGAAACCGGACCAAACAGAAACGGCACCAGGATAAGACCCATTACCATCATTGACAACACTCTTTTTTTCATCTTTTTCTCCTTCACATTATGGGTTGGCAGGCTGACCAAGATACGCCTCAATTACCTTTGGGTTGTTCTGGATTTCATGAGAATCACCCTCAGCAATCTTAACACCATGATCAACACATACAATATGGTCGCACACGCCCATCACCACTTTCATGTCATGCTCCACCAGGAGCACATCAATACCCAAGTCTGATATGCGGGCAATGTCCTTCATTAACCTTGAGGATTCGCTGGGGTTCATTCCTGCAGCAGGTTCATCCAGCAGCAGCACCTGGGGGTTTGATGCGATGGCCCTTGCGATTTCAAGTCGTCTCTGGAGACCATAGGGCAGATTGGATGCCACGGTATCTGCGTACTGGTCAACCCCCATAAACTGCAATGCGTCCAGCGCTTTTTTTTTAATCTGGGCCTCTTCTCGTTTCTGTGAGGCGGTTCTCAAGATGGAACCGATGATACCCTTGTTGGACCGGCAGTGTCTTGCCACCATGGCGTTTTCCACTGCGGTCATGGCGGAAAACAAACGAATATTCTGAAAGGTTCTGGCAATCCCCCGTTTAAAAATCATATGCGGCCGTTTGCCCAGGATGCTCTCTCCGTTAAAGATCACATCCCCTTCCGATGCCTGATAAACCCCTGTAAGGACATTAAACACCGTTGTTTTGCCGGCACCATTGGGACCGATCAGCCCTATAATTTTTCCATTCCCAATGGTAAAACTCAAATCGGATAATGCCAGAAGTCCGCCAAACCGTACACTTATGTTTTTTAAATCTAATTGTGCCATACAGATCTCTAACCCGTTAAATTTTAAAAATTTATAACCAGTTTAAAAATCGTACCAATAGATGATGTTAGTTTCTGTAGCCCATATCCCCTGGGCTGTCAACCCAAATAAAATCAAACCCTGCAAGGAAGCGACCCGGTTCATCAACCCGGAACGAACCGCTTCAGAACCCGTTGAAAGCGGTTTCCACAACCAACGTCCGCCCTTTGTTTGTTTGTTTGATTTATTACCTTACAAAATATTTACATTTATATTGACATTATTCAAAAAGACCATTAAACTACACGAAACCTCACAAAAAAGGGATGCCATGCGACTCAAACCGACCCCAAACCAGCAAAAGGTGCTGGATTACCTGAAACAAAAAATTAAAGAGACCGGGACCTCTCCCAGTCTTCGTACGGCTGCTGCTGAACTTGCCATCAGCCATGCCGCGGTGGCCCAAACCCTGAAAGCCCTTGAAGACAAGGCCTATATCAAAAGGGAGGGCCGATACAGTCGGACCCTCCATATCCTGGATCATACCGGAGACTTACATATGGCGCAACGGCAGAAACAGGTCCCGATCATCGGCCACATCACGGCCGGGCTCCCCATGTATGCCCAGCAGGAATGGGAGGGCAGCATCCTGGTGGATGCGACCATCTTCCCGGGCCAGACCCTTTTTGCCTTGAAAATCCAGGGACAATCCATGAAAAATGCCGGTATTCTTGATCAGGACCTGGCCATTTGCGAGCCCCGGCAATATGCCCGGGACAAAGAAATCGTCGTGGCCCTGATCCACCATGAAGAGGCCACGGTCAAACGATTTTTCCTGCACCCGGATTGTATTGAGCTGCGGCCTGAAAACCCGGCATTCAACACCCAGAAATATACATTTGAAGACGTGTTGATCCAGGGCAGGGTCATTGGTATTGTCCGGGGCCCAAAGGGCATGGAAATATAGATGACAGCCCCTTCTGCATGCCAGCTTTTCGTCGGTACCAGCGGGTATTCCTATGGAGAATGGATCGATGCCGGATTTTATCCTGACGGCACCCATTCGTCCAATATGCTGGAAGCTTACACGCAAATCTTCCATACAACAGAACTCAACTACACCTGGTACCAGATGCCAAAAGCACCGGCCATTGAACGGATGTGTGCGAAAGTGCCGAAACACTTCAAATTTGCCGCCAAACTCACCCGGACCATGACCCATGAAATCAAAACCGGGGAATGGCAAAAACAAGTTCTGCTCTACCGCCAGGGCATAGCCCCGTTGCTCCGATGGGAAAAACTTTTGTGCATCCTCATCCAGCTTCCACCCTATTTCCGGCGAACCGTCCATTTCCGGCAGTATCTTGCCAGGCTTCTGGATGCGCTGTCAGGCCTGCCCGTTGCCGTGGAATTCCGGCATGATTCCTGGGCAAAGGACACGGTGTTTTCAGAACTTGAACGACGACATGTCACCCTGGTATCTGTGGATGTACCCGCGTTACCCGGCCTTTTCCCCCGGCTTGACGTGATCACCAACCCGGAGTTGTTTTATATCCGTTTCCACGGCAGGAACGCCAAAGGATGGCGATCCGGCATCATGCAAAAACAATTTGATTATGATTATGCCGACCAGGCGCTCAAGGAATGGGTCACCACCCTTCAAACCGCCATGATGCCCCAAGCCCGGTCCGGGGCTGCTTTTTTCAACAACCATGTCCGGGGGCAGGCCCCGAAGAATGCAGTAAGGCTCATGGACCTCCTGCTCACGGAAGGGTCCCGGCAAAAATCATGGACCGCGCCATCATCCATTTAAATATTGCCGATTTTGCCGTGGCCGTGGAAACCAACCGGCAACCCGCCCTCAAGGGATACCCACTGGTGATTGCCCCCCAGGGAGCCCCCCGGGCAGTGGTGTATGATATGAGTAATGAAGCCTACCGCCAGGGCATCCGGAAAGGCATGCCCCTGACCCGGGCCAGACGGCTCAATCAAAAAATCAAAATCCTCCCCCCCAGTTTCAACCGGTATGAACGGGTCATGAAAGACCTGATAAAAGAAACGATGACGTTTACCCCCCTGATTGAATCCGGCACCTCAGACGGCCATATATTTCTGGATGTCACCGGATCGGGAAGGCTTTTCGGCCCTTCTGTGGATGTGGCCTTTAAACTGAAAAAAGCCTTTAAAAAAACCTGTAATCTGGACCCCATCTGGTCTGTTGCCACCAACAAACTGGTGGCTAAGGTGGCCACCCGCATGGTCAAACCCGCCGGAGAGTATATTGTCGGCCCCGGGGAGGAAAAAGCATTTCTCGGCCCATTGCCCCTTCTCCTGATTCCCGGCCTTGGCAAAACAGCGCTGACCCGGCTCAAAGACTTTAATCTGTTTTGGGTGTTCCAGGCAAGGGCCCTTACCCTGGAACAGCTCCATGTTCCCTTTGATCACCGGGCACCCGTGATTTACGACCGGATCAGGGGGATTGATCCCACACCGGTGACAGCCCGTTGCGAATCCCATTCAACGATACGGGCAGACCATGAATTTGCCGACGATACCAATACCGCCAATTTGCTGAAAAAGGCCCTGTATCCCATGATCGAAAGCATCTGCCATACCCTGAGAAGCCGAAACCTTACCGGGGCTGCCGCACAAATGATCCTCACCTACTCAGACGGGCTGCAAACGGCTGCAACGGTGAAACTGGCCCCCGCCACTGCCAATGATATGGCCATGTTTAAAAAATGTATCCCCCTGTTGAACAAGGCCTGGACCCGGAGAATCCGCATCCGTCACATGCGCCTGATCTGTAAAAAAATTTCCTCGCCCCAGGTGCAGGCAGACCTCTTTGCGTCCAGAACAAAAGAGACAAAACAGGCTGACCTGATCCGGTCCATGGACCGGATCAGGGAAAAATTCGGCCGGCAGTCCATCCGGACCGGTTTAACCCTGACCAACACCCCCCCATACCAATGATTCCCTTAACCACCCGATCCCATTATTCGTTCATGTGGGGTACCGCCTCTGTAAAACAGCTTTGCCGCCAGGCAAAAGCCCATGGATATCGACAGCTTGCCCTCACCGATACCGACAACCTGTGCGGCATGTGGCAGTTTATCCACGCGTGCCGGTCCCAGGGGTTACAGCCGGTTATTGGTGCGGAAATCACAGACCCCCATACCGCCCACAGGGCGATCTGCCTGGTGAAAAATGATACCGGCTACAGCCACCTGACCCGCCTTATCACCCGGCGGCACAGGAATAAAACCTTTTCATTGAAGACCGATCTGCCCAGCCTTTCCAAAGGACTTGTGGTGTTAACCAAAAACCCGGATCTGTTGCCGTTCTGGCATGAAAACCAGGTGGATGTCGCAATCAATCTTACCCGGAATCCCCTGTCCCGGAACCATCCGTTATGTGTCACTGCCAGGCACTTGAACCTTCCCCTGGTGGCCACCCCGGGCAGTTTTTTTTTAAACAGGGAAGACGTCAATATCCACCGCATGCTCCGGGCCATTGAAAAAAAAACCTGTTTAAGCCGATTGCCCCAGAAGGACACGGCACCGGCGACCGCCTTTTTTGCCTCCCCGGATGTGTACCGGGAAAAATTCATCATCTGCCCCTCGGCCATAAAAAACAGTTTTGTCCTGGCAGAAAAACTGAACTTCCAGGGACCGGACTTTGGCATTGTCATGCCGCCCCTGAAAGAGGCGACACGGCTTCCTGCAGATCAGCTGTTATACAACAACACGTTACAGGGAGCCAAAATTCGTTATGGGACCCATCTGCCCGGCCCTGTCCGCCAAAGGATTGAACATGAGATGAATATCATCCGGCAAAAAAATTTCTGTGAATATTTCCTGGTTGTGGAACAAATTGTCAAAAAAGCGTCCCGCATCTGCGGCCGGGGATCGGGCGCAGCCTCCATTGTGGCCTATTGCCTGGGCATCACCAATGTCTGCCCCCTGAAACACCACCTGTATTTTGAACGGTTTCTGAACCTGGAAAGAACAGATCCACCGGATATTGACATCGATTTTGCCTGGGATGAAAGGGACGATATCTTAAACTGGGTATTAAAGACGTTTGACGGCCATGCGGCCATGGTGTCCAGCCATATCCTGTTCCAACCCAGGATGGCCGTCCGGGAGGTGGCCCGGGTCTTTGGGCTTCCCGAGGCGGAAATCAGCAAGGTCTCCCAACGGCTGCCCTGGTTCTGGAAACTCAATGAAACCGGGACAGATCTGCTGAACCGGATCCGGCACCAGCCTGAATTGGCGCTTCCGGCATTTCCCCAGCCCTGGCCCCAGATCATGGGGTATGCCCGGGCCCTCATAGGGACCCCAAGAACCCTTTCCGTCCACCCGGGCGGCATTGTCATCACCCCAGCCCCCATTGACACCTATGTGCCTGTTGAAACGGCTCCCAAGGGCGTGCCCATCATCCAGTGGGAAAAAGAGGGCGCCGAATCCGCAGGCCTTGTCAAAATAGATCTCCTGGGCAACCGAAGTCTCGGGGTGATCCGGGACTGCATCACCAGTATCCGGACAGACTCCGGACGATTCAATGACTTTAACCGCCTTGACCCGGAAGATGATGATGACACCCGGCGAACGGTTGCCCAGGGCAATACCATGGGCTGTTTTTACATTGAAAGCCCTGCCATGCGCCTGCTGCAAAAAAAATCCAAAGTAGGGGATTTTGCGCATGTGGTGATTCATTCTTCCATTATCCGGCCGGCAGCCAATGACTTTATCCAGGAATACATCAAACGGCTACATACAGGCATCTGGAAGCCCATTCATCCCCTTCTGGAAGATGTATTGGACGACACTTACGGCATCATGGTCTTTCAGGAAGATGTCTCAAAAGTAGCGGTAAAAATGGCAGGGTTCACCCATGCCCAGGCCGATGGATTAAGAAAGATTATCTCCAAAAAAGACAAGACATTGGAACTGGCAGATTATTATACCCGGTTTAAAAAAGGCGCCCTGGCCAACGGGGTATCCCCCCGAGACATTCAGTCGGTCTGGGACATGATCACCAGTTTTTCAGGATACTCTTTCTGCAAACCCCACTCGGCCTCTTATGCCCGGGTGTCTTTTCAGGCGGCTTACTTGAAAACCCATTATCCGGCAGAGTTCATGGCCGCTGTTATCAGCAACCAGGGGGGATTTTATTCCACGTTTGCCTATGTATCCGAAGCCAAACGGCTGAAGGTTCGCGTTTTCCCTCCGGATGTCACCCAAAGCGATATCCAGTGGAAGGGCTGCCAGTCCAAGCTTTGGGTGGGATTTCAGTCCATCAAGGACCTGTCCTTTACCACCATGGAAACCCTTGTGACCCAACGGAAAAAAACACCCTTTTCAAGCCTGGAGGACTTTTTTGACCGGGTCCGTCCCCGGGAAGACGAACTCCGTGCCCTGATCCACAGCGGCAGTTTGGACTCACTGGATCCGACGGGCAATCGGGCCGCCATTTTATGGGCCTTTGCCGCCTGGAAAAAACAAAAAAAAAAGACGGATCAGCCCCCCGCCTTGTTTGGTCCTGACGGGTCCCCGCCGGCCCTTCCCGACCTGCCGGCGGATAATCCCATTGAAACGCTTCGAAGAGAATTCACTGTACTGGGGTTTTTATGCGCCTGCCATCCCATTGTTCTGTTCAACGACATCCGCCGGCAGCACAACACGGTAAAAGCCCGGCACCTGCAAAAATTCATCAATAAAAAAGTCACCTTTGCCGGATGGCTTATCACCGGGAAAGTCGTCAAAACCAAACAGGGAGATCCCATGAAATTTTTGACCTTTGAAGATGAGACCGGTATAATTGAAACGGTTTTCTTTCCAAAGCCCTATGCCCTTTTCTGCCATATGCTGGATTATGGGAAACCCTACCTGCTGTATGGGACAATTAATTCAAACTGGGGTGCCATCACCTTTATCGTTGAAAGAACCCAACCCATGCCGTTGTTGACGAAAAAAACAGGGGAAGACACCCCCTCATCAAGGCACAGGAGTTGAACAACTCATTTTTATTACAACTATGTCATTTATTGCCAACACGACAAACGGTGGTTAGCTATAATGGACTGGGACCATCTTTTTTCAAGGCCCTTTTTATCCTTATTTAGTGCCTGAACGGAAACCCATGTTTGGACGAAAAGTTGCCCATATGCAAGGCGCAAGAAACTCTGAAACCGGAGTGTACTAATGTACATAAGGATTTCAGAGTTTTGCAGCAACGCAGCAGATGGGTGAGTTTTCGTCCAAACACTATTTATGACCAGACAGGTAGAAAGTGCCCTGAAAAAAGACGGCCCCATGTAAAATGGCCAACGCCGATAATTGCGTTACCCTCTATCAAGCCAAACTATGCTTATTAAGTCTCAATCTTACTCAATATAATTTTTAAGACATTTTTGTATTAAAAAATAAGATAAAAAATACAAATATGGTCTATTTTTGAATATGTCTAAATTAATGTTCCAAAAAAAATAATGTTATACGTGATGTTGTTAATATAATTTCGGTAGGTTACAACAAAAAATCAAAATAATGCTGTTTTTTGGCACACGGTTTGCTGTTAAAAACACAAACAAAACCGAACATTTTAAAACAAAGGATCTTTAACATGTTACCTAAAAACGTATTACTCTCCTTGGGAATTTTGCTGTCACTCACCCCTTGTGCCATTGCCGGAGATGGTCCCATTGATACGGGGGACACGGCCTGGGTTACCATATCAACGGCCCTGGTCATGATGATGACCCCGGCCGGCCTTGCCCTTTTTTATGGGGGCATGTCACGGTATAAGAACATGCTGAACACCATTGCCATGACGCTGGTGGCATACTGCCTGGCCAGCATTGTTTGGGTGGGCTGGGGATATTCCCTTGCCTTTGGGGAGAGCTCAAGCCTGTTAATCGGCAATTTAAAATACCTGTTTTTGAACGGCATTGATATTCATTCCGTATCCGGAACCATCCCTACCCTCCTGTTTGTGCTTTTCCAGATGACCTTTGCCTGTATCGCTGTGGCCCTTATCCTGGGCTCAGTGGTCGATAGAATGAAATTTTCTTCATGGATTATCTTTACCGTTTTATGGGTCACCTTTGTTTATGCACCGGTGTGCAATTGGGCCTGGGGCGGCGGGTGGATGCACAACATCGGTGCCCTTGATTTTGCCGGCGGAAACGTTGTCCACATCAATGCAGGGGTTTCAGGACTGGTCCTGACCCTGATTCTCGGAAAACGCAAAGGGTATGGAAAAGAACCCATGATTCCGTCCAGTGTTACCTTTACCGCCCTTGGCGCCGGACTTTTATGGTTTGGATGGTTTGGATTTAATGCCGGCAGCGCACTGGCGGCGGACGGCATTGCTGCGTCGGCATTCATGGTTACCAATACCGCCGCTGCCATGGGGGGGTTAGCATGGCTGTTCATTGAATGGCACCACAATAAAAAACCAACCCTTTTAGGCCTTGCATCCGGTGTGATTGCCGGACTTGTGGGCATTACCCCGGCCGCGGGCTTTGTCTCTCTTACCGGCGCCCTTGCCATTGGCGCCATCTCCGGTATCATCGGATTTTTTGGGGTAGCGATTCTCAAGCAGAAACTGGGGTATGACGATTCCCTTGACGCCTTTGGCATCCACGGCCTTTGCGGTATGTGGGGTGCCCTTGCCACAGGGCTTTTTGCCACCCCTTCCGTAACGGAAGGGGCAGTCGGCCTGTTTTACGGCAACCCGAAACAGGTCTGGATTCAGTTTCTGTCCATTATCGGCACCATCGCCTTTAGCGCCGTCGCGACCCTCGTAGTCGTGTTTGTGACCAAACTGGCGACCAATGGACTGCGGGTGGAAACCGAGGAAGAACTGGCCGGGCTTGACAATTCCCTCCATGGGGAACGTGCCTTTGAAATAGAATAGCATTAAAAAATCCGGATCATAAGGGCTGCCCAAACTCTTTTTATCCATATGCTGAGCGTGAAAATATTCAACCATTCAGAAAAAAAGCCAATTGAATATTTGTCAAATTCAGGATACAAAAGATCCCATGTCAAAAATGGATCATAGGATACCCTGGTGCACATCAGAAGACTGGCAGGGAGTCACCCGATTTTTTCACGCCATGACACTGGACCTAAATCCGGCGCTTGTTCAGGTTCAAACGCTTGCCGATCAAATCCGGCAGGCGTTTGAGGCGTTATCAGACCCCATGGATGTCCTGTGTAATGCAACCTGCATGGCCTGTGGGGATATCTGCTGCAAAAAGGCCACCATCTGGTATGATTTTAAAGACCTGGTCTATCTTCATTTTGCCTTTGGTCGACTGCCGGAGACCCAGATCAAAAAAGTCCTGGACAAAACAGGCACCCCCCATTGCATGCATTTCACCGAAACCGGATGCAATCTTTCCCGACTGGAAAGGCCCTTTGTCTGCACCTGGTACCTGTGCCCGACCCAGAAACAGGTCATGACATCCCATGAACAGGGACCCGATCACACCCTCCTTGAGACGGTGGACCATCTCAAGATGCTGAGACATCAAATAGAATCTGAGTTTTGCCGGATATCTGCCGGGAAACCGCACCCAAAACAAGGAAAGACCCCATGCCGCATATAATTGTGAAACTTTATCAACCCCCGGGATACGATCCTTTTTTAACAAAGCCGGATAAAAAAGAAAAAATAGACCGTTTAATGGAACATGTCAGACAGACCGCAAAGATTGCAGAACAGGAAGATACCTCTGGCAATTTTAATGCCATGTCATGGTTAGACCTTGAGTTGGAGGATAACCCGGAATCTTTCGACAGTTTTTTTGATGCCCCCTGGCATGAATTGTCAGATGCCGACAGGGAAAAAAGAAGGATGGTCGTCAGAAGGGTTTTGTGAATTGATGGAACCGCACTGACCCATCCTTTTCGGGTTTATTTCAGCATCACCAGGGCATCTGGATCACGTTTGGCGATCTGTTTGCCCACCGGGGCAGGCACAATCTCAAACCGATCATCCAGCGTTACAATGGCCAGCTGCCGCAGGGTTAACTTCTTGGCTATTTCCTCATTGACAAATAACTTTTTTATTTTCTTGCCCACAACAAAATAATACGGTTCATCGTAATCGTCCAGGTTTAAACGGTTTGATTCAATGAGCTGTCTTACCTGTTTCAGGTTTTCCAGTTTTTGTTTTTCTTTATTGAGTTGCAGGTTCAGTTCCCGGTTCAGTTTTTCTTTGGCCAATTGTTCCTGCTGTGTTTTATTTATTTCAGGAGAGGGTTTTTTCCCCTTATCTTTCTTACGGTTGGCACGTTTTTCATGCGCAACCTTCTTTACCTGTTTTTTATTCACCAGCCCTGCTTTGAGCAGTTGATCTTTAAACGATGTTCCCATAATGAGCCTCACGCTTTGGTTGTCTTGTAACCCCTGCAAATCTTTTGTCTGCCACTTCCTTTTCAAAAACGTCCCAAATTGTGCGGCCAATAGGGTCATCCATAATATATCTCTCTGGTGATGCGTGCCATATCCCTTCCCACAAGCCGACTTGAATATTTGTCGCACATATCCTTTTTTTTGTAAAGATATCCATCAAAACACAGGCACATGACACCAGGAACCCTTTCAGGAAAAACCCTCAACTTTCGGGGGTGGTCATTTTAAAAGTCCGAACGTTGAGTAAAGAATAAACCCCCATTTAACCGTTTGTGGATAATCAGTTGCCTGATGGCGTTATTTTCCGTTATAGTTTGTGCCTGAACGGAAACCCGTGTTTGGACGAAAAGTTGCCCATATGCAAGGCGCAAGAAACTCTGAAACCGGAGTGTACTATTGTACATGAGGATTTCAGAGTTTTGCAGCAACGCAGCAGATGGGTGAGTTTTCGTCCAAACAATAGTTTGATACATCATTAAGGTTATGGGTGTTATGATAATCGGATGCTCCGGGGATTATCCCGGGTGAATACACTGTTTTTATGGAGAATGGACGTTTGATTGAAAAACTTATCGCATTTGCCGAGAGTGGAAAAGGGAGAAGATTGCTGAACACTTTGAACAAGAGGGAGACTGTTTTGACTTCTTCTGAGTTGGACGACGTTTTAAGGGCATATTGTGACATCGGTCTGCCCAGGGAAGTTGAAATGTTGAAAAAAAGAAGAGGCATTCTGGACAATGATCAATATAATGCGCTGGCTGAAGCCGTCAGGCGTAATTGCTGCTCTGAGCGGTATGATGATTTTATAATTTCTTTGAAAATATTGTTGAGCAGTGGCATGAAGATGAATCCTGCAAAGATGAATATTGAAGAAAATGATCAGCACCTCACAAAAAAAATCAGAAAAATTATTGACAATAAAAAGAAACCGGTTTGGATAACAGGTTACTTCTGGGTGCCGGTTCTCTTGTTCACCGGGTTGATTATGGCTGGCCTGATGATTTTCAGAGACCCTTCGACAACAAGGGTGTCAAGCACGTCAGCGCCGGCATCCAAAGCGTCTCTTGAGACAGCAAGTCCCCTTGCTGCCAAAGGGGTCCTTCAGTCCGAAAAAAAAACAGTGTCCCTTAAGGCAACGCCAAAGCCGCCGGAAGCGATTTTAAACACTGACCGTCCAGCACCGGCAATCACCACGGCTCAGTCAAAACCAACTGAGCAAATCCATATTCCGTCAGACATTCACATCTCCGAAATCGTGACCTGCAGCAGCGTCAGGGCAAGACAATATGTCTCTGCCCGAACAACGTTTTCCCTCAAAAAAGGTCTGACACCGATGGTGTGGATGACCGTGCTGTCAGACAGCCCGCCGTTCACCCTATACCATGTATATTATGTCAATGGCCGCCGGCATTGCAGGATTCCCCTCAAAATACGCCATCCCCGCATGCGCACATGGAGCAATATAACCTTAAGCAGTCGGGATCATGTGGGAAAATGGCGGGTTGAAGTGATGACCGAAAACGGAGTAAAACTCGACCAAATCGAATTTTCCGTTACCGAATAAACGGTTGGGGGTTACCCGTTTCATGTTCCAAAAAGCGCAGCAGTGATGATACAGCCATGACAGGGTCTGCAATGGCAAACAAATGACAACCGGTTATGCCTGCTGGAGAATGTCTTGTTTGCCAGGGCAGATCAATTTTAATTTATTATGGCAATGTATTCAGTTTAAAACGATGTTAAGGCCGTCCGTGGTGGTGGCGGCGGCCTGTTTATTATGGCAATGTATTCAGTTTAAAACCCATGAAGGATCGTCCTTGAAACATGGCATACATCTGACACGCCGGTTAAGACCATTGCCTGTTCAAGTTCTATCCTGATTTTATCGATATACTGCCCCACACCTTCTTGACGGCCGCCAACAGCCGCAACAGAAAAAGGACGGCCGATCATAACCGCATCTGCTCCCAGTGCCAGCAGCTTCAGCACATCGCCACCGGTTCTGACACCGCCATCGGCCAGAATGGTGATCTTTCCTTTTACTGCATCGCAGATGCCCGGCAGGACAGTGGCGGCACCCGGTGTAAAATCCAGAACCCTTCCACCATGGTTGGACACCACAATGGCATCGGCACCGGCGTCAACAGCAGCCAGGGCATCCGCAACGGTCATAACGCCTTTAAGAATAAATTTACCAGGTGCCTGTTTGACGATCTGCCGGAGCTTTTCAATGGTTTTGGGCGAAACGGGCCGACCCATTTTCTTTAAGGTAATGAGCCCTGCCGCATCAATATCCATCCCCATGATATCTGCAGTGGTTTGTTTCACTTTTTCCAGTTTTTCAAACAGTTCTTTATCCTCCCAGGGTTTGATGAACGGTATCCCATGGCCCTGGGCTTGTTTGATTGCCCTCAATGCGGTTTCATGGATAAAATCCGGGACCCCATCGCCGGTACACCCGATAATCCCTTTTTCCCGGCATCCAAAGATAATGGCATTGATATAGGCCTCTTCAGAAATACCACCGCCCATATTAAAGGACACCCCGCCGATGGGTGCAGCAAGGACAGGCATGGAAAGGTCTTTCCCCAGGAGAGAAACACGGGTGTCCGGTTCAACCACATCATGCACCAGACGCATATTAAAATTAATCTTTCTCAAGGCAGAAACATTTGCCTTGAACGAAGATGCCGTTCCCAGTCCCCCCATGCCGGGGACTTCTCCGGCACAGGCATTCCCATCGCACTCCCTGCAGACCCGGCAAAACCCTTTCATGGATTGCCTTGCCGTGTCATAGATCTCTTTCATATCCTTTTTTCCTTTCCTTAAACACCTATCATAAAGCTCTGGCGATTTCCTCGGCTTCACTGATGCAGTACATCAAATGCCGGGGAGATTTGGCATCCCCGATCAGGTAAAACGGAACATGTGTTTTTCCTTCAAGTTTTTTCGCTTCCCGGATAGGGCGCTGCTTTTCGGAAATCACCACTGAATCAAACCCGGTCAATGTCATCTCTTCTCCCTGGGCTTTAAACACCACTCCGTCATCGATAAACCCTTTAATTGACACATTTTTATGCAGGGACACATCCCCTTTTTTCAGCCGTTCCCTCAAATAATACCGGTCATTGCTGGACATTTCCTCGGCAAAACGCTTCTTCCGGTTTAAGACAACCACCTGTTTTCCCTGGTCTGCCAGGAAATCGGCTGTAATCAACCCTGTCATACCACCTCCCAGAACGATGACCCGATGACCGACCTGGGCGTTACCGCTGATCACATCAACATTGGTTACCAAATCCATTTTTGTTTGAAAAAGCCCTTTTATCACCGGCATATCCGGCAGTGACCCTGTGGCCAGAATAATTTTATCCGGATTGATGTCATGGATCAACGCCAGGGATAGTGCCGTATCATACCGAATCTCAACATTCAACCGGTCCAATTCCTGTTTAAAAAACACCAGGATATCATTGAGTTCCTCCCGGCCGGGTGCCGTTGAGGCCAGGAACAACACCCCGCCGGTGTTCTGTTTCTTTTCACAGACAAGGACCTGATGTCCCTGAACCGCAAATTGTCTTGCCGCAGCCATGCCGGCAGGACCCGCACCGACAATGAGTATTTTCAGGGATTGGTCCGGCAGTGCTTCCTGTTTGAGTTTATATTCCCTTCCCACATCAGGATTGACCACACAGGAACCCGGCTCTTTGGCCAGCACGGCATGGATACACCCAAGACAGCATCCCACACACGGTCGAATCCGGGAAAACTCCCCTTTTCTGGCCTTTTCCGGATAATAGGGATCCGCCAGAAAAGACCTGCCCATGGCCACCATATCTGCCTTGCCCTCTTGAATAATCTGGTCGGCATGATCCGGATATTTGATCCGTCCCACGGTAATCACGGGAATGCTGACCTGTCGTTTAACGGCTTCTGCCAGGTGAACAAAACACCCGTGGGGTGTATACATGGAGGGGATGGTCAATTCTGTGGATCCGTAAACCCCGCCGGAGACATGCAGATATACAATGCCTGCTGTTTCCAGCAAGGGGGCCAGTCTCACTGCTTCATCAAGGCCCCATCCGTTTTCAATATAATCATTGCCATTGATCCGGATACCAATGGGAAAGTCTTTACCGGTTTTTGCCTGGATATCGGCTATAATGTCAAACAAAAACCGGGTCCTGTTTTCAAATGATCCCCCATATTCATCGGTCCGGATATTGGAATTGGGCGCCATGAACTGGTTGATCAAATACCCGTGGGCACCGTGAATCTCGATAAAATCAAATCCGGCTGCCTGGCATCGTCTGGCTGAATCCCCAAAACAGGACACCAGCGCCTTTATTTCATCAATGGTAAGGGCCCGGACCTCCCCTTTTACAACAGCCGGTGCGGGAAGGGCAGAAGGCGCCACTTTTTGGGGAAGATAGGACTGACGACCCCCATGCATGAGCTGCACCCCGAACAGGGTATCATACGGCTTCACCCGTTGAACCATCTCTTTAAGGGCCGGGATGCAATCGTCCCTGTACATCTGGGGAAGATCAGGCAGTTCCTGGCCCCCGGGGTGAACACCGCCACCCCCCACCAGCATCATGCCCACTCCGCCTTTGGCCCTTTCCACAAAATATTCAATTAACTGGTCTGTCACACAGCAGTTTTCATCCACACCAAAATTGATGCTCATGGCAGACATTAACAGCCTGTTTTTTGAGGTCATAGGGCCGATTTGAATCGGGCTGAAAAGTTTTGATAACATGCAATAGGCTTCCTTTTGAATTATCTGTGAATATGCTTGGTTCCACTCGTTAATATATGCAATTTAAGCATTGGGATACACGATTTTTACAACACCCTTTGTCTTGACCGGACTATGTCCCGGATATCTCATTCAAGACAGATTCAATCAATGCTTCAAAATCCGACAGGGCTGTTTTTTCCTTGAGAAACGTCCGGCTGTTTACGGCTTTGAAAAATCTGGCGCATACATTTCTCTGGCGGGCCGTTAACTCTGTGGAATATCCTTTCTTCTTGTTCTGGGTGTTCTTTGACGGGTCTTGTAAATCCCGCCGGCCATGGGGTCTGTTGATGATATGGGAATAGTAAATCAATGCCCGGTCCATGAGAATATAAAGGAATTGAAGATTTTTATTGGGGCCCAGCTGGAGCTTATCCCCGCCAAACCGGATACCGGCGGTTTTCTTTTTAGCGATCTTTTTCCCGCTGAACAGGGCGGAGCCCGCCCCTAAAATACCGCCGATGGCGGTAAACACGCCAAAGGTGATGCCGGCGGCTGCCGTATCGATCACCGCGCCCATGGTGCCGCCGATGATGGCACCGGTAGCTGCCAATTGTTCCTTTGTCAGCCCTAACAGCTCCCAGGTCTGTTTTGAAAACAAATCGTGCTTGAGGATGGAATATTCCGGCAGGTAGACCTCAAAAAGATTGTGTTTGAACAAGGTTCTGATTTGTTTAAACAGCTGTCGTTCAAGATTTTTTATATGGGCCTGGTATTTTTTAGTGAGGGCCTCCTTGATGTCCGCCTGGTCCGAAGACGTCCGGATGGGTTCGGACACAAAAAAAGCCAGGCTTTCTTCAATGCTACGGGTCATAAAAGCCGTCACCAGCCGGTTTCTTTTCTGCCAGTCTCGTTGAAAGGCCAGGATCACCCGGGACAAAACCGGTTCCCATTCCTGGTCAATGGACTTAAGGCTTTCCAGCATTCGAATGCGATCCATAAAATTGGCCGTATTGGAATTGAACACCCGGATGGCATTAAAATGCTTTCGAAATTCAGATTTCCAATCCGCTGTATAATCTTTGCCCTCGGTTTTGGAATTAATTATGGCCATTCTCGGACGTCCGGTCAGCCGTAATATTTCCATTTCAGCCAGGTCGTCATCCCTCACCGGCCGGGATCCGTCCACCACATAAATAATACCGGCTCCCCTGACCACCGGCCCTAAAAGTTCACACTCATCTGAAAAAAACGGGTCTTTTCTAAACGTGGCAATAAACTGCTCACAAACCTGGTTTGGATCCCCCTCAAATCGTTTAAACCAGGCAAGGGTCTGCCGGGGCACCTGGAACCCGGGTGTATCCACAAACCGGATGATATCTTCCCCGTCAATTTGAACCGTGTAGCGCTTGGATACCGTTGTTTCACCAGGGATACGACTGACGGTTATCTGGTCGTCTTCGGTCAGGGTGGACACCACGGAAGACTTTCCTTCATTGGGGTGACCCAGTACGGCAAACTCCGGTATCATTTTCGTTTGAAGAGAATCATTCATTTACAAAAACCTTTTCACGCCTATATCGGGATTTTCAAGTTTAAATACCGCTTTTTTCCAGACCTCAAAATTAATATCCGTATCGCTCACACACAGATCTTCCTGTCCGGCATCCTGGGTTAACAATATCCACAAGGGTTTGTTTTCCGGCATAACCGACTTTATCTGTTGAATATAATAAAGCACGCCCCTTATGGGCGGTTGCCAGACCTCATGGAGCAGGATCACCTGGTCCGCATCACTGGACGATATTTGACTGACCGCATCTGTATCCTCATCAAAATCAAAATTGATAGCTATCCTCGCGTTTACCGTTAGGCATAAATGGTCTTGAACATAAAGGACAACTTTTTGAATGGCGGCATCGGAGTAAACCTTTTTTGACGCAAGGACCACAGCTGTCGAGCCGGATGGATCCGTTTGTGTGACGGCAGCAGGGGGCGCTGTGGTCATCCCCTTGATGGGGTTGGATTCGATGGCCTGGCTTACCGGCGTTTCCCGGGTATCAATGTCCAGGACAGGCGACTGCATTCTGACCAGCACCTGCCTGAACCGGGACCGTTCAATGTTAAATTGTCTTGCGGCTTGATGTTGCCCCAGAATCCCTGCAATGAGCAGCAGTCCCCTGGGAATAACCGCGTAAAACAGGATGCCCAGGCACAGGAAGGGCCACCAGGAGATCAGATCCTGGGTTGCCAGCACGGAAATGCCGTCCTTTAAAATGATCCGGGACCCCTCGATTTGAGCAAGGCTTGGATGGGCAAGGGTCTGGGGGAGAAACCAGGACCAGGGCAGGGCCAGGAAAGCGACCAGATCATGGACCCGGTCACTGGTGGTCATGAGCGTGGACTGCCATCCAAACGCCATGTCGCTGACGATCACCCTGAAAAAGGTGCCGCAAACAGCACCCGTGGAAAAGCAAAAAGAAAACACTGAGGACAGAATGACCACCGGCCAGAAAAAAAGGTCCTTATATTCCCTGTGCTTGATCCGGATAAGGGAAGCCGTATATTCAAGGGGTTCAACGGTTTTTTTAAACAACGGGTGATTTACTTTTTTCAAAATTCCGGGCAACACCTTAAAAAGCAACGCCGATACCAGTGTATGAACAATGGAATGGCCAAACCGATTCCCTTGATGTTTCGAACTGACCCGCCGTCGCATCAACAGGATAAGCGTGAGTAGGATCAACACCACCTGCAAGGCAACAAATATGGCCATAAAAACCGCCACATTTATCGGACGGTTGCCATGGTAGGCAAGAAATGAATATGCCAGGGATACGCCTGTCATTCCCCCGGTAAAAACCATGGCATAGACCATCCAGGTGTACAGGGAAGAAAAAACAGTGCCGGGCAGCAGGGTCTCTCCCTTTTTATCTTTCCTCTGAAAAAATTCCGCTTTTCTGAACGTCAACCAGGTGAATAAAAAGGCTGTGTCTGTTTGACACGTTTGCTTACATTGATCATAGATCTTGCGATCCTTGATCGCCCGGGACCTTATTGCCTCCCTGGTGTCAAGGGCTTCATCCATACGGATAAAATAATCCAGGTCAATGATATCTTTTAATTTTATTTTCATGCGTTGTTATTAGCAGATCACAGCCTTTTTCACAATTATTCCGGGTATCTCACCTTTTTGATCACAGATGCCAGCGGTGCCGACAGCCTTTAATCTTGATGGCCGGTATTGCCGGTACCGTATCAACCCGGAAACTCTGCAGCGTCAGAGCCATCCGGAAACCTGACTTTTTTGTAATAGGAGTCTGCATTATAAATGGCTGCCAGCGGGTTGTGACCGGTGACCCGGTCCTTGACTGCCAATACTGTAGTGGGGATATCCGTAAACTTTAGAAACAGGCTATCATGTCCCACACACAATCCCAGAAGGATATTGAAATCCACCTGTTCATAGGTCAGGGCCTTGGCCTGAAATATGGGGTTGCACATGGCCTCATCCGTTCCTTTGTATATCTTTTCGTCCTCACTGATGCCGATGATATCTTTTGAACTGTTACCGGCTTTACAACAAACGGAGGCCACCTCAAATCCGTATCCTTTCAAAATTTCTTCAACAATTTTGGCTTCTTTGGTCATTCCCAGGCAAAAGGCAAGACCAAGCCGTTTATATCCCATTTTCATGGCAAACTCACAGATTTCAACAATCCGTGTTTTGCACGGCTGCATGATATACGGTTGCTGGTCCCGGTTGGCATAACACTCTGCTTCCTGCAACGATGCGTTGTAGGCAAATGTATGGACGTCTTTTGCCTCATATTCTTTATTGGCCTCTTTTAACACCGCTTTCCGGGTCAATGTCGGACACCCCTTGTGGCCCTCTCCTTGATCTGAAAAACAAATTCTTTGGGGAATTTCAACTTTACAAGATGCACAGGAAGACGGCATCTTCTTTTTTTCATCTGTCATTTTTTTCTCCTGAGTTAAGTGATGTAACCGCTCAAATTACGTGTCCGCTCTAATTTGTATGCGAACATTGCGTTGTCGTCAAGAAAGGGTTGCAAAAAAAATACCCCCTTCCTTGACCTTATGTTCAGTTTAACATAAGGTCAACCGCATCAAATTCAACAAATGATAACCAGACGGGAAGGAATTGATGGAAGAATTTGAAACCCTGCTGAAAGGATCTGCAAATGCCCATGGGCACATTTGTTCGGGACAGGTTATCGGTGTTCGCATGGCAATGGAAGGATGCCGTCTCATCGGCCTGGATACCCCCAGAGAACTGCCCCAGATAAAAAAACTCATTGTGTATGTAGAAATGGACAGATGTGCCACAGATGCCATTTCTTTTGTTACCGGTGTCAGACTGGGCAGACGGTCTTTAAAATTTGTGGATAACGGCATTATGGCAGCCACCTTTGTCAATCTTGAAACCGGCAGAGCCGTAAGGATTGTATCCACGGAAAGCGCGAGACATCTTGCAAAAAAATATGCCCCTGACATCACGGATAAAAGAGAACAGCAGCTTGTCGCTTATAAGAGAATGGACCTTGACGCGTTGTTTCACATCGAGGCCGTACGCGTTGATGTCAATGCCTCGGATATGCCTGGACCGACGCGATTCAAGGCTGTCTGCCAAAAATGCGGACAGGTTATCCGGGACAAGCGGGAAGTCATGAAAAACGATCAAATTCTCTGCAGGCCCTGTGCATTGGGAACCTATTATCAACCCGTCACAAAATAAGGAAAAAAATGGGAGACAATAAAATACTCTTGCCCTTTGAAACCCTGACTGTTGACCAGGCCGTGGGCACTCCCCTTGCCCATGACATGACCCAGATCGTCCCGGGAAAGTATAAAGGGCCGGCATTCAAAAAAGGACATAAAATAACATCCGGGGATGTGTGTCAATTGATGCGCATGGGTAAAAATAATTTCTATGTTCTTGATTTAGCGGATGATCAGGTGCATGAAGATGATGCCGTTCTGGAACTTGCATCCGCACTTTCAGGACCGGGTGTTACCTTTTCCGGGTCTCCCGGGGAGGGGAAACTGGAACTTAATGCGGCTTATCCCGGGCTTTTCAAGGTCAATATTCAGGCCCTGGAAGAGTTTAATATGTTCCAGGATGTGATGTGTGCCTCCATCCACACCAATACCCGTGTCAAACAGCATCAAAGCCTTGCTGCAACAAGGACCATCCCCCTCGTGATCCATAAAGACACGCTTGACAAGGCCCTGGATTTTGCCCGGCAGCAGTACCCTGTTTTCAGCGTCAAGCTCTTTCATCCATTGAAAATCCGGTTGATCATCACCGGAGAGGAGGTCTATAAAGGGTTGATCAAGGATCAATTTCAAGCCATTGTTGAACAAAAGACAACGGCCCTGGGGGCCACAGTGGAAGAAACCGTCATTCTCCCGGACAACAGGGAGATGATCAGCCGTCAAATCCGACGGTATCTTGAGAAAGATACCGACCTGATCATTACCACCGGCGGCATGTCTGTTGATCCCGACGACGTGACAAAAGACGGGATTGTGGATTCAGGATTCCAAGAAATTCATTATTCAGCCGCTGTGCTTCCAGGCGCCATGTTCCTTCTGGGCTACCACAAAAATACGGCCATCATGGGACTTCCTGCCTGTGGCCTGTACCATAAAACCACCATTTTCGATCTGATATTGCCCCGGTTGATGGCCGGGGAACGTCCAGGCGCAAGGGATCTGGCGCGACTGAGCCATGGGGGCCTCTGCCTGAACTGCAAGACCTGCAGATTTCCAGCCTGTTCATTTGGAAAGGCCGGATAAATGATTCCGTTCCATATCATCGGCCAGCCAGGTTCAGGAAAAACAACCCTGATAGTGGATCTCATAGGGGAAATGGTTAAAACCGGCATCACTGTTGGGTCTATCAAGCACAGTTCCCATGCCCATGAACTGGACAAACCCGGCAAGGACTCATTTCTGCACCGCCAGGCCGGTGCAGCACCCGTGACGATGATGACCCGGGACCTGGCAGCCGTTTACCTGCCCAGGACCCGGAACATGACACCAGATGCCGTCATGAAAAAATTTTATCCGCATCTGGATATCGTCCTCATAGAAGGATGGATAAGCGGCCCCCATGATAAAATCGAAATCTGGAGAGAAACGGTAAAAAAGCCCCTGCTATTTATGGATGTTCCCCGGGTCAGGGCCATTATTACCGATGACCTGTTGGATCCCAAAATCAAAAAACAGGTCAATGCCTTGAACATATCCTGCTTTAAAAGAAATGCCATTACGGAAATTACAGCCTTTCTCAAAAAAAAAAGCCAGGGTCGGAACCGTTAAAAAGGTGTACATGAAATCAAAAAAACAGTATCATTAAAGGAAAAATTAACACAGATCTCTCAGATAAGGATTCAGATGAAGATTAAATCCAGCCAGTTGCTTATCAGTAATGACGGCGGGATCATAATGGGGACGGGACGAATGACCATTCTTGAATCCATTGATCGGACAAATTCAATCAACAAGACTGCCAAAGAATTGAAAATGGCCTATAAAACCGTCTGGAGCAAAATAAAATCAACTGAAAAGAATTTTGGAAAGCCCGTTGTCCTTGCCGACAAAAGAAAAGGGACAAAACTGACCGAAGACGGCAGAACACTGCTTGAAAAATACCGGGAATTGAAACAACGGTGCATTAAAGCAGATGATATCCTTTTTGAGGATATTTTTTCAGACCGGATATGAAAACACGCCAGGTCATCTTTATACGGGAGGGCCAAGATGCAAAAAACAACGATTGCCGGACCTCACTTTCCAATATCAATGCGCCGCTATTTTCCTATCGCATGGTTGCTTGTGTCAGGGTTGACAATGTCATTTATCCTTTTTTTGCTGGTTCATAATTGGGAAAAGAAAAATCAGCGCACTGAATTTAAATCCTGGGCAAAAGCTTACACAAACGCTGTGGAATCGACTTTAAACGACTATAAAGGGGCCCTCTTGTTTCTGGGTGATTTTTTTAATAATTCCACGCTTGTGACCCGTAAGGAATTCACCAGCTTTGTGGCAAACATTCTGCCCCGTTACCCCGGAATCCAGGCCTTTGGCTGGAATCCGCTGGTAAAGGACACGAACCGTGCCCTTTATGAATCAGCGGCAAGGAAAGAGGGGTTTGCCGATTTTGAATTTACAGAACGCGCACAAACAAATGCTATGGTCAGGGCTGAGCGCAGAGAGGAATATGTCATCGTCTATTATCTCCACCCCCTGGCAGGCAACACCGCTGCCTTTGGTTTTGATATCGCGTCCGATAAGACCCGCTTAACGGCCATCAACAAAGGGTCCCATACGGGGAAAACAACGGCCACCGCCAGGCTCAAACTGGTTCAAGAGACCGGCAACCAGTTCGGGACCCTGCTCCTCCTGCCCATCTATCATTTGGACAGGCCTTTGAATACCCCGGAAGAACGACGAAAAAATCTGAAAGGATTTGTTGTAGAAGTCCTCCGTATCGGCACGGCCATCGAGACATCGCTGAAAGACTTTTCCGATGAAGGACTTTGTTTGACGATTTACGATATGTCTGCTGATAAAGGAAACCAGTTCCTTTATCAGCGACCGTCGCGAATCTTAAAATCCAGAGATCACCCCATATCTGCTGGAAAAATTCAAACCGGACTTTTCTGGAACAAAACATTTGATTTTGCAGAACGCCGGTGGAAAATGGTAATCCACCCGTTAGACGGTTACTATCACTCACGGAAAATGTGGCAGGCATGGATTGTTTCCCTTGGATTGGTTTTACTGACATCCCTTCTGGCATTCTATCTGCTGAAAAAAATTTTATACACTGCCGAGATTGAACGACGGGTTAAAACCCAGGCACAGACAAACCAGCAACTGGAAACCGAAATCAAAGACCGCACGGCAGCAGAGGCGGAACGCGATTTAACCATTCTAAATCTCCAGCATGCGCTCAATGAAGTAAAGACGTTAAGGGGCATACTTCCCATTTGTTCATTTTGTAAAAAAATCAGGGATGATAAAGGATACTGGGAACAAGTGGATGTTTATATTCACAAGCATTCACAAGCAGATATCAGTCACGGCATTTGCCCGGATTGCATAAAACAGCATTATCCAAAGGAACACAAGACTCTTTACCCGGACAAGGACAAGGATGACTGATATCAGATGGATTAATGCAAAGGTTAATCGTAAAAAAAATAATGGACCATAAAAACACCCGATTGAAAGAAAACCGAATTCTTGCTGCGTTTATTTCGAATTTGCCGGAAGCCATCCTTGTGTGTGATGTCAATGGGATGATTTTGTTACACGACAGCCAGGCAGAAACGTATCTTCTACCGGGAAACAGCAAGCCCGGGGGTGCGGTTTCCCTGGCAGGCAAATCCATTACCTCACTTGTTGACAAACATTTGGTTGAATATGCGCTTGACGAAATCAATGCGCAATTAAAGCAAGATGCCACCCATACGGTTTCAACCTTTATTTTACAAAAGCCCCCCCGGATATTACAGGCCCAGGTGGTGCCGGTTTTAAGTGCCGCCGGTTTGTTTACGGGATTTGTGCTCATCCTGGATGATATCACCCAGCAAAGCCAGGCAGAAAAAAGGGTGGAGGCCCTTTTAAACACATTATCAAAAAATGCCAGATCGCCCCTGGCCAGTATCCGGGCCGCCATTGAAGCCATGAGAGCATTTCCCCGGATGGATGAACAGCACCAGAACCAATTCAAAGAAATCATTTACACGGAATCCATCATCCTCAGCGATATCCTCAACAACCTATCAGACGAATACACCAGCCTGATCCATGCAAAAAAAACGTTAACGACGTTATTGGTAAGGGATTTTATGCAGACCGTTGCCCGGAGGGCCCAGGAAAAACTGGGCATTCGATGCCACATGAAACCCCGTTTGAATGCCGAACATATAAAAATCAATGCAGATCCCTATACGTTCATTAACACTGTTCTTTTTATACTGGACAGGTTGAAAACAGAAACCGGGCTGACGGAATTTTATTATCGATTTTATAAAAATAACGCCCTTGTCTTGATCGATATTTCCTGGAAAGGAGATCCCATCCCCCCGCGAGTGATAAAGCAATGGGAAACCCTGGATATCGGCACCCAAAACATCGTCTCAAACCTTACGCTAAAAGAGGCCCTCAATCATCACCAGAGTGCCCTCTGGACCTACACAGGACAAAATACCGAGGGTAAAGATCTGCCGTGCTTAAGGTTTTTTATCCCCATGGATGACCGTCCGGTGAAAACCCGTCTTGAACATGACCTTGCCCTGCCGGAAAGCCGGATTCAGATGAGGGATATTGAAATCTTTGATCACTCCGACCAGAGCCAGGAACTGGATAACCGGTTATTAACCGAACTTTCCTATACCGCCCTGATCCGGGAAATTAACCAGGCCCGCCGGGTTGAAGACATCATCGGCAAACACAGCCAGCTGCCAAGACTGATCCACAGCATGCTCACCAGCGGAACCAAAATCAAGACCGTGACATGGCTGGTAACGGCATTTTCAGATGCCATATTGAATAAATTACTGACCTTTGCAGCCACCGACCTTGGACCGCCACCGGTGCCGTTTGCCTTTGTTACACTGGGGAGTGAAGGACGAAAAGAACAAACCCTGAAAACAGATCAGGACAATGCCATTGTGTTCCAGGACCCAGAAGAAGGCCAGACAATGGAAACGCTTCAGCCCTATTTTCTGGAACTCGGAAAAAAAGTCTGCACCTGGCTGGACCAGTCAGGATTTGATTTTTGCCAGGGCGGCATCATGGCGAAAAATCCCAAATGGTGTCAGCCCCTTTCCGTCTGGAAAGGCTATTTTTCTGACTGGATTCATGCAGCATCACCTGAGGACCTGCTCTATACCAGTATTTTCTTTGATTTCCGGTTTGCTTATGGAGACAACCGGATCACCGAAAACCTTTTTTCCCATCTGGTGAAGACCTTATCCAACTGGACAGGGTTTTTCCGAAATATGGCGGAAAATGCCGTCTATTTCAAACCACCCATCGGGGTGTTCGGAAATTTGATCGTCCGCTCCACCCCCCCCCATAAACGGTGCATTGATATCAAGATGGCCAATACACCGATTGTTGATTATGCAAGGATTTATTCCCTGAAACATCAAATCAGGGAAACCGCCACCCAGGACAGGTTATATCACCTCTACCTGAAAAAAATTTTATCCCGGAATGCGTATAACGAATTGGAACAGGCTTATTGCTTTAACATGCAGATACGATTCATGGCACAAATCCAGGCCATCCTGGGTCAAAATCTACCCCCCCACAATTACATCAACCCCAAGGACCTTTCATCCATTGAAAAAAAATTGCTCAAAGAAGTCTTAAAAAAGATAAAAACCCTTCAGGCAAAACTGCGTTTTGACTTCATCGGCGACTCGGAACACCCTATTTCGTAACGGTAACAAACTGTCCGGGAAAAAGACATCTTCTCTCCACCATAAACCGGTTCTCCAATGGGCCCAGGAACAAAAGAAATATCAACGGTCAAGAATTGACCCTTTTGATATATTTTGATAATTCATCTGTCAGGTCCTGAACTTTAATCGGTTTTGTAAGATATCCGTCATATCCTTTTTTAACCCCACCTGTCCTTGTCCTTGACACCACATCACCGGTAAACGCAATAATGGGAATATGTTTTGTATGGGCATCCAACTTGAGCAATCGGGTGGCTTGATCCCCATCCATCACCGGCATCCGGGTGTCCATGATAATCAAATCCGGGGGATTCTCTTTTGCCATCATCAAGGCCTCCTGCCCATTACCGGCCTCAACAACATCCTGGTTAAATCGGATCAGCAATTCCCGGATCATGAAACGATTGGATTCAATATCATCGACAACCAGAATTTTCTTTTTTTCAAAACAGGACGGGCAGCGATTGTCTGCTGGTTCGGCTATTATTTTTTTCTTTATGCTGTCAGACACCCGCTGCACATCTTTAAAACAGACAAAAAACGTGCTGCCCAAACCGGTTTGACTTGTAACACGGATCTGTCCGTTCATTGCCTCGGTAAGTTTTTTACAAATGGCCAGTCCAAGGCCTGTCCCCCCCGGATGCCGGTTTATGGTTCCGTCAACCTGCTTAAAGGATTCAAATATCGAGTCCAACGCATTTTTCTCAATTCCAGGTCCTGTATCCTCAACCCTGATAGTCAGGTCAATCCTGTCCGGATCTTGGGTGGGCTGTTGTTGGGCACTCAGTTTAATCCTGCCTTTTTCTGTGAATTTGGCAGCATTGCCCACAAGGTTTAAAAGGATTTGTCTTATTCTGGCTTTGTCCAGCATCAGCGGGCTGGACGGGTCCTCTGGCAGGTCCACTTCAAAACCAATGCCTTTACCGGAAATTTTCTCGTTAAAAATAGATTCAATTTCCGCAAACACGCTGTCAAGGTTCACGGGTGCATATATAAACCCCATTTTGCCCGCCTCAATTTTTGATATATCAAGGATATCGTTTATTAAGGTCAGCAGGCTTTTCCCGGCAAGTTTCATGGCATCCAGATACCGTTCCTGTCTGGGGTTTTTCAGATCAACCGACAACAATTCGATGAATCCGAGCAATACGTTCAACGGCGTGCGTATCTCATGACTCATGGTTGCCAGGAACACTGATTTGGCATGATTTGCCGCCTGTGCCGCTTTCCATTCTCGTTGGGCGTGTTCTTTTTCCCGACGTTCGGTGATATCCCTGACAATCCCCTCAACCCCTGACCGTTTACCGTCTTTATCCATGGTAAAATAAGAATTGATTGACGCCCACCAGACAGTCCCGTCCTTGCGCTTTAATTGGGCTTCAAAATCATTTACCAAATCGGTTTGCTGGAGTTGGTATAAAAAAAGGGCTTTTTCTTCAAGATTAAAAAAAGCCGAATCCGTTATTTTCATGCCAATGGCCTCGCTAACAGCATATCCTGACAACCGATATACGGAACTGGAAATAAACGTAATTATACCGTCCAGATCGGTCCTGTAAATGATATCAGGGGAATTTTCCACAAGGATGCGGTATTTTTCCTCACTCTGTTGAAGGGACTGAACCATTGAGCTGAAAGCCCGTCCAAGACATGCGATTTCATCCTTTCCGGAAGTGATGTCAGCAATGGTATCCGGATCAAACATCCTGCCGGATTTAATACCGGCAGCAGCCGTGGTCAGGCTTCGGATAGGACGGGAAAAATTCCTGGAAAGAAAAAAGGAAATCAGTATGGAAATAATGACAACCGCTCCAATGCTCATATACGTTATTTTTTCCAAGCGCTTCAGGGGAGCCAGGAACTGGGACTCGGGAAGATCTACAACCACTGTCCAGGCCTTTTTTTCTAAAGGGAAATACCCCACCACATGATATTGATGATCCCTGGGAGAAAAGTAACGGAATGTATCCGGATCCTGGGAAACGGCGATATGGGCGGCCAGGCTTTCCATTCCCAGTCTCTCGGGCAGATACGGCGCTGTTGTGCCTTGAACAGTGCCATAGCAAAAGGTTGAAGAAATGGTTGAAACCACATCGGGGTGCAAGTCACCCAGACTGTGGTACAAGAGCTCACGATGGGGATGGGCGATAATCACCCCTTCATGATCTATTAAATAGCCAATCCCTTTTTTGCCCACTTTAACGTGATCAATAATGTCCCAGATGGGATCCGCTTTGAGCCATACAACATTAATACCCAGGATTTTTCCTTGTTTTGTTTTGACGGGATGGGTCAAAAAAATACCCGGCTTCCGGGTGACGCGCCCCAGGAGAATGTCTGAAATAAAAGGACTCCCGTTCATGGATGCATGGAAATAATTTCTATAGGACCGATCCTCCCCCACCAGATTTTTATCCAGAACCACCTGGATGATGCCCTTTGCATCCATAAAGCCGGGGGTATTCCAGTCCGGATGATGTTCAAGATAATTTTCAAATTCCTGGTGAATCCGGGGAATCAACGCCTCACGGTCCTGAACGGACCGGCTTAAAAACTGGATCGCCAAAGGAAACCCGGCAAGGGTTGCAGAATTGCGCTGATTTTCCAGCAGCAATTGGTCAATGGAATAGGCCGTGGCCCTGGAAAGGGATATCAATTCACTTCCTGCAAACTTTCCCAGCTCCTGCCGGCAGTTGACAAGGCTATAATACGAAACAATGGACATGGGAAGAATGGCGATAAACAAAAATACGATGGCCAGTTTTGTACCGAAACTCAGCCCCTTACCCCTATTCTTTGTAACGATTTCCATATGTTCCTGTTTTTTCCACTGTCACATCAATAGTCAGAGAAGGTCGGCCAAAGGGAACCTGATCTAAACGAAATTAATCCGTGTCTCCCAGCAATTCTTTAATCTTACTCACCACATAGTCATTGGCAAAGGGTTTGGTGATATAATCATCTGCAGCAAGCCCCATGCCTTTTGCAATATCAATGGAACGGGCCATGGCAGACAAAAAAATAATCCGGGTCTGGCTGAACTCTTTTTCCTGCCGGATTTTCTGACATACCTCATATCCATCCATTCCGGGCAGCATGATATCCAGTAAAATAAGGTCCGGCTTCCAGCGGGATATCAGGTCCAGGGCTTTTTCCCCGGTATCTGCGGTTTGAACATCATAGTGATTCTGCGTCATCAAAAATTCTAAAGGCACAATAATATTGGGTTCGTCATCAACAATCAATATTTTTTTTTTCATTTTGACTCCCTTTATCCTGCAAACAAGATGACATTGCCATGCTCAATTTAACGAATTTTCTTTCTGATCATTCTAACAGAGGCAGTTCAAAAAAGAAAGTTGCCCCTTTATCCAGTTCACTGTCCACCCATATTCTACCCTTATGGGCATCAATGATATGCTTACTGATGGTCAATCCAATGCCCGTCCCCAAAGGTCTTCCCTTGGAACCGGAAATCACCTGGCGGAATTCACGGAAAATGATTTCCTGGTCACCTTTGTCAATGCCAATGCCATTATCTTTGACAAAAACGGTTACCCCCCCTTTTTCGTTACCATTCCCCCCTGTTTTTTTGGTTTTCACCTGCATCCCCACCGTGATGCGGCCATTCTCCGCATGGCAGAATTTAACGGCATTGGAGATCAGGTTCACCATGACCTGAATCAAGCGGTCTTTGTCTCCGGATACAATGCCTGGCAGCGTTGAAATATCAAATGTTAAATCAATCAGTTTCTCTTTAATCAACTGACCGGTTGAAAAGAGAGCGTCCTCAATCACCTCTTTAAAATCCAGCCGGGTCATCTGCCATTGAATTTGACCTGACTCAATCTTTTGAAAGTCTAAAACATTATTAATTAACCGGGTTAACCGCTCACTCTCCTTGATAATGATACCGACAAATACGTGCTGTTTTTGGGTATCCAGGCCAGGGGTAGTGTGAACAATTTCAGCCAAAGACCGGATGGAAGTTAAAGGGGTTCGAAGTTCATGGGTAACTGTTGAAATAAATTCATTTTTCAGCCGGTCCAGCTCCTTTAAACGCACATTGGCGGCCTCCAGATCCTTTGTGGCCTTTTCAAGTTCCCGGCTGTAAATGATCATCTGCTGGGTCTCGTCCAGGATGTGCATGATCTCATCCATGCCCAGGGGCTCTTCTTCCACAACAGACCGAACCATGACAAGGGCGGATGCAGACCCGATGGCCCCTGCCAGCAGTTTTTCAACATGGCTGACGAGACCGGCATCGGCAATAAATTCCTTCTCCCAGTTGATATGATGTTCCCGGGCATACAATGCCAGGGCATCCGCGGTTCGAGTTTTTCCGAGAAATCGTTCCAGCAGCGTTCTCAAATCCACAACCGATGCCGTGGCCCGCCAGAAAGATGATTTTTCCGATTTCACGGAAGACGTGAACACATCCACAAACAGGGTGGCCTGTCTGCGCTCCATGGCATTTTGCCTGGAAAACAGTGACACCCCGATAAACAATCCGATATTTACAGCCATACTCCAGAACACGGCATGGGTATACTGGTTAAGTCCCAAACGATGAACATCCAGGCCAAACAGGTGGCTGGGATTTAACAACTCCACCCCCAAAGGCCCATAGGTCAACAAATCCCGGGAAAGGAATCCTGCCTGGGCAAGTGACGGCAACACCAGGGTGTACATCCAGGTAAAAAAACCTGCCAGCAGTCCAAAGAGTGCCCCCCGTCTTGTCGCACCTTTCCAGAAAATACCCCCGATCACGGCGGGGCTGAACTGGGCCACGGCAGCAAAAGAAATCATCCCAATGGAGACAAGAGAATAATATTCCACCACATAATGAAAATACAGATATCCCAACAATACGATGACCAGGATGCTGATACGTCGAATAATCAGGAGCAGCCGACTCAAATCACTTTGCTGCTCGAGTTTTAAAAAGGGCAGACGGAACAGTACCGGCATGACCAGGTCATTGCAGACCATGGTGGACAAGGCAATGGTTTCCACGATCACCATACCTGTTGCCGCGGACATCCCGCCAAGAAAAGCAAATAAGGCCAGGCCCTGTTGCTGTTTGGCCATCAACAGCGTGAGGGCAAAATAGTCTGCATCCACCCGTCCGTTCGCAAATTCCAGGATACCATCAAACGCCTGGGGCAGGGTTTGTTTGCACACAGGATCAGAACTGCATTGTTCAAAAAAATACATCATACCGCCAAAGGCAATGGGGATTACAAAAATATTAATGGCCAGAAGATACATGGGGAAAAGCCAGACCGCTTTTTTTAAATGATTTTCATCCACATTCTCAACGACAATCACCTGGAATTGACGGGGAAGCAGAAAAATGGCCATCATGGCCAGAAACAGGGCATTATACCAGCCTGTAAAGGTGGCTGCATTGACCTCCATGACAAAAAGCTGTCGGATATGGGGGACACGGCCGGCCTGGGCAAACAAATCCCCGAACCCTGAATAAAGGCCATAGGTGATAAACACCCCCACAGATAGTATGGCAACCAATTTGACAATGGATTCAAAGGCGATGGCCGCTACCAGTCCTTCATGGCGCTCGGTGGCTTCCAGATGGCGGGTGCCGAAAACCACGGCAAACAATGCCAGCAAAATCGCCACAAAAAAGGCAGTGTCTTTGGTGCCGGACAGGGTGGTTGCGGTTTGCACCATGTAAACATTTGGATATTGGCTGATCAATTGAAACGAAGTGGATATGGCCTTGATCTGAACCGACATGTAGGGCACAATGCCCAGCACCGCGATAATGGTAACCGCACCGGCAATGGTGGCGCTCTTGCCATATCGGGAGGCAATGAAATCCGCAATGGAGGTGATCCGATTAATTTTGCTGATACAGATAATTTTTCTGAGAATGGGCCACCCCAGGATCATCATGAGCGTGGGGCCTAAATAAATATTTAAAAATCCAGTGGCCCCGGATGTGCTGGCCGCCCCGACACTACCGTAAAAGGTCCAGGCCGTGCAGTAAACCGCCAGAGACAATGCGTAAATATAGGGGTTGCTGATAATGCTTTTACCGGCTTCTGCCCGCTTGTCCCCCCAGAAGGCAATGGCAAATAAAAGTCCCATATATCCGAAAGAAACAAAAATAATAATTTTTTGTTCTAACATAACGGCACGATCTTTAGTTTAATCAGGCAGCAGATCCGGACCTCAGCCTGATGGGGTTATCTTATTTTCGGACGTATCTGATGTTGTGGGATGAATCGGTTCCGAAAATTTCCGGCAAAAAACAATCAAGCCGATCAATACCGACCAGGTTGTGAAGATATAAAGGAAAAATAACGGAATCCCAAACAAACATACCGGCAGGTTAAACAGGGTCAAAACAGGATAGCTGAACAGGAACCAACCCAACAAAAAAAGTCCGATATACCGTCCGCTTATGGATATATTATCCAGCATAATATCACCCTTTTGTTTATACCACCGGTTTCTATCCAAACAAAAAATGAAGGGATCTCTTGTTGAATACAATAAAAAACAAAACCAAATCAAGGGGTTTATTCAGGGTGCGGTATTTTTCAGCTACAATATCAACCGCTGGGGATCACATGTTTCTCTCAAAAGGGTCAACTCCTCCGGGGTTGGGGGCAACACTTCACTGGCCCGGGAAATATCAATGTGAAACTCCATATTCTCCAGAATGTTTTCCGGTGTTATGCCGGGATAATACCCTTTCAGATACATCTGGCAGGTCACATCATCAAAGGCCATCACCCCCATGTTGGTCACGACTTTATCCGGGCCTCCCCCGGGTAGACCGGCTTTTTTTCGTGCTCCCGGCCCATCCAGATACCCGGGACTTGTCAGATAGTCCAGGCGGGTTTTAAATTTACGCTTTTCCTGTGTCATGAATATAATGGTTCTTGACACAAAAGACGCCACATCACAGGCGCCCCCGCTGCCGGAGAACCGCACATCCGGTTCATCATAATCACCGATCACGGTGGAGTTCAGATTCCCGTAAATATCAATCTGGGCTGCCCCCAGGATTCCCACGATATGCGCCCCCGTTATCTGGTTCTGCATGGTGGCAAAGGCTTCCAGAAGACCGGCATTGGATGAGGACTGGTACATGATTCTCGAATCTGCCACCGCAAGGGGAAGATCTTCGAGTTTGGAATCAATGGCCCCGGTTTCAAAGAAAATAACACTCTGGGGTGCATTGATATTTTTGGCAGCCATGGCCGCCAGCATGGAAATGCCGGTACCGCAGAAAACGATATCATTGTTCCGGATTTCCCTGGCTGCGACAAGGGTCATCATCTCTTTTAATGTATATTCCATGGACATCTCTCCGTTCTATTATCTTCGATCCAGTTTTTTTGCATAGCCCCTGTTTTTATCCGCCATAATATTTTCAAGCCGTTCTCTGCCCACTGAATTCAGCAGGTCCCGATGGCTATTCTTTTTATATATATTATTGTCCAGATAGGTTTGGAACAGGATATCCTCCTTGGCCATTCGGGAATATTCTTTCAAGTAGACCGGGTCATAATCGTAACACCCAAAGCAGGCTGTGGGATAGGCACCATAGGGAATATGAACAACAGCATCTGCATGGATAAACGGAATTTGATTCCGGTCAGGATCATTTTTCAAATAATCGTCATCCAGCAGATCCTCACAGGTGATGATCAGCACTTTTGCGGCCTTTGCCTGTTCCACATCAGCAAAGGTCAACCCGTCGATTCGGCAGTTTCCCCGGTAATCGGCCTGCTGGACATGGATAATGGTGACATCCGGATTAATGGCCGGAACCAGCACCACCCGTTTTGTGTCACACCAGTTGCCAAAGGGATTGTCCAGCACAACCAGCTTCTGGTCGGGCACCTTTGGAGTATCCTGCCGCAACTCCCGGGACAATCCCCATTTATGAATAATATCTGTGCCAAGGGAAGACCGGGTGGGAAGAAAAGGGATTCCCATGGACCCGGCCAGGAATCGAAGGGTCATCTGGTAATTGGAATAGTCTTCAATTTGTATCTTTTTTTCTTCTACGGCTTTTCGGAACCGGATACAGGTGGACATGAATTTGCCGGTCCCCCCATAGGCGATTTCAAGGCGGGCGATACAACCGGCCCCCACGAGCTCATCAACCCCCTGTCCGTTGGAATGGGCGTAAAGGTGGATATCCTTAATCTCCTGCCGGATAATTTCATAAACGGCAGCCATGGGATTCCGGTTAATGGTGAAACCACCGATGGACAGATGGCAACCCGGGGTTACATATTGATGGACGGCATCTTTTAAATTTGTAATTTTATTGCTGTTTATATCCATTCACATACCTCGTATTTGAAAATCCATTCCGTTTAGGATTTCATCATTTATTGTGCTCTCAGTTCATCCTTTTGCCCTGAAGCAACAGGATCACCCCCCGGTGATAATACTTGAAATACGAATCTCATCCCCATGATTTAACGGCTTCTCAGGATTCCACGGAAAGACGATGTCATCGTTAACCGCTATTTCCATACCGGCATAGAGCCTGTTATTTTTATCCATGACATGACCCTTCATATCCGGACAGGCATGATAAAGGGCCATTATCGCTTCTTTGAGATTTTTTGAATCTGTTTCAATCTGTTTTTGCCCATTGGCATAAATCCGATGGGTAATCGGAATAATGATCGTCACTCCCAAAAGGTTTCCTTTATGGTCTCTTCCGCAAAAAGGGAAGATCACTTGATATATTGTATAATATTCAGCAAATTACATACCAAAATAGGAAGGAAGCCACAACACGATTTCAGGAAATACCATGATCAGGATTAAACACACTGTCTGCAGTCCGATAAACGGCCAGACAGACTTATAAATATCTCCCATGGTAACGCCTGGCGGTACAACCCCTTTCATATAAAACAGAACAAACCCAAAGGGTGGTGTCAGATACGCCATTTGCATATTGACGATAAAAAGGATCCCGAACCACAGGGGATTAAACCCGAGAAGGGTAATTAACGGGACATAAATGGGGACCGTGATCATAATGATGGGAAGATCATCCATCACCATTCCCAACAAGAAGAAACTGATCTGCATGGCAATGAGGACAGACCACCGGTTGAGTCCGATGGAATCGATAAGGTCCTTTAACAACATGGGAAGTCCCAGGGTATTAACCACAGCAGAAAAGGCAAGGCATCCGATAATAATCCACAATACCATACTGGTCAGAAAAGCTGCTTTTTCAGCTGCATTGGCCACCACTGGCATGGATTTTTTAAAGGATTTCATCCTGAAAACAACAATCGCCATGGCCACAACCGCTCCCACGGCGGCCGCCTCAGTGGGGGTTGCAAGTCCTGAAAAAATAGTGCCCATAATGGAAAAAATCAAGATAAAGGGCAGGGCCAGATTTTTGACCGACACCCATTTTTCCGTCCAGGTGGCCCTTTCTTCCACGGGAATCGGCGGGGCAAGTTCCGGATTTATCAGGCTTCTGATCAGGATATAGGAAATGAAGAGAGTGGCCAGCAATAATCCCGGTATAATGCCGGCCAGAAACATTTTTCCGATGGACAGGTTGGATAAGGAGGCATACACAATCATGGTCACACTGGGCGGGATTAAAAAGCCCAGGGCACCGCCGCCGGAAATGCAACCAATGGCAAGGGAGGTCTTGTAATTTCTTTTGAGCATGGCCGGAAGGGCAATCAGGCCCATGGTAACCGTTGCAGCACCCACAATACCCACCATGGCGGCAAATATCACACAGATCAGGACGGTTCCGATAGCCAGCCCGCCGGGCACCGGACCCAGCCACTTGTAAATCATTTCAAAAATTTCATCGGCAATACCGGATCTTTCCAGTATGCAGCCGATGAAAATAAACAAGGGGATGGCCAAGAGGATGATACTGGTCATATTTTCAATGATGGACGGTGGCAGCATTTGTAAAAATCTCGGCCCGTTTATCAGGTACAACGAAACGATGCCCACACTGCCCAGGGTAAAGGCCACCGGTGTCCGCATCACAAAAAGAACAATGACGGCCACAAACATGAGTAATACGATTAATGCGGGATTCATTGTACACTCCCTTTTTTAAATTCCAAAATAGTTTTGCCCAGATCTGCCAGTATCTGAAGAATAAAAAAAACAGATCCAATGGGAAGCAGGCTTTTTACCGGCCATAAAACCGGACCGAAAAGGGTATGGGAATGCTGGCCCGTTGAAAAGGCATGCCAGGCAAATTTATATCCCTGCCAGAACAGTACCAGGAACATGAACAGGGCCACCATGGACACCACGATGTCAGCCGTGTATTTAACTTTTCTGGGAAAATACTGGTAAATAATGTCCACGGCCACATGTCCTTTTTCAAGGAGAACCCACCCACCGGTCAGGGCAATATAGGCGGCGAAAAGATAGCCGCACATTTCATGTACCCAGATGGTGGGACTTTGGAAAAAATATCGTGCAATGACTTCAAATACCATCAAAAACATGAACACAAAAATCAGGTAGCAGGATGCCTTGCCAACCTTCATGTTTATTTTTTCTATAAAATGTATCGTTCTTTCTATGGGTTGCATTTTTATTCCTATATAGTTACGCCTTTTGGATACCATTGGATATGATATCCAAAAGGAATGATGATGGGTTATTTATAGGTCATACCCCAGACTTTTCAGATGTTTTTTCGCAAGGCCAATATATTCTGCAGACAATTTATCCTGGGTCAATTCTTCATCCCACATCTGAACGGCTGTCTTTATCCATCGGCTCATCACCTCATCGGGAAGCTTTACAAATTGCGCACCCTTGGCCGTCATTTTGTCCATCACCTCTTTGTTTTCAGCGTCAAACAATTCAGCCACCTTGAGCGAACACTCTTGAAGCGCTTTTTCAAAGATGGCTTGCAGGTTTTCCGGAAGTTCATTCCACCTGTCCTGGTTGACAATCACTTCACAGTTCTGGGCACCGGATATATATGGAACGGTCTGATATTTTGCCACCTCGTAGGTCTTTGCCAGAAAACTTTCAGCATGATTGCCGCTGATCTCGGCGTCAATGGTCCCCCGGGAAAGGGCCACATAGATCTCGGAAAAGGGAATAAAAACCGTGGGGATATCCATTTTTCTCAAGGCTTTTGCAATGGAACCCGATGCCCGGACTTTCATCTTTTTCAGATCTTCCCAGCTATTAATGGGCTTTTTAGACACAATGGTATAGCCGTCCATGACAAGGGGGGCACCAAAAAAAACATTCTGGGTGGCATAGGCATTCCTGAAAAACGCCATGACCTCTTCCTGATTAATGAACTCAATAATTTCCTTTACCCCTCGAGGATCCCCGGGAAGCGCAAACGCCGTTGCTGCCACAGGCAGGATACCACTGTGGTAGCAGCTGCAGGTGGTCCCCATGTCAATGGATCCCATGCTCACGGATTCAAAGATACTGGGTCCTTTTACCAGGGCACCCGAAGGCAGAACCCGAATCGAAATCTGGCCATTGCTCTGCTTTTTCACATCTGCTGCCATTTGATTAATTGCAACGGAAATGGGATGATTCAGAGAAAACATATTCTGCATTGTTAATTTATACGTCTTGGCCGCGTGGGCGGATTTTACAAAGGACTTTTCAAATCCGGTCATCATCATCATTGAAAAAATGCATGCCATGATAAGGCTCAATGAAAAAAATTTCTTGTTCAGCAACATTGTTTTCTCCCTTTAAAATAGTGTTTTTATTCATCGTCTAAAATCATTGTTTTTTTGATCTGCAACCCCGTTTACCCGACTAACGCACCCACCATGATGCCATGGGATCTTTTGATTTGCAAAGGGTGTGCCAAGAAAGGAAAACAGCTGCTATCCCTCACTGGCGAAATTTTTTCTATCCGTTACCCCCTGCTGTGTTCCAACATTTTGGATGCGATTATGTAATATTGCATATTTATCCGTATGTTTTACCGCTGCATTCCATCGGTTACAGGGTTTCTTAATCTGTCTGCCCGGGATCTGAAGCTCTGTTTATGCAGCATTGCATTTTTATGCACAAACGCATTGATTCACCTGAAAACCCATGGTTGATTTTAATGGAAAATCAGAGAGATCCCATTGATGATAGCCCTTTCCAGTACAAAGTGGATAAATCCCGGTTGATGGCATGGGATTTGCAATATTGATCCCCGTTTGGAATTGACCCCGGGTTTGTTGATGAAGAATACCAGGAATAAAATGGGCGCTTCCTTAACTAAACCGGTCTGCCCACCAGCATACAGACAATCAATAATATATTAAAGCGGAGAATACAAGATGACTTCCACTCAATCAGAATACTTTCAAAAATTACGCCAGGAACATGTCGCCCAGGGACCGGCCAACATCACCCAGGCCATTATCAAAAAAGCGTCCGGTGCTATCATGACCGATGTGGACGGTAAAGAGTTCATCGATTTTGCAGGCGGTATTGGTGTTAACAATGTGGGCCACTCCCATCCAAAGGTGGTCAAAGCCATAAAAGACCAGGCCGATCAATTTATTCACACCTGCTTCCATGTGGGCATGTATGATTCCTATATTGAACTGGCAGCCCGGCTCAATGAACTGACCCCGGGAAATTTTGCCAAACGATCCATGTTTGCAAACAGCGGGGCCGAAGCCGTTGAAAATGCCATCAAAATTGCCAAATATGCCACCAAACGACCGGCGGTTATAGCCTTTGAAAACGGCTTCCATGGCCGGACCCTGCTGACCATGTCCCTGACCAGCAAGATCAAACCCTATAAATATGGTTTCGGACCCTTTGTCCCGGAAGTTTACCGCATCCCCTACCCCTATTGTTACCGGTGTCCTTTGGGATGTAAGTATCCGGACTGCAATATGGCCTGTGTCGACTATCTGGAATCCTATTTTATCACCCATGTTGACCCTGAAACAGTTGCTGCCATCATTGCTGAACCGATTCAGGGAGAAGGCGGATTTGTTACACCGCCGCCGGAATATTTCCCCAGACTGGCTGACATCTGTAAAAAATACGGTATCCTCCTGATCCTTGATGAAGTACAGTCCGGTGCCGGTCGAACCGGAAAATTCCTTGCCATTGAACATTGGGGAATTGAGCCGGATATCATCACCATGGCCAAAAGCCTTGCAGGCGGTATGCCCCTGAGCGCCATCACCGGCCGGCAGGAACTCATGGATGCCCCCCATCCTGGCGGACTGGGTGGCACTTACAGTGGCAACCCAATATCCTGCAAAGCGGCACTGGCTGTCCTGGAAATTTTGTTTGAGGACAAACTCCTTGAACGATCCAAAGAACTGGGAGACACACTGATCGAGCGATTTACAGACCTCCAGAAATCCCATGAAATCATCGGTGACGTCCGGGGCAAAGGTCCCATGCTGGCCCTTGAACTTGTCAAGGACAGGCACACCAAGGAGCCGGCAACCGAAGAAGCCAAGCGCCTGACCCAGATCTGCTATGATAAAGGATTGGTGCTTTTGTCCTGCGGTAACTTCGGCAATGTCATGCGAACCCTTATGCCCTTTGTCATCACAGATGAACAGCTGGATAAGGGGCTTTCCATTCTTGAAGAAAGCCTGGAAGAAGTGGCCCGATAATTTTTTAATCCTGCCGGCCTTTGCCTGAAGCGCGGGACAAAGGCCGGACCGATAGATGACCAAATTGTGAAACACCGGTTTTTCAGCCGGGTTAGGAATCATAGATGAAAGGATTTTTCAACCGTCTTGTCATCATTGATGTTACCCACCAGACAACACAGGTTCAGGACATTGATGATCAGACACTAAAAATGTACATGGGCGGCAAGGGACTGGCAACGCACCTGCTGCTAAAACACAACCCCCCCGGGGTCGATCCCCTGTCACCGGACAACCATTTTATTATCGGGTTGGGTCCTGTCACAGACAGCTTGATTTACGGGAGCTGCCGATATGGTATTTTTTCCAAATCACCGTTAACCGGTTTTTACGCAGAATCCTATTCCGGCGGAAAGGCTGCCGTATCCATCAGCCGGACGGGATATGACTGCATTCTGCTCAAAGGTGAGGCCCAAAAACCGGTGTGGCTTGAAATTTCCGACACAGCCATTTTATTCCATGATGCTGAAAATCTCTGGGGAAAGGACACCTATGAAACAGAAGACCAGTTAAAGGCGCTCTGCGGACAAAAAGATGCTGCCGCCCTGGTTATTGGGCCTGCTGGTGAGAATCTGGTGCGGTTTGCAGTGGTGGAAAACGATTATTGGCGATCTGCCGGAAGAACCGGCATGGGAGCTGTTCTGGGTTCAAAAAAAATCAAGGGTCTTGTTTTCCATGGCAGTCAGCAACGCGAATTTCATGATCCGGATCAAATAAAGCACTATTCAAAAAATATGCTCAAGAAACTGAAAAACCACGCGGCTACAGAGACCTACAGAAACCAGGGGACCCCGGTCATGGTGGCGGGGCTCAACAATGCCGGTGCCTTCCCTGCAAAATACTGGTCCAGGGGAACGTGTGACCATTGGGAAAAAATCAATGCCCAGAGCATGAAGGACCGGTTAAATGCCAAACCCCGATCCTGCAAAACATGTTTCATGGGCTGCGGAAAATATGTGACCATTAATGAAGGAAAACACAAAGGATTGAAACTGGAAGGCCCTGAATATGAGACCATCTATGCATTTGGCGGCCTGTGCATGATCGACAGCATCGAAGATATTGCATGGCTCAACGACATCTGTGACCGCCTGGGCATGGATACCATGAGTGCCGGGAATCTGGCTGCATTGACCATTGAGGCCTCCCAAAAGGGTAAAATCAATGAGACCTATACCTATGGCGATGCCGAGGCAGTGGCGGATCTTCTTTTCAAGACAGCCAAACGGGAGGGCCTGGGCGGCCTGATTGCCGAGGGGATCAAATCCGCCAGTGCAGAAATGAGCATGGCCGATGAAGCCATCCATGTTAAAGGACTTGAACCGGCCGGGTATGACCCAAGGGTCTTAAAGGGCATGGCCCTGGCCTATTCCGTCAGCCCAAGGGGGGCGTGTCACTTGAGAAGCACGTTTTACAAAGCAGAACTGTCCGGCATGATTGACCCGGACCAGATTGACCATAAGGCGGAACTGTTTCTGGATTTTGAAGACCGCTGCACCCTGTTTGATGCCTTTATCCTGTGCCGATTTTACAGGGATTTTTATCCCTGGGAAGAATTGTCCAAACTTTTCTCGATGACCACGGGGGTTGAATTTTCAAAACCCGATTTAAAGGCTCTGGCCTCCCGGATTACCAATGACACCCGCAAATTCAATCTCAGGGAAGGCCTGACCGTTGAGGATGACTTTTTGCCCAAACGGCTTCTCAACGAAAAACTTGAAAACGGAAAAGGCATTTCAGCAGACGAGTTGACCCAGATGGTACAGGAGTATTACAAATTAAGGGGATGGAATGAAAAGGGCATCCCCCAGGGAGAACCAGGCTTCTAAGTCGTACGCCACTGAAAAACATTCATTTTCCCGGTTACTGCGTTGGACGCAAATGTTAATCCTCAAAATACTGAATGGACGGCAACCATCCTCTGGCAATTACCAGTCTCGTTGAGACCGGTAATTGCCAAACAGGGCCTGGGATCATATTTGGACCCGTGTTATCCCTTTTAATTGCCAAAATATTTATACAGGGAGATGTTTTTCCAGTTCAATGATTTTCAGGGTTGTTTTCATGATGGAATCCGGTGTCAGGGAAATCGAATCAATCCCTTTTTTTACCAGAAATTCGGCAAATTCCGGATAATCACTGGGGGCCTGCCCGCAGATACCACTGTGCCGGTTATTTCGGCGGGCACCTTCAATGGCCATGGCCACAAAATTCATGACCCCGGGGTCCCGTTCTTCAAAATCATGGGCGACCAGTTCAGAATCCCGGTCAACCCCCAGTGTTAACTGGGTTAAATCATTGGACCCGATGGAGAATCCATCAAACAACCGGCTGAATTCATCCACCCTCAGGATATTATTGGGAATTTCGCACATCACATACACTTTTAACCCGTTTTCACCACGGCACAAACCGTTTTTCTGCATTTCTTCCAGCACTTTTTCGCCTTCCTCCACCCGCCGGCAAAAGGGAATCATGACAATCAGATTGGTTAATCCCATGTCATTCCGAACCCGCTTAATGGCCTTGCATTCCAGTCCAAATCCTTCTCTGTAGCGGGGATCATAATACCGGGAAGCTCCCCGGAAACCGATCATGGGGTTTTCTTCCCGGGGTTCAAAATATCGGCCGCCGATCAGGCTGGCATATTCGTTGGTCTTGAAGTCACTCATCCGTACGATGACGGGTTTGGGATAAAACGAGGCGGCAATCGTGCCCACCCCCTGGGAAAGTTTTTCAATAAAATACTCGGCTTTGTTTGCATACCCATAGGTCAGCCGGTGGATCTCGGCGATTTCGAGCTTATTTTCAACCTTTTCGGGATGAATCAATGCCATGGGATGTATTTTGATGTAACTGTTAATGATAAATTCCATGCGGGCCAGACCCACACCGTCATTGGGAATTTTGGACAACGAAAATGCTTTTTCAGGATTGCCGAGGTTCATCATAATTTTAGTCCGGGGGCGCTCAAGGTTTGTGAGACTGACCGTTTCAACATGATAGGGCAGGTACCCGTCATAAACAACCGCATTGTCCCCGTCAGCACAGCTGATGGTGATTTCCTGTCCGGTCCTAATGGTTTCCATGGCATTTTCAGCCCCCACAACTGCCGGAATGCCCAGTTCACGACTGACAATGGCAGCATGGCACGTCCTGCCCCCCCGGTTGGTAACAATGCCTGCCGCGGTTTTCATCACCGGTTCCCAGTCCGGGGTGGTGGTATTGGACACCAGGATCTCTCCCGGTTGGAATTCATCCAAATGCGAAAGATTATGGATCAGACGGGCCTTGCCCACGGCAATCTTTTCACCGACACTTTTGCCGAGGACCAGGACCGGACCTTTGCCCTCCAGAACATAGGTTTCCAGTGTATCCAATGATGTCTGGGAATGGACGGTTTCCGGTCTGGCCTGAACAATGAACAGATCACCGGTAATCCCATCTTTGGCCCATTCAATATCCATTGGCCGAACCATGCCGGCTTTTGTGGAATAATGCGTTTCAATAACATCCGCATACCTGGCCAGGGTTAAAATATCATCATCGGAAATACAGAATTGCCGCCGGTCGGTTTCAGGAACCTCAATATTTCGTGTTAATGCTTTGGAATCACCCATGCCATAGACCATTTTGATCTTTTTTGACCCGAGAAGCTTTTTGATAATCGCAGGGTGCCCTTTTCTGAGTGTGGGCTTGAATACATAAAATTCATCAGGGTTGACAACGCCCTGAACAACGTTTTCCCCCAGGCCGTAGGCGCCGGTGGTAAAAATGACGTCCCGGAAACCACTTTCCGTATCCAGCGTAAAAATAACACCGCTTGAAGCCAGATCCGAACGGATCATTTTCATCACACCGATGGAAAGCGCCACATCAAAATGGTCAAACCGATTGTCAATGCGATAGGAGATGGCCCGGTCCGTAAAAAGGGATGCAAAACATTTGCTGCAGGCCTGCCGGAGATCATGGTAACCGCGAATGTTCAGATAGGTTTCCTGCTGACCGGCAAATGATGCTGTTGGAAGATCTTCAGCCGTGGCAGAACTTCTGACAGCGACATCCGTATCCGCACCGTATTCCTGGCAAAGTTGGTCATAGGCGGTTTGAATTTTTAACCATAACCTATCGGGAATGCCGGCTCCCAGGATGAGATCCCGGGCCATTTTACCCCGCCGGGCAAGGTCATCAATGTTGGTTTTATCAAAGCCGGCCATGGTGTGTTTCAGTGGTTCCAGAATGCCGCCGGTTTCAATAACATAACGATATGCCTGGGCCGTTATGGCAAAGCCATTGGGAATTTGAATCCCCTGGGGCATGAGTTCGCGATACATTTCACCAAGAGAGGCATTTTTACCGCCCACAAGGGCGACGTCATCATTGGTGATATCTTTGAACCAGAGAATATACTTGCTGGTTTCTTTCATTTATTTGCCTCCTTCGAGATTAAAAAACGAAGAAAAAAAGGATGAAGGCACTGCCTTCCTGCTGAATTACCGCTGGATGCGGATGGGAATGATGTTTTATTTTTTAAAAGCATCCCCCCAGGTTCTATTTTTTGTGGTGACAGGACCTGATCAGTAAAATGGGAATATCGGCCGCCTGCAATACCCCTGCGGCCACACTCCCGTAGGATACCCGGGCCAGACCGCTGAAACCGTGAGTGGCCACTGCGATCAGGTCAGCGCCGGTCTCAGCGGCCACACTTAATATTACCCGAACGACCGATCCGCTTGCTACCCGTGTGACAACAGTGATTCCTTTCTCACGAAACATGGTTTTAAGGGTGTTCAGATAGGCCTTTGAGCGCTCAATTCCCGCCTCATATTCCTTCCAGTATTTCTCTGTATCAATCACCTCGTCACGTCCCAGTAAAATGGGTTCTTCCTCAACTTTTAAAAAAATCACTTTGGCATCGTTACCTTTGACCAGGTGTTCGATATGACTCAATATCGCTTCTGCCCGCTTGGATCCATCCACCGGGACCAGTATTGTTTGATACATTTTTTGTCTCCCTTCAAAAAAAATCATTACCCCTTTATCTTTGGTTTAAATCAATTATCAGCAATAAATGTGCCGGAAAAAGGGGATAAAGGCCCATTGCAGTGGGAAGGTCCCGACATCAGTCAACCCCCTATGGCCAGGCAATCGAATGTGCCTGCTGTCGCTGCCCCGGTTGACCATGAACATGTCAGCTCTTTTTACATCTTGTAAAAGTGATTACGCCAGACGGTATTTTTTAAGCTTCCTGGCAATGGTCGACTGATTGAGCCCCAGTATTTTTGCCGCATTGGCCTGGGTACGACATTTTTTTAGAACCGTCGTCAGAATATTTTTTTCCATCTCCTCAACCATTTCCTGAAGGGTTTGACCCGGGTGCCAGTCGTCAAGGGCAGGCGTGTCAGCCGTTATTTTTTTCTGAACGGAACCGGGAAGATCTTTATAAGCGATGGTGTTATTCTGGGACATGACCACCAGTCGTTCACAAATATTGATCATCTCCCTGACATTTCCCGGGTATGGATACGTCATAAGTGCATCCAGAGCCTCACTGGAAGGTGTCATTTTCTTTTTTTCATATTTTTTACAAAAAAGATTCAAGTAATAATGGATCAAAGGCACCAGACATTCTTTGCGCTGCCTCAAAGGCGGTATTTTCAACGGCACCACATTGAGCCGGTAATACAGGTCGCTTCGAAACTGCTTTTTCTCAATCATCCGTTTCAAATCCCGGTTGGTTGCCGCAATGATGCGCACGTCCACGTGTTTGTTCCCTGTTCCCCCGACACGGCTGATCACCCCGTCTTCCAGAAATTTCAGCAGCTTTACCTGGGAACCAAGGGGGAGTTCTGCTATTTCATCCAGAAAAATGATGCCCTTGTCTGCCAGTTCAAATTTACCGGGCTTCCCTTTTTGCCGGGCCCCGGTAAATGCACCGGCTGCATAGCCGAACAATTCGCTTTCCACAAGGGACTCGGGGATGGACCCACAATTGATTTTGATCATGGGGTGATCCCCCCTTGTGGAATATTTGTGAATCAGATCGGCAATCACCCCCTTACCGGTTCCGGACTCCCCTAATATGAGCACTGTGGAGTCAACTTCGCCCAGTTTTATGGCTTTTTGAATAATCTTCAGATAATTATCACTTTTTGCAATGATATGCTGTAATTCAGTTTCTTCAATCTGTTTCTCCAGGAGGTCTCTTTTATACTGGTCATTCAATTGGGCTTTTTCTTCCAGTTTCTGCTGGAGCTTTGTAATGTCGGTGATGTCTCGTTCATTCACCACGACCCGGAAAAGAGATCCATGAATATCAAACACGGGATTTCCCGTTAGAAACAATTGCTTTCCATTCCTTGTCTGCTGAATAATGCTGACTTTTTTTTTCGTCTTCAGGACTTCAAGGGTGACAGACTTGTCAATAATTTTTTTTTCAACCAGTTCCACGATATTTTTACCGACAATTTCTGCAGCTTTTATATCAGTCAGCTTTTCAGATGCTGGATTGATCCGCAATACAGTCCCTTTTCCATCACAGATCCACAACCCATCGTTACTGCTGTCGATAATCGTGTCCAGCTCAATTGAAAGATCCTGATACGACACCATCTGGTCGGATATTTTTTCAATGGTGGTCATGTCCTCAAACACACTCATTATGCCGATAAATTCAGTGCCATGATAAATGGGACTGAGCCGGGCAGAAAAGCTATTGCCTTTTTTTTTAATCTCAATGTCTGTGACTGTCTGTTTTGTTTCCAGGACTTTTCGAATTGCGGTCTTCAGGTGAGGAATGGTGGTATCCAGCAGCGCCCCCGGATAGATATCCAGACTGCTCCTGGCAATTTTATTTGATATAATCGTTTGAAAGGATTTACTGAAAACAGCAATACCATTCGGTGTTGCGTTTAACAAGGCATTGCCGAACTCTTTCCAGTTCAGGTCTATCCGCCCATCACCGGAATGGCTCCAGATGGGATATTTCGTTGAAATCATTCAATCACCCCTATTTTTTGGGGGCCGATCACCCGATGACGGTGAGGTCTTTTTTGGCTGTCCCGTTATGTTGATCGATTAATCTTTTAAGAACGTCATAGGACTGTGCCCCCACCAAGCGGTCTGTTCCCATAAAGAAACTAGGGACTGCTGTCACCCCCTTTGCTCTTGACCGTTCCCAGTCCGAATCCACGGCATCCGAAAATGCCCGTGTTTCAAGAATCGTCTGACCTTCCCGGCGATCCAGTCCGGCCCGTTCTACCAGGCTTAACAACACGTCTTTCCGGCTGATATTTTCTCCGTTTGCAAAATACGCCAGGAATGCTGCCATGTGGAAGTCATGCCCCTTCCCCTTTGTTTGGGCCCATAGACCCAATTCCTGGGCTAAACGGCTGTTATAGGTCATTGTTCTGTCACCCACCTCAACCCCAAATTTTTTGGCAGTGGCTTTCAACTGCACCATCATTTTATCCACATTAACCGGTATTCCCTTTTTTTTAAACAAGTCCTCCAGGCTCAAGCCCTGTTCCGGCGTGTCCGGATGAAGGGGAAACGCCCGCCATTTGACGCAGACACCAACTTCTTTTTCCAATCGTTCAATACTCCCGGTAATGAAATAACACCAGGGTCATACATAGTCTGAAAATATTTCAAGCGCTAAAGATGCCATTAAACTCCTCCCATAATATTCGCTATTTTTGTGAATATAACCACGATTAAGTGATCCACAAGAAAACAACGTTAAACTGGCATGCTTTCATTCCAGTGTCGATGACATCACTTTTATTTTCATCCATCTGTTTATGTTTCCAGACTAATAAAGAAAATATATACGTCACGACACATATCATTGCAATCAAGGATGCCAGGTTGAGGCGACCTTAGAACTGATCGGCGGAAAATGGAGAAAGCCTAAGAACCGTCTTGCTGATGATGCGCGACTGGGGAAGAAAACATTTCAAAATGTAGACGCGTTCCCATAGGAATCTTAGGCCAGTAAGGGACTTAAAAATAATCTTTTTTTGAATAAATAAGATTAAGAGTGTCAAGAAATATAGTTGAACATGGTTGTCAATAATTATGTAAGATGTCCCCCGATCTCGCTTCCCAGGCATTCCAGATGAATTCGGTCACGGCATCCCCTCTTTAACGGCCCGTTCGGCACTGGCCAGAGCGCCTTCCAGATAACCGCCCAGCTGGTCATCGGTTTCTGTGCCGGCCAGCAGAACCTGGTTGCCCCAGATACAAGTTTTCCCGTCCGGCGGATTGAACAGGGGATGCTCATGGGGACCTCTCTGGTCAAACTCAGTGGCAGTGAACCGTTCCTGAGCCCAATCCTTTAAATAAAAAGCCTGGGGGTGGCCGGCCGGAGGTCCGAACATCAGGTCGAGCTGAGCAAGGATGCTATTTTTTAGGGCTTTGGGCTCCCTGCGCTGGGCCGCCGGAACACTGACGAATCCCGTGAGGCCGTATGGGGCGTTGGGCTCCCGGTTGGAAGCATCGTGGATTTCACCCAGGGGACCGTATTGGCTGAAGGCCTGGCCGGAAAGGCCAACCTGCCGCCAGTGGGGAGAGGGATATAGTGCAAAAAATTTGGCGTGTCCTGCCATCCATGTTTTGGTTTTCAGCATGGCCTGGGTCAGGGCTGGAGACAAGTCCGGGGTAAACGAGATCCTTGCTGCAGCCAGCCTTGGGGGAAGAGCCAGGATCACTTTTCGGGCCTTGAACCAGGTCCGTTTTTCCTGTTCCAACTCGCCCACCCCAACCCGAATGCCGATTTCCCGCTTTTGGATTTCACAGACCGGGTGGTTCAGGCGGACAGCATCCCGGGGAAGGGTGTTAAAAAAATGGTCCACCAAGGCGATCATACCCCCTGAAATCCGCCATCCCTCAGGCACCATGGGATAGCCTGAAATGGTCCTGAGGGTGCCGTCTGACAGCTGAAATCTACCTAGTCCGTATTCATACTGAGGATAGACGTCAAGGCCCATCTCTTTGACCAGTCGGGAAATTCTCGGGTTAATGGCCGGCCAGAACCAGGACGGGCCAAGGTCGGTGGAAAAATTGTCATGTTTGGAGCAGTGGATCCGGCCGCCGACCCGGTCCCGGGCCTCCAGCAATATAAAGGATTTATTTTCCCTGGACAGAAGCCAGGCCGCATAGATGCCGCTCAGTCCCCCGCCCACAATCAGGGTATCAATATCAGTCATTTTTACTTCTTGTTTTCAATTATAAGGACTCCTTGTTAAAACTGCGCCCCGGTTAAATGATTATTCTTTCATTTCATTCAAATATCAATATTTTTCCGGTGGGTCTATGGCAAATTTTATACGCTTTTTTATGAATATTTTTTTGGCACTATTACACGAGATAGGAATACTCAGCATACTCGGTTTCATTTACCCGTAATATTCCAAATTGACTTCTTTGTTTTTTTCTGACTTCTAACATATTGTTGCCATAGTAAAGTTATCATGGCTTTTAGCGAGTGGATTCCTTAGCTGCCTGGGAGATCGATTGCGCTTTATCAAATTCTGTTCCAATTGTTGGTGTGGATATCGGCAAAAACCCTGAGGACAACATACCCAGGAAACTGGTTGGGAAAATGACGAGATATGGATGGGAATGGTTTGCCATGTTTTTTGATAGACTTTAGCCAAGTTGTTTGGGATTTGTACATGTGAGAGATAACCGGCTGTTACTGAGTGTTATTATTTATTGACTGTCAACAACATAGTTCTTATCATTACCCGGCAAACATCAATTTAAAAAGAGTGAGTTACAATCTTGTTTAACGAATCCGGAGTAGCTCAAATTATCAGCGCAAAATCCTAGTATCGGAAAAGCTGATCATAACCACAAAAAGAGGAGAATAAAGTTGAAAGTTGTTGGATTTAATGGCAGCCCCAATAAAAAGGGGAATACAGCCTGTTCATTGAACATGGTTCTTGATGAACTGGAAAATGCCGGTATTGAAACGGAAATGATCCATGTCGGCAAAGAAAAAATACAGGGATGCATTGCCTGTCATGGCTGTGTAAAAAACCAAGATGAAGCGTGCACCATGAAAGACGATCCGGTGAATGAATGGATTCAGAAGATGAAGGCGGCCGACGGCATTCTGCTTGGCTCTCCTGTCCATTTTTCCGGTGTTGCAGGGACAATGAAATCCTTCCTTGACAGAGCCTTTTTTGTTTCTTCGGTTAACGGTGGTCTGTTTCGGCACAAAGTCGGTGCTGCAGTTGCCGCTGTCAGGCGATCCGGAGGAATTTCCGCGGTTGAGACCCTCAATCATTATATCAACTACTCCGAGATGATCATGCCCTCTTCAAACTACTGGAATGTGGTTCATGGCCTTAAGCCCGGGGAAATGGAACAGGATGGTGAAGGCAAACAGATCATGGCGGTTTTAGGTAAAAATATGGCATGGATCATAAAAGTTATCGGGTACGGGAAAGAACAATTTCCCGCCCCTGGGCCGGTTGCCAAAACCATGACCAATTTTATCCGGTAATTCAGTGGGTTTTTCTGCACCTTATCCCTGCCGGACTAAAGGTCCGTCAGGGATAAGGTGCCAGGATAACAAGGAGGCATTATGAAACAAGCGCCGATTTTCGATGAAATTTACGAACAATACCTTGCCGATGTATCCGCCATCGACCTGAACCTTGTAAGCAACCGCCTGGGCATTACCGTCGATGGGAATAAAACGATTATCCCTTTTTACGGCATCCCACATCGCGTCTCGAGCACGGGGGTCATGGACGCACAGGGAAAACGACCTATTCACGGGATTAGCGTCATTTTATGCAAGTATTTGCTTTTATGCCCCAAGCAAGAGCCGCCGACCACCAGCGAATGGGTCAAGTATCACAGTTTTCAGGATGCAGCACCATTTGCGGGCGGTTTCAGGAACACGGCAGAACTGCCCATCAGCAAGACTTTCTCCGGGAAGCTGGAGGATCTCAAAGGCGCATGCCTGGCGCTGGGAGGTCAGCCAGGTGATGCACCATTCAGCTGCGACCTGGCCATAAAATTTTCAGCGCTTCCCAAAGTGAAGTTGTTACTGTTGTTCAACGACCAGGACGAAGAGTTCCCGGCTGACTGTTCGATCTTGTTCGAGAAGCATGCCGATGCGTATCTGGACATGGAATGCCTGGCCATGTTGGGCATGGTACTGGCAGTGTGGTTAAAAAATGGACCGGATTACAGGGATGGTAACATTTGATTATACCATTTGCGCTGCCGGATCAATTTTTGTTGTCCGTATTTTTGATATCGTCATGATTTACACGTTCAGGCAAGCAGGATGAGGCCCGCCACCCAGCTTGTGGATTCCGTATCAGAGGCATTTGATTTTTCAGCCTTTTGGCCCGGCCACCCGCAGGACAGCATCAATTGGGTGACATCAATACCAAACCCTGACATGGATGGGCGGGCAGACGCTATATGGCGGCAGGGTTCATTTTCCGCCAGGACACAGCAGTTTTCCTGGTCCTCACAGAACAAATCTTTACAGGACCCGCCGGCAAAGGCTTTTGATTGTTCAAACCCGTTTTCAACGGCTTTTTGCTCTACACCCGCCACGATGTGATGAAGCAGCCGCATCACATCCTTTCGTTCATCAGAAAACATCACCGATATGGGCAGCTCTATTTTCACCACAAGGGAATATCGGCTCCGGGACTGCCATTTCCTGAATTCAGCAGGGCCTTCCACATTGGGAGGGCAGCTTGCCCCAAGGCCGTAATTGGGACAGGGATACTCCCCGTTGCATAAAGCGGCAAGATCATCTTTTACCTGAATTTCACCGGAGGTTATGACCACACAGGCACTCGCCCCAAGTTTTATTGCTTCCTGGGTTAATTGTGAGTGCTGATGTTCTGATATTATGATGTTTTCCATATATTATATCCTTTCTGAGAAGATTCATTCAGTCCGCTATATAATCAATTATAGGGGCAGAAAAGACAAGTCATATTACCCTATCCTGTCTGAAACGCGTTAAATAGATGGCGTATAACAGCATATATGCTCACTGCTCATCCGTTAAGCTCATCTTCTTCTGCACTACCCCGTTCATGGATTCAGCCAGAAAGCCCTGGCAGTCAAAAGAGCCTTTATATTCGATGCTTTTTTCCTTGCATGCCGCTTTCATGGGTTCTGCAAAGCCGTCCATATCCTGTTCCGGGTAGGCAAGGGCCATATGGGTAATAAACCCAGCCATCTGCTGACCGGAAGTTGCCTTGAGAACACCCAGACAGTCTTTTACCGGGGCTGCCAGACTGCCGGAATGCAGTTCCGAATGCGGCTGTTGATTTTCCTTTCCCGTCAGCAATTCTTCCATGAGTCTTGACAACATGCCCTTAATTAAATAAACTTCTGTTTTTCGAAAAGAAAACGAAAGAGCGTAAGGTTGACAAGCGCTCCAAATTCCGGCTTACTTAAAACAGTTGAACGATCTGTCTTTAAAAAAGGTAAAAATATGATTTTGCAAGCAGCAGCATCCCCTTCCGTTGGGGAGCAAAAAGTCTCTATCACAACCCCGTGACCGGAAACGGCCGCATCATCATCCTCCAGAAGAGAAGCAGGCATTCTTCTCCAGAGACGGTCCATTTTATATAGATCCCAGGAATTGTCTGACCAAAATGACTCAAAAAATAAGCGCAAAGAACATATCCAAGACCTACTTTCTCCCTAAAAAAAGAACGGTGGCAACCCTGAAGGAAATCGACCTTTCCATCGAAGAGGGTGAGTTCCTTGTGATTTTAGGGGGATCCGGCAGCGGAAAATCAACCCTGCTCAACATCATATCCGGCATGGTGACACCCTCGTGCGGAGAGATTTGCATGGACGGAAATATCGTCACCGGCCCCCATCCCTCAAGAAGCCTTCTGTTCCAGGAGCCTTCCCTTCTGCCTTGGCTCACGGTGGAGGAAAACATCGCCTTCGGCTGCAGACTGCGGGGGGACACAAAGGACATTGACGAACGGGTAAACCGATATATTAATATGATCAAGCTTACCGGATATGAGAACTATCTCCCATCGGAACTTTCAGTGGGGATGAGCCAGAGGGTATGCCTTGCAAGAGCCCTCATGGGAAACCCCGAGGTGCTGCTAATGGACGAACCCTTCGGATCCCTGGACTCCTTCACGCGCATGGGCCTGCAGGAGGAGCTGCTTCAAATATGGAAAAAACGTAAATTCACAGTGATCTTCGTAACCCACGACTTGGATGAAGCGATCACCATAGGCTCGCGTGTGGTTCTTCTGGGAGGATCACCAGCTGAAATCAAACACCGGATACCCATAGACCTTACCCACCCAAGAAATCCCATGCAACAGGATTTCCAGAAAATCAAGGCTGGAATAATGGATCGGTTCATGACCATGATGAAAGAGAACGGAACAACCCTACAAACACCTGGAAGCAACCCATGAAACGAAGGGAATTTTTAATCAGGACTGCGGGAACAGTGGGTGCAATGGGCATGGGAGCCTTTCCCAGTATCCTTCGGGCGGAACCTTCCACAAAACTCCGTGTGGGCTATCTCCCCATCACCGATGCCACACCCCTTCTCATGGCCCACGCCCTTGGATATTTCCAGGAGGAGGGGCTGAATGTGGAAAGACCCATAAGGGTGCGAAGCTGGTCAACCCTCATGGAATCTTTTCTCTCGGGAAAATTCAATGTAACACACATGCTTCTGCCCATTCCCATATGGATGCGGTTCAAAAACCGTGTGCCCGTTAAGGTGCTTGCCTGGAACCACACAAACGGAAGCGCATTAACGGTCCGGGGCGATTCCAACATCCACAGTTTTGCGGACTTGGGTGGCCACCAGATCGCAATCCCGAACTGGTATTCCATCCACAACATTATTTTGCAGATGGGACTCCGAAAATTCGGCCTAAAACCTGTCATACAACCCCAGTCCGTGAAGCTTAAGCCCAACGAGGTGAGCCTGTTCGTCCTCTCACCACCGGAGATGCCCGCCGCCCTGACAGGTAGAAAGATAGACGGATATATAGTGGCGGAACCCTTCAATGCCATCAGTGAGATAAAAACAGGCGCACGAATAATGCGATTCACCGGGGACATATGGAAAAATCACCCCTGCTGCGTGGTTGTAATGCACGAACGTTACACCACACAAAACCCCATATTCACCCAGAAGGTGATCAACGCCATTGTACGGGCACAGCTGTGGGTAACGTCCCACCCTCACCAGACAGCACACATCCTGAGCCGGGAGGGAAAAAACTATCTCCCCATTCCTAAAAAAATCCTTCTTCGGGCATTCACCGGCTATGACCTTGCTCAATACGGAAAAAAACAGACTTCCCATGCCATACACCACCCGGAATGGAACATAGGGCGTATTGGTTTTCAGCCATGGCCTTACCCATCTGCCAGCAGGATGATCATTAGGGAAATGCAACAAACCCTCATGGAGGGGGATGCAAACTTTCTAAACCGGCTAAACATAGAATCCGCAGCCATGGATCTTGTGGATGACAGGTTCGTCAGACAGGCGATAATAGCCTTGGGGGGCCAGCAACTGTTCCAGGGACCTGGGGGGGGATCCGGAACATGGGAAAGAGAAGAGATCATAGAAATATGAACATCATAGAAAAATATTTCAAAAAACACTCCAACTACGGCGATATACACCAGGACAAAAAAAGACAATACGGCCTGGGGATAACAGGGATACTCCTGTTTATCTGTGCCTGGGCAGCCGGCGGCTACGCAGTGTTCAGCAAACCGGAATTCAAACATTTTTCAGGTTTTCTGCCCGGCCCAACCCTGGAATCACTCCTGGGTCTCAGCACAAGCCTTGATTTCTGGCATGCGGTTGCGGCAAGCCTCAGAAGGGTTTTCATAGGAATCCTGGTGGCCTTTTCCATCGGATTTCCTTTCGGTATACTAATAGGTTTCTATAAAAACATAAGGATCCTCACCTACCCGCCCATACAGCTTCTTCGCATGGTGAGCCCACTTTCATGGATGCCCATAGCCCTCCTTATTTTCGCTAGTTTCGAAGGGGCGATCTATTTTCTCATAACCATGGCCACTGTCTGGCCAATCATGATAAACACAACCCTGGGGGTGTCGCGAGTGAACCCACGCTGGCTCATGATGGCCAAAAACCAGGGAGCACGAGACTCACAGCTGATCTGGATGGTGATCATCCCAGCATCGGTGCCATATATCCTCACAAGCCTTCGCCTGGCACTGGGAGTTGCATGGATAGTACTGGTTCCTGCGGAGTTCCTGGGGATCTCCAGCGGACTTGGATATCTCATCAACGATGCCCGGGACACAATGGAATACGACCGGCTCATGGCAATTATAATCGCCATAGGCATCATAGGTTTCATCCTTGACAGCCTTATTCAGCTTATCAGGAAATACCTGGACTGGATATGGCCGAACTGAAACAAAATCAGATTCGGATCCCACACGTTTTCAGGCCTTGGCAGAATATCGGCATCATATTCTCCTATTTCATCAAAAGAAAAATGTCCTGAATACAACATATGATCTTCCTTTCTAAATCTTTTTACAAGTTTTTCCTTGAACAATAAATCAATTTTGTTTTAATTTTATAACTTTCATTGGGACCTGCTATATTTTAATATGGATCGGGTCTCTGGTCGGCTATTGCATACATGGTGAACAATCTGATCCGTATATCCTGACGGACTGGGAATTTGAAGCTTAGAGTATAACTTCGGTATCGCCTTTTGAGTAAAACGTGTATCCCAATTGCTTCAAATCGCTTCGAAGGTTTTCATAATTATAGATAGCGCCATTGAAAACCAGTGTTAATCCCAACGTTGGATCAATGAAGGGCTGATTGGATTCATCACTCAAATCTATGATTTTTAAACGACGATGACCCAATAAAGTCCAGATGCCGTGATAAATATCTTCATGATCCGGCCCTCGTTTTGCCATGGTTTTGCCATGGTTTTGCCATGGTTTTGTTCATGGTTGTTACAGATTGTTCATTTACAGGGTGACCATTAAAAAAAAGTTCACCACAAATGCCACACATATCATCTCCTATAATTCGTGTTAATGGTGTTGTACCCATTCATTTTCATTGTTCATGCGTATTTTCCTCTCAGTTGAATTCATAACCGCGGTAGGAAAATCTAATTTGTAAAAAGATTTTTGGGAACAATTTAAAAATTCATTTGATTTCATTTGATAAAAATATATAGTTCTCTATGTATTTTATCAACTGACAAGACTTTGAAAATATAAAACAGCCTGAAAAAATTGATATATTATCTATGAGATGCCATAAATGAAACATAGACAACTATGTTTCATTGTGGACAAAGGGCTTTGGATATGGTAAAAAACTTTTGTCTTCAGGATAGCAGATTGCATGGAAAATTCATTTTAGAAAAAGTACCGCCGTTGCTTCAGGAAAAATTCACTTCTAAATTTTCAAAACTGAAAGATGGGGAACAACTGCTGATAGAAAATACATTCAAATGGTTAGAAGCACAAATAAAATGATTCAATTTAAGTTTGTATCAGACAAGGCAATAGGTTAAAAAATGGTTCTAGTGATTGGTGAAATTTTGTTTGATATCTTTTCTACCTATAAATGCATCGGTGGGGCTCCTTTTAATTTTGCCTTCCACATGAAAAAGCTTGGATTCCCGGTCAAGTTTATTTCAAGAGTCGGTGATGATAGCCTTGGTCGTGAGATCCTGGGTTTTCTGGCCGGTCATGGGTTTGATCTTGAAGATATCCAAATTGATCAGGATTACCCGACTGGATCAGCAACAGTGGATATGTCAATGAAAAGTGATCATTCATTCATCATTGCAAAAAACACAGCATACGATCATATAGATTATGATGAAATCAGGCGATTGCTATCAAGGTATCAGCCGGATATCATCTATTTTGGAACGCTTATCCAACGTACCCGGAATAGTTTTGAACTATTTCAGAAAATATTAAATCAAAAATCCTCAAAAACCATATCCTTTTGTGACATTAATTTGAGACCCGGCTGCTATACAGAACAAACGATCACGGCCTCGCTGAATGCCTCGGATATCCTGAAACTCAATACGGATGAACTGGCAGAGCTGATGCCAGGGTCAGGCGATATGGCTTCCCATAAGGTTCTTGTCCAAAAATTGATGAAACCCCATTGTATTGAAACGATGATTCTTACCAAGGGGGAAAAGGGAAGCCAGTGGTTTACCGCAGACCGGTATTACAAGGGGCTGCCTGAATATTCTTTAGACATTATTGATACTGTGGGAGCCGGGGATGCCTATGCTGCAATGTCTGTGGCTGGAATCCTGAAAAATCTACCTTTTGAGCGTATACTACCCCTTGCAGGCCTTTTTGCTGCCCATGTCTGTGGGATTCAGGGCGCATTGATTCAGGATTCGGCGATTTATGGGGAATTTAAAAAAAGATTGGAGAATTAAAATGAAACAAAAAGGCCTATATATTCAGATGTTCAGCATTCACGGACTGGTACGGGCTGAAAACATGGAACTGGGATATGATGCAGACACCGGCGGTCAGATCAAATATGTGGTGGAATTGTGCAGGACCCTGTCTGCCAGTGATCAGATCCGAAAAATAGATTTGTTCACACGGCTGATCAAGGATAAATCCTATTCTGATGATTATGGACAGCCCCTGGAACAGGTGAATGAAAAATTCCGTATCGTGCGGATTCAGTGTGGGGGGAAAAAGTATATTCGCAAAGAATTGCTCTGGCCCCATTTGGATGAATTTGTGGATAAAACCATTATTTTTATCCGGCAGGAAAAAGATATTCCGGATGTTGTTCACGGCCACTACCCGGACGCGGGGCATGTGGCCATGGAGCTGGGCAGTTTTTTTGGGGTTCCCCTGGTCTATACCGGGCATTCCCTGGGCCGGTCCAAGCGGGCACGGCTGCTTGAGGATGGACATGATCTCATCGAGATGAATCGAAAACTGAAAATTGATCACAGAATTGATACAGAGGAACATATCCTTAAATCCGCAGACCGGGTCATTACCAGCACCCACCAGGAAATTGAATATCAATATGGGATGTACCGCAACCGGACCCTGCCGACGTATACGGTCATTCCGCCGGGTATCGGTATTGAGCGGTTTTATCCCTATTACCATGACACCTTTTCCAGCAGCAGTGAAGAAGAAGAGGCTTTATTTGCCAAGGCATCGGTAATTCAGGAATTGAACCGATTTTTTACGCACCCGGACAAACCTTTGATTCTGGTTCTCTGTCGTCCGGACAAGCGGAAAAATATCCAGGGTCTGGTAAAAGCCTATGGTGAAGATGCTGAACTTCAGGCCATGGCAAACCTTGCCATATTTGCCGGTATCCGGAAAGATATTTCCGATAAGGAAGAAACAGAGCGGGATGTCCTTACCCGGATGCTGCTGTTAATGGACAAGTACAATCTGTATGGACGAATGGCCATTCCCAAGAAACATGATTTTGAGCACGAGGTCCCTGAACTCTACCGGATTGCCGCGGAAAAACGGGGCGTATTTGTCAATCCCGCGTTAACAGAGCCGTTTGGCTTGACCCTGCTGGAAGCACTGGCCTGCGGTCTGCCCATTGTTGCCACCAATGACGGCGGTCCAAGGGATATCGTTCACAACTGCCAGACCGGCACACTGGTGGATCCCACAGACACAAAGGAAATGGCTTCCGCTATCAAGGATATCATTGTTCACCCGGACAAGTGGAATCAATTTTCAAAAAACGGCATCCTGAATACCCGGAAATTTTATTCCTGGGTGAGTCACGCCAAATCCTATTGCACTGAGATGAAAGAAGTCTGCCGAAAATATGAAAAATCGTTTATCACCGCAGTAGAACCAAGAGAGAGTATTGGCAAGCGGCTTGCAAAACTCGATTATATGCTGATCACCGATATTGACAACACTCTTTTGGGGGGAAACCCGGAAGAACTCAATGCTTTAATGGATCTGCTTGAAAAAAACGCAGGGAAGATAGGGTTTGGTGTGGCCACGGGAAGAATGTTTGAATCTGCCCTGGATATTTTGAACACTCACGGTATACGGATACCGGACATTATTGTTTCCGGTGTGGGCAGCCGGATCAGTTATGGTGATTCCCTGGACCTTGACAAGGGGTGGGAAACCCACATTTCAAAAAACTGGGACCCGGGCCTGATCGCATCCCGGCTCAAAGAGATTAAGTTTATCCGTCCCCAGGAAGCAAGTGCTCAAAGTGCGTATAAACTCAGTTATACCATGGCACCGGGCAAGGACAGACTGGCCAGGATTCACCACATATTGACCCAGAAAAGATTTAAGTACACCCTGATCTATTCCCAGGATCAGCATCTGGATATCTTACCGTACAGGGCCTCAAAGGGAAAAGCCATCCGGTACCTGAGCTATAAATGGGGAGTCCCTTTGAAAAACATCCTGGTGTGCGGTGATTCAGGCAATGATGCAGAAATGCTCAAAGGAGAACCCCTGGGGGTTGTCGTGGGAAATTACAGCCCTGAACTTGAGGCGCTGAGACCTGCAAAACAGATATATTTTGCCCAAAAAAGCCATGCCGGCGGCATGATGGAGGGTATCCTTCATTATCAATTTATCCAGAAAGCAAAGGAAATGGTGCCTGATGACCATTAAAAATAAAATTCAATTGATTACATATCCTGACAGTTTCGGTGCCAACCTTCCGGAATTGCACTATGTGCTGCGCAAATATTTTTTAAAAGCCATTGGCGGCGTTCACCTGCTTCCCTTTTACCCGTCCTCCTCAGACAGGGGATTTGCCCCCTTGACCTATGATGAAGTAGACCCTGCATTCGGCACCTGGGAGGATGTGGAAAAAATTGGTCAGGATTTTGACCTGATCATCGATTTTATGGTCAATCACATCTCGCGTCAGTCTGTTTTTTTCCAGGACTATATTGAAAAAGGACCTGACAGCGAATATGCAGATATGTTCCTTAGTTTTGATAAACTTGCTCCCAATGGCTGGATAAAGGATGAGGACCTGGAAAAAGTTTACACCCGGAAACCCCGACCGCCCTACCAGACATTGGAACGGCCCAATGGTACCCTGGAAAAAATATGGTGTACCTTTGATCATGAACAAATTGATCTGGATTATAATTCGCTCAAAACCCTTGAAATCATGCGTAAATTTTTGATCCGGCTGGTCAGGAACCGTCCCAAAATGATCCGGCTGGATGCCATTGCTTATACCACCGTGGAACTGGGTACCAACTGTTTTTTTCTGGAGCCTAAGATCTGGGAACTGCTGGAGTGGTTTAACGATTATGCCACGGCCTTTGACACCCAAATCCTGCCGGAAGTGCATGAACATTATTCATATCAGTTAAAACTTTCGGCAAAAGGGTACTGGTGCTATGATTTTTCCCTGCCCATGCTGGTTCTTCATGCCCTGTATGTGGGGAAAACCCGGACGTTGAAGTCCTGGTTGAAAAAATGTCCCAGAAAGCAGATTACTACCCTGGATACCCACGACGGCATCGGTGTGGTGGACGTAGACGGTTTGTTAAATCAGAATGAGATTGATCAGACCATTGAAAAATTGTATGAAAAAGGCTCCAATATAAAGAAAACCTATTCCGGGCCAGACTATCAGAATCTGGATGTTTATCAGGTGAATTGTACCTATTATTCTGCGTTGGGATGTAATGATGACGCATATATTGCGGCAAGAACCATACAGTTTTTTTCACCGGGAATCCCCCAGGTATATTATGTCGGTCTGCTGGCTGGAGAGAATGATATTGAACTGTTGGAAAAAACAAAGCTGGGCAGAAATATCAACCGTCACAATTATACGATAGAAGAAATTCGGGAGGATATTCAAAAGCCGGTGGTTCAACGGCTTTTAAAACTTATGGAATTTCGCAACAGTTATCCTGCATTTAATGGAGAATTTAAATTGTTTAAATCCAGGGATACGGAGTTGAATTTAGAATGGACCTTTAAAAAATATATTGCCACCGCCTATATCAATGTAAAATCCTATAAGATAAAAATTACCTATACAGATCCTGTTGCTTCTCGAATAGTCGATTTTGAAGTTTAAAAAGCAAACCATTTAAAAAAAAGACGGTTCTATCCGGAACGCGCTTCATAGGGTGTGTCTCCTTGGAAGCATCAAATGATTTTTAACCTTCCTTCTCTCGACATGGGGAGACATCACTGCACGAAGAATGCTTAAAGACAGGTACAACATGCAGGGGTTGAAGGCAAATATTCTCCCATGAGCAGCCTGTTTTTAGGCGTGATCGTGTCAGGAATCGTCTGGGTCACAATCCGGTATCCCTTTGAACTAAGCCGCAAAGCCCTTACCGTATCCACAGCAAGGGATTTGTCCATCCAGCCGTCAAGCCCGGCTGTGGAAGATGTCTTTATATTATGGCAGCAGGGCAGAACCGCCACCCTGGCATGCTGTTCAATGGCCTTATCCATAATCAGGTCGGTTAAGGATCCACAGGCATGGGCAGAGACCACCATATCCCCGAAAAGAACAGGGGTCTCCTGGATTAATGCCTCTTTATAGACAATCCTGTGATTCAGTCTTGGCCATACGTCAATCAAGGCCGCAGATAACTTTTTTGCATTTAAAGGGATGGTCTTGTCCACGGCAATGGCCGTTGGTGAACTGTCATCAAGGATGAGCATGATATGCGCCAGAAGGCCATGCCCGCAGGCCAGATCCAGCACCCTGCCGCCCCGGTATCTGCGCCGCACCCGTTTGGCCACCTCCCATGCCTCATGGAGTTCTTTTCTTGGCAGGGTCCCGGCCCGGCACACCGCCCTTGCAATTTTATCAAAAAGGGTGTTGCCGGGGAAAAGGGGCTGCTGTTGCGGGGTCAACCTGTTCTTTGAAGATTTTTTCATGAGTCAATAAATGCAGCCTACCGGATATCGGCATTGTACAACCGCAGGCTGTTGGTCACCACAGAGATGCTGCTGGCAGCCATGGCCAGGGCCGCAAGAATCGGGTGGAGCTGCCGTAAAAATTCCGGGAACATGTCAAACGGTGCCAGGATTCCGGCTGCCACGGGAATCAGGACAATATTATACACAAATGCCAGAAACAGGTTCTGTCGTATGGTGGCAATGGTTTTCCGGCTGATGGTGATGGCCTTGGGAATCCCGGTTAATTTCCCGCTGGAAAGGATCACATCCCCGGTTTCAATGGCAATATCGGTTCCCGTGCCAATGGCAAAGCCAATGTCGGCCTGGGCCAGGGCAGGTGCATCATTGATCCCGTCTCCCACCATCCCGACCAAAACATTGTTTTGCTGAAACGCTTTCACTTTTCCGGCTTTTTCCCCAGGCTTTACCTCGGCTTCAACTTCATCTATCATCACTTCACCGGCAATGGCATTGGCGGTCTGAACATTATCCCCCGTGAGCATGACGACCTTGAGATGGTCTGCATGGAGTTGCTGTATGACCTGCTTAGACTCAGGTTTCACCACATCGGAAACCGACAGGATTCCCAGTATGTCCGTGTTTCTTGCCAGCACCATCACGGTTCTGCCCCTGCTCTGCAATGCCCGTATCTGCGCCTGGATGGCATCGGGTATGCCTGGGTCCTGTTCAAACCATCCGGGTTTACCCAATCTGAAGACCTGATCATTTATCGTTGCTTCCACACCCAAACCGCTGTGGGCTTTAAAATTTATCGGATCGGTCAATACCCGTCCCCGTTCCATGGCAAAGGCCACAATGGCTTTACCAATGGGATGTTCAGACCCTTTTTCCATGGAAGCGGCAAGGGTCAGGAGATCATCGGCAGACAAACCCGATGACGCAGAAGCAAGAAAGTCAACCACGGTGGGTTTGCCCATGGTGATGGTACCGGTTTTGTCCATTACAATGATGTTCAGCTTGGCTGCAGTTTCAAGGGCTTCACTGTGTTTGAACAAAATGCCGTTTTCTGCGCCTTTCCCGGTTCCCGCCATAATGGCGGTGGGGGTTGCAAGCCCCAGTGCACACGGGCAGGCAATGACCAGAACCGCTACCATTCGGATCATTGACGGAACAAACTCTCCGGTGATCCCCCACCAGATGCCAAAGGTAATAACAGCGATACCGATGACCGCCGGAACAAATATGGCCGCCACGCGATCGGCCAATGCCTGGATGGGCGCCTTGCTGCCCTGGGCCGTCTGGACAAGCCGTATGATCTGGGACAGGGCCGTGTCTTTGCCCACCCGGGTGGCTGTAAATTTTAACAGGCCCTCGCCGTTAACCGTCCCCCCTGTCACCCGGTCTCCTTTTGTCTTATCCACCGGGATGGGTTCCCCGGTAAGCATGGATTCGTCAATGGCGGATGTGCCTTCAATGATAACCCCATCCACGGGAATCCGTTCCCCGGGTCTGATCACAATGGTATCATTGAGTTGAACCATGGAGATGGGAATCTCTTTTTCCACACCCTTCTCAACAACAAAGGCTGTTTTTGGCTGCAACCCGATCAGTTTTTTTATGGCACCGCCTGTTTTGCCTTTGGTTCTGGCTTCAAGCAGCTTGCCGAATTTTATGAGCGTAATGATCACAGCAGAGGTTTCAAAATAGACATGCCCGCCAAGTCCGGGAAGCACAAGGATGCAAACCGAATAAAAATACGCCACGGAAGACCCCAGGGCAATCAGTACATCCATGTTGGCACTTTTATTTCTTAAGGATTTATACGCGCCCACGTAATAGTCCACACCCGTATAAAACTGAACCGGTGTGGCCAGGAACAGGAAGAACCAGTTCATCCATGGCGCATGACTCCAGGCACCGGTCAGGCCGAAATCCCTTGACATGCTGATGAGAAACAAAGGCAGGGCAAAAATAACCCCCACAATGAATTTCTGCGTCTGGTCGCGGATTTCTCCATGCCGGGCAATCGCTTCCACATCGTCTTCATCCTGATCCCCCTGGGCCAGAATCACATCAAACCCGATTTTTTGAATCTCTGCCACGATGGTGTCAAGGGAAACAAGGGAGGGGATATACGCCACGAGCAATCTTTCCGATGCGAAATTCACCGATGCCGAGACCACTCCCCCTACTTTTTTGTTCAACGTTCGTTCGATGTTTGCAGCACAATTGGCACAACTCATGCCAGTGACCGGCAATTCCTTTCGGCTGACAGGGACCTTAAACCCCAGATCATGGATTTTATGAATAATGTCTGTTGAAAGAATTTTATCCGCATCAAATGACACCATGGCCTGTTCAGTGGCAAAATTCACATTGGCCTCTGTCACGCCCTCCAGTTGACTGACGGTGCGGGTAATATTGGCGGCACAATTAGCACAGCTCATGCCGGTAACGGGCAGGGTCAAGGTTTGTTCGTTCATCAAAGATCTCCTAAAATCAAGTCCAGGTAGCAGCAAAACATCTCTTTGTCTCTTTGCCATATGACCCAAATATAACCACAAATTATTCATTTGCAAAATCTGCAAAATTTCCATACGCTGGGACAATGATCGTCATCAACGCCATATTCCCCATATTTATACTGCTGTTTCTCGGCAACCGTCTCAAACGATTCAAGATCACCAATGACACGTTCCTGAAAACCGCTGACCGGTTGGTATACTTTATTTTTTTTCCTGTCATGCTGTTCTGGAAAATCGGGGGTTCTGCCCCGGATAAAGGAATCAGTGTTTCCTTATGTGCGGCTGCCGTTCTGGCAGTGGCGGGTGTTTATCTGGTGAGCCTTGCAGCCATTCGGGGGTGCCATATCACACGGTTTCAAGCCGGTTCTTTTTCCCAGTCCTGTTACCGGTTTAACACGTATATTGGCATGGCCATTGTCATGACAACCCTTGGAGAATCCGGCATCCGATACTTTGGTATCCTCATCGGATTTGTCATCCCCCTTATCAATGTCATGGCCGTTTCAACATTGATCTGGTATTCCGGAAAAAAGGGAAGCCCGGTACAACTCATAACCTGGCTTGTAAAGGCATTGATTTCCAACCCGTTGATCCTTGGATGTGCTGCCGGTATTTTCTTTTCCAGGTTCCAGATACCCTTTCCGGTTTTTATGGATAACACGTTTCAATTGATGAGCTCGGTGACCTTGCCCCTGGCCCTGATTTCCATTGGCGGATCACTCAGTATGACCGGGCTTAAGGATCATGCAAAGGTGTCGTTTATTGCGGCCGGATTAAAATTACTGGTGCTGCCAGTCATTGGATTTTTCCTGTTAAAATCATTTTCCATCACCGGAATCCCGTTCAAGGCCGGAATGATCTTTTTCACCTTGCCCACCTCAACTGCCATATATGTTCTGTCAGCCCAGTTGAACAGTGATACCCAGCTGGCTTCCGCAGCCATCATGGTATCAACCATGCTTTCTTTTATATCCCTGTCAGTTGCATTGTTAATTTGAACTATTGATTTTTTTCCGGAAAGACGAGGGATCTGGCCCACCCGAAAATCGTATTGCCCTGGAGCCCTTTTTTTTCTGCAAATTCAAGATCCCGGGTCATTTTATCGGCATCGGCAAACCGATCTTTCCGGGTGATCATGGGTTTATCCGGGTCCAGTTGCTTGACAATTTTTGCCGGATTTCCAGCGGCAATCACATTGGCCGGGATATCTGAAGTGACAACAGACCCGGCACCAACAATACTGTTTTTTCCAATGGTCACCCCTTTGCAGACAATGGCACTGTCCCCAACCCAAACGTTTTCTTCCAGCGTCACAGGGCTTGCCACTTCCGGCGGCAAAGACCGGTCATAAATACCGTGCCAGTCGGAATCGGTGATATAGACATGGCTTGCCAGCATGCACGAATCGGCAATGGAGATAGAACTGGCCGCGCTGATCCTGACCCCGGGAGCGATCAGGACATGATCGCCTATCCTGATGCCGTTGATATTGTCCTGATCTGACCACACCGTCAACCGGGTCTTTTTATCAGAACATCCCAAAAGGGTGATATGGTTTCCGATACGGACGGGCCCGCCAAATATTTCAATGTGCCAGGGTTTGACAATAAATGAATGGCGGCCAATGGATGTCAACTGGGGGGCAAGCTTATGACGGACATATAGCTTCAACAGCCTGTACCATGCGCATTTGATGTAATACGGACGATAATCCTTTATCAATTTAACAGCCCCTTATAGACAAATCCCTCCCACGATTGGTGGCTGAAAAGCTTGGATGCCGGGGTGATGGCGTATATCGCATCTGCCGCGATCATCGCCACGGCATTGGTCCAGGAAATCTTTTCTTCGGGCCAGATCACCATGTCAGGATAGGTGTACCCGCACCAATAGGTTTTATCCTCATATCGCCTGTCCTGGATCCAGGAAAAGACAATGCCGGCTTTTTCAGTCCGCCCCATGCCATGTAACGCAAGGACAAGTTCCGATGTTTCAGCGATGGTGACCCAGGGCTGGTCAGACACACACCTGACCCCCTGGCCGTCTATGACATATTTGTTCCAGTACTTATCCATTCGGTGTTCTGCTGTTTCGCCTGTCACCGCACCGCTTAAAATGGGGTAAAACCAGTACATGGAAAACCTGGATTTGCTGACATTATAATGATGGGGGGTCTTTCTGATGGAGTGTCCCAGTCGGCTAAAGGCGGTCTCCCAGGATCGTCTTTTTTTTCCAAGGAGGGTGGCAACGGCCAGGGCGCATTTTAAACTCATGAAAATAGAACTGGCACCGGTCAGAAGAGACATGGAATCCACTTTTCCTTCAGGGCTTTTCGCCCAGTAAATTTCTCCGCCGCTGGTCTGCAGACTGATGGCATAATTGATGCCGTTTTCCATTGTCGGCCAATACGCCTCAAGCAATGCTATATCCCCAGTCATCAGCCAGGTATGAAACAGGCCCACAGAAAAATACGCTGCCATATGGGTTTCCCGGGTTCGGTCGGAGGGGGTGCCGTTCATATAGGCGGAATACCAGGAGCCATCGGGATTCTGAATGTTTTTCAGCCATTCAAATGCCCGGCAGGATATATCAAATCGGTTGCCAATATTCAGCCCCATTATCGTTTCGATAAGGTCCCAGGGATCTGTTTTCCCTTCCGTATGCCACGGAATATCCCCGGACTCCCTTTGAAGGAACTCAATGAAAGCGACAATTGAGTCGATGTTCAGGGCATCGGACAATTTAATTTTGGGGTCTTTTAGCGCCATCAAACCTCTCCGGTTAAAAAATGTCCTTAAAAATTAAAAACTCACATTAACAAACCCATTTATTTTTTACAAGAAAGACCCTTATTAATCATGAATGATTATTCATATCACTTTATATTTGTTCAACCCAATATCATCTGCACAATCCCCAAAATGATAATATGCCTAACATTTTGAATTTGAATGTAAATTTTTCGAATAAACCCGACGCTTTTTCCAAATTATTTTCCTTGACAACCCCCATGATTATCTGTTAATCAAAAATGAATACTCATTCATATTTTTTAATCAACACCCTTGCATTAGGAGGCAATCATGATAAGAAAAGTCAGACAGGCTGCAGTTATCGGTTCCGGAATCATGGGAGGCGGTATTGCCGCCCTTCTTGCCGGTGCCGGCGTAAAAGTGCAGCTGCTGGATATCGTTCCCTTTGATTTAAAAGCGGAAGAAAAAAATGATCCCACCGCCCGCAACCGCCTGGTGAAGGCCGGTCTTGATGGGGCATTGGCATCCTTTCCCTCTTTATTTTTCAACAAAAAAGATGCGGGCCTTATCACCATCGGCAACCTTGAAGACGACATTGAAACCCTGTCTGAATGTGACTGGATCATTGAAGTTGTGGTGGAAAACCTGGGCATCAAAAGAGACCTTTTCACAAAAATAGAACATGTCAGAAAACCCGGCGCCATTGTTTCAACAAACACATCGGGCATTCCCCTGAAAGACATTTGCGAGGGCTTTTCCAAAGACTTCAAATCCCATTTTATGGGCACGCACTTTTTCAACCCAGTGCGCTATATGCACCTTCTCGAACTGATCCCGGGCGCAGACACCCTGCCTGAAATCCTTGAATTTATAGCGGCATTCGGTGAGAAAAATCTGGGCAAAGGCATCGTCTGGGCAAAAGATACACCCAACTTTGTCGGCAACCGCATCGGCATACAGGGTATCGGGGCCATCATGAAAGCCATGGTGGAAGAAGGAATGACCATTCCCGAGGTGGATGCGATATTTGGCCCTGCCCTGGGCCGACCGAAAACCGCCATTTTCAAAACCGTTGACCTGGTGGGTCTGGATACAGTGATCCATGTCTGTAAAAATTCGTATGATCTCTGCCCGGACGACGAACAGAGAGCGGCCCTGATATTACCGGAATTCATTGACAAAATGGCTGAAAAAAATCTTCTGGGCAACAAAACCCAGGCCGGATTTTATAAAACCGACCTGACCCCGGAATGGAAAAAATTAAGAAAAGTATTAAATCCGTCCACCATGGAATATGAAGACCTGGTCAGGCCCAGCTTCCCCTGTATTGATGCGGCAAAAAAACGAACAACCCTGAAAGAAAAAGTGGACTGCGTCCTGAACGGGGATGACAAGGGGGGTAAATTTGCCTGGAAAATGGCAGCCAATAGTTTCCAGTATGCCGCCAACAGGGTGCCTGAAATCGCCGATACCATCATTGAAATCGACAACTCCATGAAATGGGGATACAATTTTGAAATGGGCCCCTTTGAAATCTGGGATGCCTATGGGGTTAAGGCAGCAGTGGACAGGATGGACAAAGAGGGCCTGGATGTTCCGGCCAATGTTAAACAGATGCTGGAAAAAGGCAACACCTGCTTTTACAAACTGGAAAATGGTATCAACTATTATTATGATTTTTCATCTGATGCCTATAAAGTGGTACCCACCGGCAAAAGCCGGGTGTCCATTGCTGCGGCAAAGGGCAATAACAAGACCGTAATGGCGAACAAATCCGCCAGTCTCGTGGATATCGGGGATGATGTTTTCTGTATTGAATTTCACACAAAAATGAATGCCATCAATGAAGAAATCATGGATTCCATTGGCGAAGCCCTTGATTATGTGGATAAAAACGGGGTTGGACTGGTCATCGGCAATGAAGCCGGCGGCATGCCCGGGGCATTTTCCGCCGGGGCTGACCTGTCCTTTGTATCCAAACTCTGTCATGACAAACGCTACACGGATATCGAGGCGTTCCTGAAAAAAGGACAAGCGGGCATCCAAAGGGCCAAGTATTCACCTTTTCCCATTATTGCCGCACCCTACGGAATGGTTCTGGGGGGGGGGTGTGAAGTCTGCCTGGGGGCGGATCGAATCGTGGCCCATTCAGAACTTTACATGGGGCTGGTGGAAATCGGTGTAGGCCTTCTTCCCGCCGGTGGCGGCACCATGAACCTGTGGAAAAAATATATCACTGCCCTGCCGGCCAAGACAGCCCAAGACACGGACCTGGCGAAATTTTTTGTCCCGGCCTTTATGAAAATTGCCATGGCAGCGGTTTCCATGTCAGCAGCCCAGGCAAGGGGGAACGGTTTCCTGGGTCAGGCCGACAGGATCGTGTTCAACCGTGACAATCTGATCGGCGAAGCCAAAAAAGAAGTGCTGAAAATGGTGGATGACGGATATATCCCCCCGGCCAGGCAACCCCTTATTGTCATGGGAGATGCAGGCCAGGGCATGGTGGATTCTGAAATCTTCAACCTGCTCAACGGTGGCTTCATGAGTGAGTATGATGCATTCCTTGCCAAACGAATTGCCTATGTGATGAGTGGGGGAGAAGTTAAAACCGGTAGTGCCATCGATGAAGAGACCCTGCTGAAACTTGAAAGGGATGCATTTGTAGACTTCTGCAAAGAAGAAAAAACCATTGCCAGAATCGATCACATGCTGAAGACCGGCAAACCACTCAGAAACTAAAGGAGGATGTAAGTCATGAGAGACGCATATATCGTACAATCCATCAGAACCCCTGGTTGCAAACAGAACAAAGGTCTGTTCAACCAGACAAGACCCGAAGAGCTTATTTCCTTTATCATGAAGACGGCTGTGGAACGAACCCCCAACCTTACACCCGATCACATTGACGATGTCATGCTGGGGTGTGCTTTTCCAGAAGCAGAACAGGGACTTAATCTCGGCAGAGTTGCCGCGAAGATGGCCGGATTTCCCGACAAGGTATCCGGTGCCACCGTTAACCGGTTCTGTGCATCGGGTCTTGAGGCCATTGCCCTTGCCTTCATGAGAGTCCGGATGGGATGGTCAGACATCACCATAGGCGGCGGTGTTGAGTCCATGAGTTTTGTTCCCATGCCGGGAAACATGCCCCGCCCTCACCCTGAATATGCCCGGACCAACCCTGAAATGTATGTTTCCATGGGCATCACAGCAGAAAATGTCGCCGCCCGTTACAACATCTCCCGGGAAGACCAGGATAACTTTGCCGCAGACTCCCAGGCAAAAGCAGCCAACGCCAGAGATAACGGCCTGTTTACGGAAATCATTCCCACACCCGCCTATAAATATGTCAAACAGGCAGACGGGACCTACACGAAAGAACAATTTATGGTTGAACATGATGACGGCATCAGGGTCTCCACCGCGGAAGGACTGGGAAAACTTCGACCGGCTTTTTCTGCCGGCGGTGTTGTCACAGCAGGAAACTCTTCCCAGACCACGGACGGGGCCGCGGTGAGCATTATCGCATCAAAGGAAAAATGTGATGCACTGGGGCTTAAACCCATGGCCAAACTGGTCGCCTACACCACCATCGGGTGTAAATCCGATGAAATGGGCGTGGGCCCCCGCTACGCCATTCCCAAGGTCCTGGCGCAGGCCGGGCTTACCATTGCCGATATGGATATCATTGAGCTCAACGAGGCCTTTGCCTCCCAGGCCCTTTACTGCATCCGGGAACTGAAACTGGAACCCTACATGGATAAAATCAATATTCATGGCGGTGCCATTGCATTGGGGCATCCGTTGGGATGTACCGGGGCGAAACTCACCGCCACCTGTCTGGCCAACCTCAAAGAGGTCAACGGACGATACGGTATTGTTTCCATGTGCGTGGGGGGCGGCATGGGGGCGGCAGCCATATTTGAACGACTCTAAGCCACACCCGCCTTGGTCTTAAAAAAAGGGCTGTTTCCTTCGTCAGTGGGGAAACAGCCCTTTTTCTGCATTGGCATTGTGAACGGTTAACCCCAAAATATCAAAGTCCTTGCTATCCCCATAAGAATATTATATCCAAAATAAATTTGGTTAACAGGCAAATACTATTTCACGAATCATTGAGCGGGAGGAAAGATGACCGAACAAGAATATTCCTTTAGTCCATCAGGAGAAAAGTTTCCAATTCCCAGTGAGCAGGCGCATCAGGAGGAATTTGAAACCCTGACAAAAATCGTTGACCAGCAGCGGCAGAAAGGCCGGGAGATCGTGGTGGTGGTGGGCGTCGGCTTTGTCGGTGCGGTCATGGCAGCCGTGGTTGCGGACTCAACAGATGAACATGGGGAGCCCAAAAAATTTGTCATTGGCATGCAGCGCCCCAGTGTCCGGAGTTATTGGAAAATTCCGTTGTTGAACCGGGGACTGTCACCGGTCAAGTCTGAAGACCCCGAGGTGGATGTGCTGATTCACAATTGTGTAAAAGAAAAAAAGACCCTGATGGCCACCTATACCTATGATGTGCTGAGCCTGGCAGATGTTGTGGTTGTGGACGTTCAGTGTGATTACCTGAAAGAATCCCTGGGAGACTGCCGAACCGGTTCTGCCGACATGGCCGCCCTGGAAACCTCTCTGGGTTTCATTGCAGAAAAAATCAAACCGGAAGCACTGGTGCTTATCGAGACCACCGTCGCACCCGGCACCACTGAGCAAGTCGCTTATCCGATCATGAAAAAAATCTTTCGGCGGCGAAATATAGATACCGACCCGTTGCTGGCCCATAGTTATGAACGGGTGATGCCCGGCAAAAATTATGTTGCCTCCATCCGTGACTTCTGGCGGGTCTGCAGCGGGGTAAACCAGTCAGCCAAAGACAAAGTAAAAAAATTTTTAGAGGATGTGCTGAACACCGATGATTTCCCGTTGACCGTTCTTGACAAACCCATTGAATCGGAAACAGCCAAAATCATTGAAAATAGTTATCGGGCCACTATCCTTGCCTTTATGGATGAATGGTCCCTTTTTTCCGAGCGGAACGGTGTAGACCTGAAAAAGGTAATCGAGGCCATTAAGATGCGCCCCACCCATTCAAACATGCTTTTTCCGGGTCCGGGTATTGGTGGCTACTGCCTTCCCAAAGATGGTGGCCTGGGTGTGTGGGCGTATAAACACATCCACGGCTGGGAAGATGACATTTTCAAAATCACCCCCCTGGCCATTGACATTAATGACACCCGGTCCCTGCATGCGGCCCAGCTTGTCCGGGATGCCCTGCGAAATATGGGCCGGCCCATAGCAGCCGCAGACATCCTGCTGCTGGGGGCTGCCTACCGGGAAGATGTTGGGGATACCCGTTACAGCGGCTCCGAGATGATTGTTCGCAAACTAACGGAAATGGGTGGGGAAATCCGGGTGCATGACCCGTTTCTGGAACACTGGTGGGAGCTTGAGGCCCAGGACACCTACCCCCAACCCCAATATTCATGGTCCCGTTTCTTCCACCGGCAGGAGAAATTAAAAGAACTCACCATTGAAAAAGATTTGTGGGGCGCCATGAAGGGCGTTGAGGCCATCGTTTTAGGGGTGCGCCATTCCCACTATCTGGACATGGACCCGGAAGCGGTCGTGAACGCAGTGGGTAAACCCTGCGCCATTATCGACTGTTTCTGTATTTTGGATGATGAGAAGATAGAACAATACTTCAAATTAGGCTGTGAAGTAAAGGGAATGGGACGGGGTCATATTCAACGCATCAAGGAGAAGGTCCGTAAAGCCCTGTAAAAATAAAGGCCCGCTATTTCCTCCATGTATCAAATCATCAGGCGGGCCTTTTTTTGCAATCTCTCACAGAAAAAACCAAACCCAGCGGTGAAATAAGGACACGATCATTTGCTTGTATTGTCATTAACGCGTTTACTATCCCATTTAGGCAGGTCTTTCCTTTGTCAAACAAAAAAGACATCATAAAACGGCCAAAAATTCCAGATAGCTTTCTTGCTTGCTTGTTTAGAAAAAATGCCAAAAAAAATTCCGAGACGGTGATCAGCTGAAAAGTATGCCGCAAGAAAACAGCGCACAATAGGCCAGGGCCATCTTTGCCGTCCCTGCAAGGCAAAGGTTCAGTGCTTCGCCTTTTTCTTCGGATATGGCCCTCAACAGGGGAAAAGAAAGGTGAAATACCAGCAGAGGCAAAAGAATAGCTGCCCGGTACCATCCTGAGGCAAACATCAGGCAGGGCAGCAGGAAAGAAAGTAAAACCAGAATAAAATATTCGGTTTTGGTCCGGGCATATCCAAGGATCACGGGAAGGGTTCTCTTGCCGGCCTTGGCATCGGTCTGGATATCCCTTAAGTTGTTCACCACGATAATGGCGGTAATCAATAGCCCTACCGGGATTGATACGGCCATGCATTCCCATGACCCCATACCTGCCATGAGATAATAGGTGCCGCACACGGCCACAGGTCCAAAGAAAAGAAACACAAACACCTCTCCCAGACCGTTGGAGGCAATGGGGTAGGGTCCGCCGCTGTAGCAGACCGCACAGATCAGGGAAGCAATAACAATGACCAGGATCACCACGCCCCCTTTCATGATCAGAAACAGCCCCAGGATCAGGGACAGCAAAAGCGTGAAAATCGTGGCGTTTCTAACGGTCTCAGGTTTGATCAATCCGCTCTGGGTAACCCTGACCGGCCCTTTTCGTTCATGGGTATCAATCTTGTTTTTAAAATCAAAATAATCATTGGCCAGATTTACCGAAATCTGCAGCAGCAACGCCCCTGAAAGTGCTGCCACGAACATTACAAAAGAAAAGGCATTGTCTGATGCGGCACAGGCGGCACCCACCAGCACAGGGCAGACGGCTGCCGGCAGTGTTTTGGGCCGGATGGCCAAAAGCCAGTGTTTTATTTGCATTATTTGATTTCCTAATTGATGTACAGGTGTTTATTCACCTTCAGTTCAATGGCATAGATCACAAAATAGATGGCCACGCCCAAAAGTCCCATGGCCATGATACCAGTATACATCTCCTTGTACAACAGGATCTGGTAGGTTTCCACCACAATATAATATCCCAGCCCATATTCGGTCAATGACTGCTCTGCAATAAACAACACCGCTATGGCCGTGCCCGTAGATACCCTCAATGCCGTGAGCACGGCCGGCACACAGGCCGGAAGGTAGACGTAGCGGAACAATGCCAACCGCCCCGCCCCCAGCGACTGCACCGACAGGATCAACTCTTTCTTAAGCCCGGCAGCCTCGTCCCTGACCACCACCAGAATCTGGAAAAATATGATCAGGGCGATCAGGGTGATCTTTGACAGGTCTGTAATCCCCATGAGTACATAGATCACCGGCAGAAAAATAATTTTGGGTATGGGATAGGCAATGGCGATCAACGGCCCAGCAATCCGGTCCAGCAGGGCAATTTGACCAAGGGCCAGGCCCGCAGGAGCGGCAAGCAGCGTTGCAATGGTGATGGCCGCCATGACCCTGGCACCGCTGGCCAGAAAATGAAGCCCCAGTTCATTGAAAAAAGAGGTAAAAAAAAGCGGCACCACTGTAAAGGGAGAGGGCAGTATGGGCCGGTTCACAATGACGGCCACCAGCCACCACCCCCCCAGCAGCATCAATGTACCGGTAACTGCCCCGGCCAGGGTGGCTTTTTTCTTCATTGCAATGCCCCCAGACAGTTGTGAAGCCTGTCACACATCTGCTCAAACTGTTGTGATTTCACATTGCCCCTGCTGCCGGCATGGGGGTTGTCAATCACCTGGGCCGCTGTGTTGACACCGGTGCTCAGCACGAGGATATACCGGCCCATGATGACAGCCTCTTCAATGTCATGGGTCACCACAATACTGGTCCTGTTGGTCTGTTCATGAAGGGTGTTCATCACCTGCTGCAGTTCTTTTCTGATGGGGGCATCCAGAGCGGAAAAGGGTTCGTCCATGAGCAACAGGTCCGGCGCCAGCACCAGGGTCCTGGCAATGGCGGCCCGCTGCCGCTGTCCCCGGGACAACTGTGCAGGGTAGCTTTGGCCGTACTGATCAATGCCGAGCCTTGCCAGCCATTGATCGACCTGCTGTTTTTCTTTTTTTCTGTCCGGCAGGCTGTTCAAGGGACTGTGGATGCCGTCCGGTCCGTAGAATTTTCTGATTTTAAACCCCAGCATGCTGTTTTCCACCACCGTGGCCCAGGGCAGCAGCCCATGATCCTGCAACACCAGACCTGTCTGCGGCCTTGGCCGTGTGACGGGTTCCCCTTTTATTCGGATACAGCCCTTTTGCGGCATGATCAGCCCTGCAATCAGATAGAGCAGCGTGGTCTTTCCGCACCCGGATGGTCCGATAATAGTCCATGACTCGCCTTTGCCTATGCTTAACCCGAATCCCTTGAATATCTCCTGCCCGCCGGCATGGGTGAATATCAGATCTTCAATGGTAATCATTGAAGAAATGCGTTGCTTACCGAAGACGCATAGTCAATCTTTTTGGTGATCATCTTTTTCTCGGTCATCCAGGCAATGACATCCGCCCATTGTGCCTGGCTGGGAACTTCATTGACCGGATATGAGGGGATAAGAAAAGACTGCCTGATATTTTCGGGCACCCTGATTTTCTTGAGCATGAGTGACCGGTAGCGTTCAGGGTTGGTGTTCAAATCCTGGGCCGCCCGCATCCAGGACTTAATATACAGGGCCACAGCCTGCTGTTTTGTTTGAAGAGATGCCCTACTGAACGTCAGCACACTGACACTGTGTTCAGGCATCTGAAGATCGGCTGCCAGCACCTTTGCCCCAGCACTGACAGCGCTTGTGGCAAGGGGATCCGGCAAGGTGGCTGCCTGGATCCGGCCGGACATGAGAAGCTGCATCCTCTCGGGCAGGACAGGAACGGATCTGGTCTTAATCTGATCGTCGGTGAAACCCGAATTCTGTAGCAGCCGGTCTGTGATATATTCGATAATGGTATTCTTTGACACGGCAATGGGAACCCCTTTCAGGTCGTCCACACTGGAAAGGGAACTTTTCGGAGATGCCAAAATTCTGAAAAGGGCAGAATTATTAATGGGTTTTCTGGCAGAGGCAATGATTTTCATTTTGGCCCCTTCCCGGTTAAAGCTTGCCGTACCTGCCATTTCGTTGAGCATACCGTCGATGCGGCCGGCCTGCATGAGCTGATCCCGCTCAAGCCCGCTGCTCACGGGCAGCATTTTAACGGTGATACCGTATTCTTCGAAATAACCGTTTGCTTCGGCCACAAAAGAGGGAAGCACATCAGGTATGGGCAGCAATGCCAGAGTCAAAACGGTTGACGTCTGGTCCTTATCGGCCAGGGACACGCCTGCTGCGGCCAGCACCATGCTGGCTGAAAGCAATACAGCCACGGTCATTTGTTTAATTTTTTTCATCCGGCTCACTCCATTTTTATCGGGTTTATTTCATTTAAAACCAACCTTGGGGATATTCGCATTTTGACAGGGGTCATACCATATTTCAGTGACATTTTCCAGTCCCCTGATCTTTGTATCAGCCTTGGCTGCAAAGGAGACCACCAATACAAAACGGTAAGCTACCCTGTAAAATTCGGCAGGTTCTCACGGATAGAGACAACAGACCATCTCTTTGAATTCGACCTGAATCACGAAATCCGTTACGCAAAAAGAAAAAAGAGCCAAAAAACCAGGTCGTCTGGTTTATGGCCGGAAAACAATGCCGTCCCTTCATCCCCATCATCGGCTTATCCTCCTTTTCGGATGATGCACCTGTTCCTTGAAAAAAGCCTGGGCCCATCTATTGACCTGACGTCATTGCATGTTATTATCAAGGCGTATAAAAAAATAAATGGTAGTAAATGGTTTACCAGCTTAAAAACATGAACCGGTGTAAAAAGATACCGGATGAAACATATTGAGTGACAAAATGAGTGACCCACAAAAAATATTGATCATTGATGACGAACCGTCCATCTGCAGCGGATGCAAAATAATTCTTACGGAAAATGGATATGATGTAGAAACAGCCCTTTCCGGACAAAAAGGGCTTGAAAAAATATTTAATGACCCATTTGACCTGATCCTGCTGGATATCCGGCTGCCAGATATAACCGGTATTGAAATTTTAAAAAAAATCAATGAAAAAAAAATGGATGTCTCTGTCATCATTATGACAGGCCATGGCACGGTGGAAAATGCAGTGGAAGCGATGAAAAACGGGGCCTTTGATTTTATTACCAAACCCTTTAATGAAAAAGAACTTGAAAAATCCATCCTCAAAGCCCTGGAAAGCCGAGCCCTGGTGCAGGAAAACCTGTCGTTGAAAAAACAGCTTTATGACAAATTCAGCTTTGATAACATCATTGGCAACAATCGGCTGATGGCTAAAATTTTCAACAAAATCGAACGGGTGGCCCCCCTGGACAGTACCGTGCTGCTGGAAGGTGAAAGCGGCACCGGCAAAGAACTCTTTGCAAATGCCATTCATGCCCACAGCAACCGATCCGCCAAACAGATCATCGCCATGGATTGCAATACATTTTCCGCCTCCCTTATGGAAAGCGAACTTTTTGGCCATGAAAAAGGGGCCTTTACCGGGGCCGACCGAACCATGCCGGGAATTTTTGAAATTGCCTCAAACAGCACCTTGTTTTTAGACGAGGTGACCAACCTGGATCTGGACATACAGGGCAAACTTCTCCGGGTCCTGGAAACCGGTGAATACAAATCCGTGGGGTCCAACCAGGTCAAAAAAACAAATGCCCGAATCATTACAGCGACAAATATGGACTTAAAAAAGATGGTGGCGGAAAAAAAATTCCGGGAAGACCTCTTTTATCGGTTAAATGTATTCCCGATACACATTCCCCCGCTGCGGGACAGAAAAAATGACATCCCCAAACTGGCCTATCATTTTTTAAAGCGGTTCTGCCGAAAAACAGGCAAGCAAATATCAGGTTTTTCCGATGATGCCCTTAAGGTCCTTGTAAATCATGACTGGCCCGGCAATGTCCGACAATTAAAAAATGTGGTGGAACGATTGATCATCATGTCCGATGGCAATCAATTGAATCAAAAATTTTTGTATGACCACCTGGAAATACGCTCGGAGAGCACGCCGGATGAGATTCCGGTTCCCCGGACCCTTGATGAACTCAAGGCCGCAAAAAAACAATTTCTTGAAACGCATTTCAGTAAAACCGAAACCTCGTTTTTAAAACGGGCCCTCCTGGAAAACGATGGAAATATTACCCGGGCGGCAAAAATGGTGGGAATGCAGCGGTCCAATTTTTCAACCCAAATGAAAAAATACAATATAACATATTCAAAAACCTAAGCCCCTGCAGCCTGCATATATTTATTTATATGGCATATATTTTTTTATACAGCCGCTCCCTTACCTTTTCGTCCAGGAAAAGCCGCTAAACCTGCAAACCACATATAATTTTTTATACGAAACAGTCCCTCTGCACCGTTATCCACCCGCGCTTCTTTAAAACACATCAACACATAACACTCTGTTTTAATAGAAATAATTTAATTTTATCAATTATTTTAAGTCCCACAACCCACCTGGTATGCCATATGCTATTGTATTTCACAACCAAACAAAACCCCAAAAAAAAGGATAGTGATATGGCCGCTTTAAAAGAACACAGCACAGCTCAGAACAGTGTCGCCCCACATATATTGATCATGGAAGATGATTTACATGTGGCAAAAGGCTTAAAAATGATTCTGGATGAACAAGGGTATACCGTTGACCTTGAGGCAACAGGCCAGGGTGCCATGGAGGCCATGGGACGATATGACTATGATCTTCTGATGGCGGATTTACGGCTGCCTGACATTGACGGCATGCAGGTGGTCAAACAGATTAAAGAAACCAGACCCGAAACAGAAGTAATTGTCATGACCGGCTATGCCACCAGCAGTCTGGCCGTCAATGCAATGAAGCTGGGTGCCCATGATTTTATTGCCAAACCGTTTACCGAGGAACAAATCAAATCGTCTATAACTGAGGCCCTTCATCAAAACAGCTTAGCCCTTGACCAGGATACAGCATCTTCTATTGATCCGGACAATGTCATTTCCATCCAGAAAAGAGAGGTCTTAAATGTGTTGAACCGAACCTGTGAAGATGAACAATTCTGGACGGATCTCATGGAAAAAGGCAGTTTGGCCCTGGATCAATACACCTTGTCCGTCGAGGCAAAGGGCGCCGTTGCATCCGGCGACCTGAAATGGATCAATGAAAACATCGGTGAACTCACACAGAAGCAACTCATGTTTGTTTACAAACGCCTTGAAAGGGAAGCGTGGTAAGATGAAAAATCAGGCAATCACAGGATGTTTTTACCTGTTAATTTTTAACAAAAAGCAGACACCAATACCATGACTGAATTAAAACAATTTAAAATTTTTTATCGAGCCATCAGGGACGTAAGTAAAGTGGTTCATTCCAAAACCGGAACAGACCTGAATGAAGTCCTGAAACTCATGGTTTCAAATACCACCCAGGGCCTCAACGGCAAGGGCGCTGCATTGTGTATTTTTAATAAAGAGACGGCTTCTTTCACGATCCGTGCGTCCTATGGAATTGATGAAAAATATCTGGCACTGGAACCTTTGGCGGGAAAACGATTCTTCTCGTGGCCCAACAAAGAATACACCCCGCATATTATCACGGACATTTCAAATGCCCCCCGGGTTAAATATCCCAAAGAAGCCTGGGATATCGGCATCCGGATGATGCTGGACGTACCATTGATGTTTGATAATTTACTGTTTGGATTTCTCAGGACATATTTTGAGGAAAAAAAAGTGTTTTCCGATGATGAACTGGATTTCATGAATGCGGTGACGGAACAATGTGCCTGCGCCATCAACCATGACAGCAAAATAAAATTCCATATCCTGCAGTACAATAAGCTTGCCACCAAAATTGACCGGCTGTCTTCCCTGGGAAGAATGGCTGCCGGGATTGCCCATGAAATTAACAATCCCCTTACCGGAATACTGCTTTACAGTTCAAATCTGTTTAAAAAAGCATCGCCGGACGGGCCATTTAAAGAAGGGCTTGAAATTATCATGCAGGAAACCCAACGGTGTAAGGTGACCATCCAGGGACTGCTGGATTTTTCCCGGGAAAAAAAGCCTGAAAAGGTGGATGCAAACCTCAACACGGTCATTGAAAAATCGCTTGCACTGATGGATAATGAATTTCTCATCAAACGCATTCAGATCATCAAAAATCTTGATCCGGCCATTGTCAATTTCCAACTGGATCCCAACCAGATTGAACAGGTGTTGATCAACCTGCTGCTGAATGCTGTCCATGCCATCGATGGAAAAGGAACCATCGGCATCCGGTCCAGAATGGACACGGAAAATAATACTGTTCTCATAGAAATCCAGGATAACGGATACGGTATTCCCCAGGACAAACTACAAAAAATATTTGAGCCGTTCTATACCACCAAATCCGATGGCACCGGGCTTGGCCTGTCCGTCAGTTATGGCATTATCAGGAATCACCAGGGTACGGTAAATGTACTGAGCGAACCCGGCATTGGAACATTGATTAGAATCGAGTTACCCATCATGGACGATACAAATGAAGACAACACGAAAGGCTGATGAAAGATGCAACAAAGGGTACTGATTATTGATGATGAAAATGTAATATGCCAGGGCTGTAAAATGATTTTAAGTGAAATGGGATACCAGTGTGACCATTTCTTATCCGGTGCAGAAGGGCTCAAATCCATTTTAAACACCCCCTATGATGTCCTTCTGCTGGACATGAAATTGAAAGACATGAATGGAATGGAAATTCTGGCAACCATTAAAGACGCCAAGCCGGAACTTTATGTTATTGTTATAACAGGATATTCAACAGTTAAAAATGCTGTCACCGCCATGAAACTTGGCGCCAATGACTATATATCAAAACCATTTGATGACGACGATATTATTATTGCCGTTCAAAATGCCTTTAAAAAACAATCGATCACATATAACATCACGGAGTCATAAAAAATGAACATACAAACGATAAATCCAGAACCGCTTCAAGGATCAGTCATGGTTGTCGGCGGGGGTATTTCTGGTATGCAGGCCGCTTTGGACCTTGCCAACTCAGGCTTTTATGTTTACCTGGTTGAACGATCTCCTGCCATTGGCGGGCGAATGGCCCAGCTGGATAAAACATTTCCAACCAATGACTGTGCCATGTGAATTATCTCCCCAAAACTGGTCGAGGTCGGCCGGCACTCCAACATTGAACTGTTAACACTGACTGAAGTTTCCGGGTTGTCCGGGTCTGAAGGGAATTTCAAGGTTTCCCTCGTTCAGCATCCCCGATACGTGGATACCAATAAATGCATCGCCTGTGGCATTTGTGCGGAAAAATGTCCCAAACGAGTGGATGATGCCTATAATGAAGGGCTGGGGAAAAGAAAAGCGATTTATGTCCCCTATTCCCAGGCCGTTCCCTTGAAATATGCCATTGATGACACCCAGTGTATTTATTTGAACAAGGACAGATGCGGTATTTGTGAAAACGTCTGCCCGTCCGGTGCCATCAATTTCAAGGACACCCAAAAAGAGCGGTCCCTCCATGTGGGGTCCATTATCCTTTCCACCGGGTTCACCTCTTTTGATCCTTCAAAACTGGATAATCTCGGGTTTGCCCGACACCCTGATATTGTCACGTCAATGGGATTCGAACGTATGCTTTCCGCCACAGGCCCGTTTGGCGGTCACCTGTGCCTGCCGTCGGAAAAAAAGCACCCCCGCCATCCCGACCGAATTGCCTGGCTGCAATGTGTTGGTTCCCGGGATGAAAACAGATGCAGCAACGGGTATTGCTCGTCTGTCTGCTGCATGTACGCGGTAAAACAGGCCGTCATGGCCAAAGATCACAGCCAGGATCCCCTGGAATGTGCCATTTTCTATATGGACATGAGAACCCAGGGCAAAGATTTTGACCGGTATGTTGACACCGCCAGGGAAAACGGGGTGCGGTTTATACGATCCAGGGTCCACTCGGTGGTTCCCCTGATGGACAAAACCGGCATTGAAATGAAATACATAGACGATTCAGGCCATATTCAAACGGAAATTTTTGATCTGGTGGTGCTGTCCACCGGTCTTGAAATCGGGAAATCCGCCGTTGAATTGTCAAACACCATGGGGATAGAATTAGATCAATTTAATTTCATTCAAACCGGCAGCTTCAACCCGGTTTCAACATCTGTGCCGGGCGTGTATGCCTGCGGGGTTTTAACCGGCCCCAAAGACATTCCCCAGTCCGTGATGGAAGCCAGCTCTGCTGCTGCGGCGGCCACGGAAAACATCGCGCCTGCCCGTCATACGAAAACCAAAAGTATCCGTGTTCCCCAAGAACGCGATACCTCCCGGGAATTTTCTAAAATCGGTGTGTTTGTCTGCAATTGCGGCACCAATATCGGCGGGGTGATCAATGTCCCCGAGGTGGTTGAATATGCCAGAACCCTTCCCGGTGTCACCTATGTTGAAGAGAATCTTTTCACCTGTTCCCAGGATACCCAGGACAAAATGGCCCGGGTGATCAAGGAACAGGGATTAAACAAGGTTGTGGTGGCGGCATGCTCACCGAAAACCCATGAAACCCTGTTCCGGGAAACCCTGGTGAGTGCCGGTCTGAACAAACATGTGTTTGAAATGGCAAATATCCGAAACCATGATTCATGGGTCCACGCCCGGACACCGGAACAGGCCACCGAAAAAGCCAAAAAACTGGTAAGAATGGCCGTGGCCAAAAGTGTTCTGTTAACCCCCTTGTTTGAAAGCAGGCTGCCTGTCACCCAGTCCGCCCTTGTCGTGGGCGGGGGGGTTGCCGGGATGACGGCCGCGCTCACCCTTGCCCGTCAGGGCTTTCCTGTCACACTTGTGGAAAAAAATCAAAATTTAGGCGGAAATGCCAGGCAGTTGAACAAAACCTATCTGAATGAAGATATCGGCGCCTATGTCAAACAGCTCATCCACACGGTTGAAAAAAATGAACGGATCCGTCTGTTCGCGGGCGCCACAGTCAAGCAGGTGGATGGGTTTGTGGGCAATTTTGACACCACCATTGTTGCAGAAGGCGTTGAACAACAGATTTCCCACGGGGTGGCCATACTTGCCGTTGGTGCCCGGGAATCAAAACCGGAGGAATACCTCTATGGCACCCATGATGCTGTCCTGACCCATCTGGATCTGGACACGGTGTTTAAAACGGATGAGAACCGCATCAAAACAGCAGACAATATTGTGTTTATTCAATGTGTCGGATCAAGGGACAAAACCCACCCGTATTGTTCAAAGGTCTGCTGCACCCACTCCATACAAAGCGCCATTGAGATTAAACGCTTAAACCCTGACGCCAATATTTATATCATATACAGGGATATCCGGACCTATGGGAAACGGGAACTGATTTATAAACAGGCAAGGGATCTTGGCATTTTATTTTTCAGGTATGATCTGGACAACAAACCGGTTGTCAGCCCGAACGACGGGTGTGTCACCATTGAATTTGACGACCCTATTTTAAACAGAAGGGTGTCGGTTGATGCGGACATCCTCTGTCTTGCCTCAAGGATCGAAGCCCGGGATAATTTAGACCTCTCCCGGGCATTTAAAGTGGTCAGCGACAGCGACGGCTGGCTCTTGGAAGCCCACCAGAAATTGCGGCCGGTTGATTTTGCCACTGACGGCGTTTTCCTGTGTGGTATGGCCCATTATCCAAAACCCATTGATGAAAGTATTGCCCAGGCAAAAGCGGCGGCATCCAGGGCCATCACCACCCTTGCCCAGGACAGCATCAGTGTCGGGGGAATCGTATCCACCGTCAATCCGCGATTTTGTTCAGGCTGCGGTGCCTGTATCAACGTCTGCCCCTACGGGGCCATTGCAATGAATGATGAAAAAAACATCGTTGACATCAATAGCGCGCTTTGCAAGGGATGTGGTGCCTGTGCGGCGACATGCCCATCTGAAGCCCTGACACTTGACGGATTTAATAATGAACAATTGTATGCACAGATTAAAAGTGCAATGACCGCATAAATAATAAAAAAGGAAACCGCTTTTGAAAACAGATATATTTGAACCCAAGATTATTGCTTTTATGTGCAACTGGTGTACCTATGGTGCTGCCGACCTGGCCGGTGTCTCACGGCTTCAGTACCCCCCCAATATCATACCGGTGAGGGTCATGTGTTCAGCATCCATATCCCCCCACCATATCTTAAGAGCATTGCAGAGCCATGCGGACGGTGTCCTGGTGGGCGGCTGACATATCGGCGACTGTCATTACCTGTATGGTAATCATATGACCATCAAACGAATACGGTTTATGCAGGAACTTTTAACCTTTTTCGGGCTTGAAGGACGACTCCATCTTGAATGGATTTCTTCTGCCGAGGCCCAGAAATATGTACAGGTTGTTACTGATTTTACAGAAAAAATACGGCAGATGGGACCCAATCCCTTAAAAAAAATCGACGCAGCTGTTAAAGGAGCAATATAAAAAAATGAACCTCATCGATCAAGTTGAACAATTGTTCATACAGGACAAGATTGATATTTTTTTAGGATATAAGGCATTGGACGGGCACCTGCTCCCCCACGGGTTTACCCGGGACAGGATGGAGGAACTCAAAGCGCTTCAGGTCAGTGAAGGCCGGTACTCACTTGAAAAAATAGCCACACATTTAACTGAAAAACACCCGGATATTCGCATCGGTATGATCGCAAGGGAATGTAATCTACGGACATTAAACCTTCTTTACACCTGGAAACAATTGAACCCTGAAAATATTGAAACCATCAATATCAGTTGCTGCCCGTCCCCCCTCAAGCCCCACAGTGACTGTTCATACCTTGAACCCAAACAGACCGGGGCGTATAAAAAAACCCACGGCATTGATTTTAATGCAGATCCGGACACTTTTTTAGATGACTTCAACAATAAAAACCGGTTTTCCCGGTGGATGTATGAGTTCAATAAATGCATCAAATGCTATGGGTGCAGAAATATCTGCCCGGTATGTTTCTGTGATGAATGCAGCCTTGAACATGCCAGCCTTGTGGAACCGGGCACCCTTCCGGTGGATGTCCCGATTTTTCATCTGATCCGGGCGACCCACATGGCAGGAAGATGCATTGACTGCGGATTATGCGAGGATGCCTGTCCCATGGACATTCCGTTGCGCCTCCTGTACAGGCAAGTCAATGCCATTGTATCGGATATTTTTGATTACCGACCCGGGAATGGCACGGATCAATCCCCGTTTACCATCATCGGAGAAAAAACAGTGCTGGAGCCCAAACCCATGGATGCTCAACTAGAAGGAGAAAAAGAATATGGACTGTAAATTTGTACCGGCAGTCTGCTCTTATTGCGGAACCGGCTGCGGCGTTCTGTTTGAAGTGATTGATGGAAAAATAAACGCCACCCTTCCCATGAAATCCCACCCTGTCAACCACGGGAAACTGTGCATAAAAGGATGGAATCTTCATGAATATATTAACAGTTATATGCGATTGAAAACGCCTTTAATAAAAGAGGACGGCCGGTTTCAAAAAGCGACCTGGGATGAGGCCATTGGCCATGCCGCCGTTAAATTCAACCAGATCAAAGACCAATTCGGCCCGGACGCCATCGGGGTCCTGGTCTCTGCTAAAATCACCAATGAGGAAAACTACCTTGCCCAGAAATTTACCCGGGCCGTCATTGGTACCAACAATGTCGATCATTGCGCTCGATTGTGACACTCTTCCACAGTGGCAGGTCTTGCCGCTGCTTTTGGAAGTGGAGCCATGACAAATTCCATTGCAGAATTTGAACGAGACTCCAACGTCATTTTTGTTATCGGATCCAATACCACCGCCTGCCATCCCATGATTGCCAGCCGGATTATCAAGGCCAAAGAAAA